>JAGXFI010000108.1 GCA_024637305.1 Sulfitobacter sp.
CCTTTTGCGTAGGGGCCGTATTGCCCCTGACTCCGGTATCTTCTTTTGACAGGCGCTGGAGTCCGGGCGCCGGTTTTCAGATTCTGCGGCCATACAGCAGATGGGGTCTGATGGGAAGGGCAGGTTTTCGCCGGCGGGGCGTCTTGTCTCATTCCCGCATGGGTTGTCCTGTGCTACGGTCCCCAAGTAACTGAAAGCCATTGGGGAGGAATGCCGCTATGACTGACGTGGGACAGAATTGGGAAGACAGCCTGTCGGAGTTTAGTTTCGATAACGCCAGTCCGGCGGAGCGCCGTCAACTACGGCCAGAGGTGTCGCGAATTATCCGTACGCTCTCTGCGCAAGGTCAGCCGATTCCCCGCAGGCTTCGTCGCATTGAAACGGCCTGCGAACAGGACGCTTTCGACGAGATGTTCGATAATATGCCGGTATAGCTGCGAAATTCCATTCACTGCGTTCATCCTGGGGCGTTCTGGCTGCAACTAGCGCGATTTCATGCCGTTCGGGCAGGGCCGGCTCTGGCCTCCTCCGAAACTGCGGCACGAGGTGTTCGGTGTTTACCAGATAAAAAAACCGCGCTCCTTGCGGGGCGCGGTTTGGTTGTCCAGCTTGGGCGCGCTGTTAGCGGCGCAGGCCGAGACGCTTGATCAGGTCCTGATAGCGGGCTTCATCTTTGGCGCGGACATAGTCCAGCAGCTTGCGACGTGTCGCAACCATCTTGAGCAGGCCGCGGCGGCCATGATTGTCTTTTTTGTGGGTTTTAAAGTGTTCTGTCAGCGTGGCAATGCGTGAGCTGAGAACAGCGACCTGAACTTCGGGCGAACCTGTATCGCCTTCTTTCTGGCCGAATTCTTTCATAAGGCGTTGTTTTTCGTCAGGTGTGATCGACATCGGGGTCTCCTTTGCGAGGTTTGTGTGATGGCGCAGGCCGGGATGTCGTCCAGCACAGGCCCATGGAGTATTCGCAAACGACGAGTCGCCTGCGGATGGGGGCGTATAGGCGCGTTTGCGCCCGTTGGCAAAGAGATATTGTTCAGGCGGCGAAAAGCGTGGAGTCCAAGGCAGAGGACATCGGCATCAGCACGATTTCCGCCAGGGAGATGTCAGTGCCATTCACCTGCGCGATAATGGTGCCGTTCAAGATCACAACACTTTGTCCTTCTGTGTCGGGGTCAGGCACCACCTCGACCTCTGGCTCGGTCAACGCGCCGGTATCGTCCCAGACGACCAGGATGCTATCGTCTTCTACAGAATAGTCGGTTATCCGTGCGGCATGGCCGTCTTCGATCCAGTCGCCAAGCACGATCAAGTCCGCGCCATCGCCTGCAGTCACGATATCGCCGGCACCGGCGATCAGCGTGTCGTTACCCTGTCCTCCATTGAGGAAATCGGATGTATCCGTATCCGCATGGTTCGCGACAAATTCGACGCCCGATATCAGATCGTCGCCGTAGCCGCCGAAGAGGCTGTCCTCGCCTGTTCCGCCGGTCAGCGTGTCGTTATCCAACCCACCGTGGACCACATCATCGCCCGTGCCCCCATGCAGCAAGTCATTGCCTGCCGAGCCCTGCAGGGTGTCATTACCTGCGCCACCGTAGAGTGTATCGGTATCGTTATGGCCAAAGATCACATCGTCGCCGTCATCGCCCATGAGCGCGTCATCGCCATCGTCGCCATTCAACAGATCATCGTCATTGCCGCCCCAAATGTCGTCATCGCCGTCATTGCCGTGAATATAGTCGTTGCCGCCTGCGCCGGTGATCGTGTCATCGCCGCCAAGACCGGCGATATGGTCGTCACCATCGCCGCCCGACAGGATGTCAGCCTCATCGCTGCCGATCAACGCACCGCTTTCCGTGACTGTGCCATTCTGCGGTTCCTGATCGCCCAGCGCGCGTTCGCTGGTCGCTTCGGCCTCGTCCTCGTCTTCCGGATTTGTATCGATGAAGGTGACGGCACCAACCCCAAGAACCCCCATCAAAGCTGCCAACCACATCATCGTAAAATCACCTGTTCCACCTGAAACCCGGACTAACCCACAATTCAGTGACCACAGATCAAGCCGCAAAGCAAAGCCAATAGAATTAAATGGTTAACGCCTTGTAAAGACCCAGAGGGCCGGTTGTGCCGCATAGGGCAGGTAGAGCGGGTGGCGCGGATGGCCGTCCTTTGTCAGGCCCAGTTGGTGCAGGACGACACCTGCGTCCCGAAGGCGCTCTGCGACCCTAATTCCCTGCCCAAGATGTGCGCCATGCACACCCCACGCGGCAATGACGGTATCGGCGCATGTGGCACCGGCCAGCAGAAGGCGATCATTGTCCGGCCCGACCGGATCGGCCGCAGCGCGCATGTCGCGCGGATCAGTGGCGCGAAAAGCAAAGATATTGGCCGCCTCGAATCCGCCGAATCCCAGCACCCGCGCGCGGCGTTCACACCGCTCGATCGTGGGATCGTTCTGGATTTCAGTCGCTGTCGAAGGGTTGAGCATGATGAACAATGCCCGAGGACCAGCGGTATCCCAAACCCGTGTCAGGCTGTAGCGATAGCTTTCGCAATCAGAATAGACCGCGGTGGAGGGGGCATCACCCTTGGTATGATGGCGAATGATCACGCGACGCTTCTGTGGGTTCGAAAATGGCGGGCCCGAGACAGATGGGGTTGTCCAACACGGATATGCGGCACCGACATCCGAAGCCTATTGATCCGCGATGTTAAAGACCCGCGACGGGTGCAGCTCGCCTGATCTGAAGCGGCCAACGGCCACGGCACGTCCTTCGTACGAGGCCCAGCATTCATCGCCATAGTCCACGTCCTTGGCGAAAACCATTCCGGGGTTGCCGTTGCGCAGCTTGGCGGCACCCTCCGCGCTTGCCGTGACTTCGGGCAAATCGGCGAGACCCATCTCAAGCGGCAGCAAATGCGCGTCCAGCTCAGGCGTGCGGGCCAGCTCGTCTACCTGTGCCAGCGTCAGCCCGGCCTCGGCGTCGAAGGGGCCGGACCAGACGCGGCGCAGGCTGCGCACATGGCCAAGGCACCCCAGGGCGACCCCCAGATCGCGCGCGATGGATCGGACATAACCGCCTTTGCCGCAAACCATTTCCAGCGTCACATGATCGGCGTCGGGCCGGTCGATCAGCAGCAGGCTGTCAACGTAAAGAGGTCGTGCCGCCAGTTCCATCGCTTCGCCATCGCGGGCGCGCGCATAGGCCCGCTGACCGTCTACCTTCACGGCCGAAAACTGCGGCGGGACCTGTTCGATATCCCCGATGAACCGCGACAGCGCCTCCTTGATGGCCCCGTCGTCGGGCCGCAGATCGGAGGTGGCAAGCACCTCGCCCTCCGCGTCGTCAGTGTTGGTGGAGATGCCCAAGCGGACGGTGAACTCGTACGCCTTGAGCGCGTCGGTAATATAGGGGACGGTCTTGGTCGCTTCGCCCAGCGCAATGGCGAGCACGCCCGTCGCCTCCGGGTCCAGGGTGCCGGCGTGGCCTGCTTTGCGCGCGTCAAAGGCCCAGCGGACCTTGTTTACCACGGCGCTGGAGCTGGGACCGGCGGGTTTATCCACCACGATCCAACCCGAAATGTCGCGTCCCTTGCGTTTGCGTGCCATGACAGTCTCCTGATCCGTTTGAAACCGCCTAAGACCGCTATTCGGCAGGTTTCACAACCCCGATAATCGGCCCCAATGCGCCAAATCCGATGTCGTCGCGTCGCAGATCCGGCGCGCGCAGCCGCGAGATGTTGCCATCCAAGTAGAGCGCATTGTCCAGCTTGAGGTGGTCGCGGTAGAGCCGCCCGAATTCGTGGAATGTCACCGGCCTGTTCGAAATGGCAAAGACCGCGCGCTGACCGTCCGCGCTGGTGCCGACCCCGTTGCGGATATAGCGCGAGGTGCTGTCTTGCAGAAAACGCGGGTGCAATGCGCCGTCGATGACCAGCATCGGGCCGGACTGCGTGGCGTCGCGGCAGGCGGGGGCCTCGTCCACGAAACGCCGCGTCTCGATCACGTCCGCGCGGTTCTCGCGCAGGCACAGGATCCCGTTCGGCAGCAGCCCGAAATTTCCCGGACCGGCGCTGGTGACGATACCTTTGATTTCGCGCCCGTCTTCGACGTAAAGGCCAACCGGGCGACGGTCGTCATGATACATGCCGGCATTCATGGCAAAGCCCAGTGTCAGGCCCTGACGGCCAAGCGCCTTGTCCAGCGTGCTGAAATATCCGTAGGGCACGGCATTCTCGTCATAGAGGAAAATGCGCAGGTTCTCTGCGGCCATGTCGACCTCGCAAATCGCATAGCTGGTGCCGTCGAAATCGTCATTCCGGCACTCGGCGGCAGCAACCGGTGGTGCGAACAGGGCCAGCAGGGCGGCGATCAGCGCGCGCTGAATCACGCGTCGTCGTCCTGATCGTCAGGGGCCTCCGCATCGCGGCGAACGACGTCCTGGGAAAGCATCCGGCGGGTCTCGTCCATCTGGTCGAAGGTCTGGTCCAGTTGGAACCGCAGATCGGGTGCATATTTCAGGCCGAGCTTCTTGCCGATGATCCGGCGCAGCTCGCCCTTGTTGCGCGACAGCAGCCCGACGACTTCGTCCTGTCGTTCGCCGCCCAGCGGCAACACATAGGCCGTCGCGATCTTGAGGTCGGGGGACGTGCGGACTTCGCCAACGGTGATGGACATGCGCCCCAGATCGGGATCATGCACGTCACCACGCGCTAGCACTTCGCTGAGCGCGCGGCGGATCAGTTCGCCTACGCGAAGTTGTCTCTGGGACGGTCCGGGGCCGTCGTGGAATTTGTTCTTTGCCATGCAGACCACTTAAGGCTTCATTGCCCCTTTGCCAAGCGTGGCGCGGGCGGCTAAACCGGGGCAAGCAATTGAGGGCCGACAATGACACAGACGACGGGAATAGCGATCACGGGCGTATCGGGGCGCATGGGCCGTATGCTGGTGCAACAGGTCGCGGCCAGCGACGCGGCGCATCTGGTCGGCGCGATAGAGCGGCCCGGCCATGACTGGATCGGTCAGGACCTCGGCACTGCGATGGGCGGCGCGGAGAACGGGGTGATCGTCACCGCAGATCCGCTTGAGGCGATCAAGTCCGCGCAGGCCCTTATTGATTTCACCACGCCAGAAGCGACGCTGTCGTTCGCGGCACTGGCGGCACAGGCGCGGGCCGTTCATGTCATCGGCACCACCGGCATGACGGACGCGCAGATCGCGCAGCTTGTGCCGGCCGCGCGGCATGCGGTTATCGTGCGGGCGGGAAATATGAGCCTTGGAGTCAACCTGCTGACGCAATTGACACGCCGCGTTGCCGCCGCGCTGGATGCGGATTTCGACATCGAGATCATCGAGGCGCATCACAACCAGAAAGTCGATGCGCCGTCAGGCACCGCGCTGATGCTTGGCGAAGCCGCAGCGGCGGGGCGCGGGGTTACCCTGAGCCAGGTAGCGGATCGTGGGCGTGACGGGATGACCGGTGCCCGCAAACGTGGCGACATCGGCTTTGCGGCCATTCGCGGCGGCGACATCGTGGGCGAACATGACGTGCTGTTTGCCGCCCCCGGCGAGCGTATCGTGTTGCGGCATGTGGCGACCGACCGCGCGGTTTTCGCGCGTGGTGCGCTCAAGGCGGCATTGTGGGGGCAGGGGCGCAATCCGGGACAATACGACATGCTGGATGTGCTGGGCCTGTCCGGGGAAAATGCGCTTTAGACCGGTTTTGCCGCCAAAATTGATCCGATGCAGGGTTCCAGCCGTATATAGAAGGAATCATTCAAGGTTTCGCCCATGTTCCGGACTTTCATAATGCTCGTCACGTTTTGTCTTGCGTCTCCGGCGTTGGCTGATTTCGCCAAGATACAAAGCGAGGCGGAGTTTGTGCGTCTGGTCAGCGGCAAGGTGCTGACGCGCCCGCTGGTGAAACTTGAGGTCAGTGAAAGCGGCGCGATCAGCGGCACTGGTGCGACTTGGGCGATCTCCGGCGACTGGTCATGGAAAGACGGTTATTTCTGCCGCAGTCTCGAATGGGGCGGCGACGATCTGGGCTATGATTGCCAGGAGGTCACCGTATCGGCGGGCAAGGTGCGTTTTACCTCGGAACAGGGTAACGGCGACAGCGCGGATTTCCGGCTGCGCTAGAAATCGACGGCGATTCCTTTTTTCTCCCAGTCACCGAAGCGCACGGGTTCGGGGCCATCCCTGCCTCCGAGTTCGGGTGGCAGGTCAAGCTCCTTGGCGGCGCGGCGGCGCTCTGCCGCTTCGGCCAATGCGCGTTGCGCGGCGGGGGGGATGTCTTTGGGCGCGTCCACAACGGGCTCCTGTTCATCGGGTCACCGCCTTGATATACGCCGCGCAATGTTTCGGACAACCCGTCAATTTTCAAATTAAAGGCTCGCTTTTCATGTCAGACACCGGCGTCGCCGCCCGCAGAACCGCAGTCTATCTGCTGGATCAGATCCTTGAAGAAGGAAAGTTGATGTCCGAATTGATCGGCTCCGGCGCGCTGGACAAGTTGGCCGTCGACGACCGCGCCCGCGCGCAGCGGTTGGCACAAGACACATTGCGCGGGATGGAACGGGCCGACCGGCTGCTGCAAAAGCATCTGAACAAGAACCCGCCGATGACCGTTCGGAACGCTCTGCGCGTCGGCACGGTCGAGCTTTGTACCGGCGGCGCGGCGCATGGCGTGGTCAACGCGATGGTGACGCTGATTTCGGGTCACAAACGCTATGGCCACCTGAAGGGGCTGGTGAATGCCGTACTGCGCAAGATTGCCGCCGAGGGGCCGGAGGCCTGGGGTGCCTTGCGCGCGCCACGCCTGCCCAAGTGGCTGCGGGGTCCGTTGGTTCAGGCGTGGGGCGGCGATGCGATAGCGGCGATGGAAGCCGCGCATTTCGCAGGCGCACCGCTTGACCTTACGGCCAAGGGCGATGTCGCGGCATTGGCCGCTGCCGTGGGCGGCACGGTTTTGCCGACGGGATCGGTCCGGGTCGCCGACGCGGGGCAGGTATCCACAATGCCCGGCTTTGCGGAAGGCGATTGGTGGGTGCAGGACGCGGCAGCGGCACTTCCGGCCCGCATTCTGGCACCGGCCCAAGGCGAGCGGGTTCTGGACCTGTGCGCCGCACCGGGCGGCAAGACGATGCAATTGGCCGCCGCAGGTGCCGATGTGACCGCAGTGGACATCGCCGGGGCGCGTATGGCGCGCGTGACGGAGAACCTCGCGCGCACCGGTTTAACGGTGAACGCACTGGTGATGGACGCCCTCAAGGTGACCGGAACCTATGACGCGGTCTTGCTGGATGCGCCCTGTTCGGCCACTGGCACGATCCGCCGCCACCCCGATTTGCCCTATGCGAAGGACGGATCGGAATTCGGCACGCTGATCGAATTGCAGGCGCAGTTGATAGACCATTCCTGGACGTTGCTGCCCGCCGGGGGACGTCTGGTTTTTTGCACCTGTTCGCTGCTTCCTGATGAAGGTGAGGTGCAGGTCGATGAGGCGTTGGAGCGGCATGGCGACATGACCGTGGACCGTGCCGCGCTGGGCGTGGATGGCGTTGATCCCGCCTGGGTCACGGCCGAAGGGGGTTTGCGATTGCGCCCTGACTACTGGGCGGATCGCGGCGGCATGGACGGATTCTACATTGCCTGCCTGCGCAAGGGCTGAGGCCTGGCGGACCGGAGTTGAATCCACTACCGGCCTAGCGGTCCATCAGCCTTCTGTCACGCTTTTGGCCTGCTGGCAGACCGCAAATTCGCAACCGTTTCAGACAGTTGCAGGCGCAGCGCTTTGTGGCGGGGTCGGTACTTCGAGATACGCGGCCACTGGAAACTGAACCAGACCCCGAAGGCACAGCGCCGTGCGATCCGCAGCGCTGAGGCTGTCAATAGCGGATGCGACGGCCTGAGACGTCAGGGAAGCATCCGCAGATGGCCCTGCGATATAGGGCAGGCCGGGGGTCGGTATCGTCCAGTCCAACACCCGCAACCGGTCGGCGACCGGATCATGCTGCCGGATTAGGGCCCAGGTCTGCGCGTCGAGCGATGCGATGTCCGCACGACCTTCCGCCACGGCATGGGCGGATTTCGCATGTCCGTGGCTGTGATGAAAGTCGTTGAACCACCAGCCTCCTGAGCGCAGATGTTCGTAAGGGGCCGCCCATCCCGATTGCGAGATCGTCTGATTATAGGCAAACCGCGCTGTGCGGTAATCGTTGAGCGCGGTGCGCGGATCGTCTGCGCGCACGACAAGGGCGCTGCGGTAATAGCCTGGCGGGCAGCCGTCGATGCCGAAAACCGGCGTGCCGACATAGGTGACCTGATCGTGCAGGAACAGCCGGTAGGGCATGCCGCATGTCTGGCTGAGCACCAGCGCGGGGTTCCGCCAGACGGAAAACTCCTCGGCGCTCTGGCTGAGCTTTGGGGGGCTGTCGATCCCGCGCACGGCCAGTTCGTGGCGAATCGCCTGCCAATAACGGGCGTGCGCTGCGCCTAGTGCGGGAAAGTCATACATCATCAGGCTGGCGATCATCGGGGGTCCTTCGGCTCGGTTAACCGCGACAGACGTGTCACGGATATTGCGTTGTGCAAACGATTTTCCGTATCAATCGCGATGGTACGGGCAAAAAGCGGTGACTCGCAGGCTTCACGCGGCTATCATCACGCCAAACGCCGCAGAGCGTCCATAGGCAGAGCACATGTTCAACTCAACCAGACTGAATGCCCGCAAGGCGCATCTTCTTAATCTGTGGCATGCCCGCGCGGCGACGCGGACGAAAGCGCGCGCGCGTGGTTTCGTCTCCGCGCCGGAGCCGCGCACGATCGGGTCGTTCGCGCGTGGACGCCAGTTGATTGCTGGAAACTTCCTGTTCGCGGGCAGCCTTCTGTCGGAACAGGACAAAAGCCCGTGGGAGCTTGTGCCGCCCAATGCAGGCTTTGCCGAAGGCCTGCACGGCTTTGCATGGATGGACGATCTGGCCGCCGTGGGCGACGTCAAGGCGCGCGATGCCGCGCGGCGTTGGCTATGGGAATGGATCGACGTTTACGGCAAGGGCCGCGGGCCGGGGTGGACGCCTGACCTGACGGGGCGGCGCCTGATCCGGTGGATCAACCATGCGCTGTTCGTGCTGCGCGGCAATGACGAATATGACAGCGATGCGTTCTATCGCTCTTTGCGCCAGCAGACGCGGTTTCTGGCCAAGCGCTGGCACGGTGCCGCACCGGGGCTGGCGCGGTTCGAGGCCCTGACCGGTTTGATATATGCTGGACTGTCGCTTGAGGGGCTCGAGCCGCTTGCCGATCCTGCGATCAAGGCGCTGGCCCGTGAATGCCGCACCCAGATCGACGCGCAAGGAGGCCTGCCCACCCGCAACCCCGAAGAACTGCTGAGTGTGTTCACCCTGCTCAGCTGGGCGGCGGCAGCGCTCAGCGAGGCCGGGCGCGGCACCCCGCGCGACCATCTGGCGGCGATAGAGCGGATCGCGCCTACGCTGCGTACCTTGCGCCATTCCGACGGCGGGCTGGCGCGGTTTCACGGCGGCGGGCGCGGTGCGGAAGGCTGGCTGGATCACGCATTGGCGGCATCGGGGATCAAGCACCGCCAGCCGGACGGATTGTCCATGGGCTATGCGCGCCTGTCGGCAGGGCGGACCAGTGTGATCATAGACGCCAGCCCGCCACCGGGGGGCGATGCGTCTTATAATGCGCATGCGTCCACATTGGCGTTCGAACTGACCTCGGGGCGCAGGCCGTTGATCGTCAACTGCGGTTCCGGCGTATCCTTCGGTATCGAATGGCGCCGGGCGGGGCGGGCGACACCGTCACATTCCGCCCTGTCGCTGGGCGGCTATTCCAGCGCACGTCTGGACGCGCCGGAGCGCTATTCCGGTCTTGAGGCATTGATCGACGGGCCAACGCATGTCCCGGTCGAGATCAGCAGCGCGCCCGATGGTCAGCGGTTTCAGGGCGGGCATGACGGTTATGTCCTGACCCACGGGCTGACCCACGCCCGCACGCTGGAACTGACGCTCGACGGTCGCGCGGTGGCGGGCGAAGACATGCTGCTGGCGATGGAGCCGTCTGATGAGCGCCGTTTCGACCGCGCGCTCGACCGTACCACGCTGAAGGGTATCAAATACGAGATTCGTTTCCATTTGCACCCTGAGGTCGATGCGACGCTGGATCTGGGAGGTGCGGCAGTCAGCATGGCGCTGAAAAGCGGTGAAATCTGGGTGTTCCGCCATGATGGCACGCAGACACTGACGCTGGAACCCGGTGTCTACCTTGAGACGACACGTCTCAAACCCCGCGCGGCGGAGCAGATCGTGCTGACCGGTCGCACCACGTCTCACGCCACAAGAGTCCGCTGGTCCTTGTCCAAGGCGCAGGAAACTGCGATTGGCGTGCGGGATCTGTCGATGGACGATCCCTATATGGACGAAGATTGAAAGGACCAGCCCCATGCCCGACCTGCACCCCGTCAAACGTGCGCTTCTTTCCGTATCCGACAAGACCGGACTGGTCGAACTCGGCAAGGCGCTGGCCGCGCGCGGGGTCGAGTTGCTGAGCACGGGCGGCACGGCGAAAGCCTTGCGCGACGCGGGTCTGACGGTGCGGGATGTGGCAGAGGTCACCGGATATCGCGAAATGATGGACGGGCGCGTCAAAACGCTGCATCCGGCCGTCCACGGCGGCTTGCTGGCGTTGCGCGATGATGCGGGGCATGTCGCCGCGATGGGCGCGCATGGCATCGGCGAGATCGATCTGGTGGTGGTGAACCTTTACCCGTTCGAGCAAACCGTGGCCAAGGGCGCGGCCTATGCCGAGGCGATCGAGAACATCGACATCGGCGGCCCTGCGATGATCCGGTCGGCCGCCAAGAACCACGGTTTCGTCAATGTGATCGTCGATGTCGAGGATTACGCGCCGTTTCTGGCCGAACTCGAAGCGAACGGCGGTTCCACGACCTATGCGTTGCGCCAGCGGCTTGCCCAGACCGCCTATGCACGCACAGCCGCTTATGACACCGCGGTCAGCACATGGATGGCGGCCGAGGTCGGCGGCACCCCGCGGCGGCGGACCTTTGGCGGAACGTTGGCGCAGACCTTGCGCTATGGCGAAAACCCGCATCAGCAGGCCGCATTCTACAAGGACGGCAGCGTCCGTCCCGGGGTGGCCACCGCGCGTCAGCATCAGGGCAAGGAACTGTCCTACAACAACATCAACGACACCGATGCAGCGTTCGAGCTGGTCAGCGAATTCGCCTCTTCCGAGGGACCGGCCTGCGCGATCATCAAACACGCCAACCCCTGCGGCGTCGCGCGGGGCGAAACCATGCTGGAGGCCTACACCCGCGCATTCGATTGTGACCGGACCAGTGCCTTTGGCGGAATTATCGCGCTGAACCAGCCACTGGACGTGGAAACGGCGGAGGCGATTGCAGGCATATTCACCGAGGTGGTCATTGCGCCGGAAGCAGACGATGATGCGCGCAAGCTTTTCGCGTCCAAAAAAAACCTGCGCCTGTTGACGACCGGTGGCCTTGCCGATCCGACGGCTGCACGGCTCGCGGCGCGGCAGGTGGCCGGTGGCTGGCTGGTGCAGGAAATGGACGTTGGACGCATCTGCCCCAAAGACCTGACCGTCGTCACCAAGCGCGCGCCTTCAGAGCGTGAGCTGGCGGACCTGTTGTTTGCCTGGACGGTGGCCAAACATGTCAAATCAAATGCGATCATCTATGCCCATGAAGGTGCCACGGTCGGTATCGGCGCAGGCCAGATGAGCCGCGTCGATAGTACCCGCATTGCGGCGCGCAAAGCGCAGGACATGGCCGAGGCGATGGGCCTTGCGCAGCCGCTGACCCAAGGGTCAGTAGTCGCGTCGGATGCATTCTTTCCGTTTGCCGACGGGTTGATAACCGCAGCCGAAGCCGGTGCGACCGCTGTGATCCAGCCCGGCGGTTCCATGCGCGACGCCGAGGTCATTGCCGCTGCCGACGATGCCGGCCTCGCGATGGTCTTCACCGGCATGCGCCACTTCCGGCACTGAGGTCAGGACGGTGCGGATCATATTCTGGGCAGCTTTCGCGGCGTTCCTGATCGACCAGATCAGCAAGTATGTGGTTATCCACATGATGGAGCTGGCCCGGATCCGGTCCATCGACGTGCTGCCGCCGGTGCTGAACCTGCGCTATGGCGAGAACCGGGGCATCAATTTCGGCCTGTTCGGAGACGGTTCTGAGGCTAGCCGGTGGATATTGATCGGCCTTGCGGTGGTTATTTGTCTTGCTGTTCTGACCTGGGCGCGCAGGAATGCCGGCACCTGGCGGGCACAGGCAAGCGTGGGGCTGCTGGTCGGGGGCGCGCTGGCAAACGTGGTTGATCGGTTGATTTACGGTTATGTTCTTGATTTCCTGAACAACTCCTGCTGCGGCTTCGTGAATCCATTTGTCTATAACATCGCGGACATCTTTATTTTCGCCGGTGCGTTGGGCCTGATCTTTTTCACCGGCGAAGCAACACCGCCGTCCAAATCCGGCCCGCGGAAAAAAGTCGGGTGACATTGCCCGCCGCCCTGCGATATTGAAGGGCAGACTTAAGGAGACGACCCCATGCGCCTCATCGCTGCATTGATCCTGATCCCGCTGATGCTTGCCGGCTGTGCCAACACCGGCTTGCGCGATCTGCGCAGCAATTCCGCTGGCCCCGACGAATTCGGTATCCAGCCGGCCAAGCCGCTTGAGCAACCTGAAAGCTTCAACGAACTGCCTGTTCCGACACCCGGTCAGTCCAATCTGGCGGACCGAGATGCCTTGCAAGAGGGTGCGGCGGCGTTCGGGGGTCGCATTGCTGATCCGAACGGACCAATTCCTGCAAGTGACGGTGCGCTTGTACAGCATGCAAGCCGCCTTGGTGTCGCGCCCGGTATCCGTCAGCAACTGGCCGAAACCGATGCCGATTTCCGCAAGCGCAAGGCGCGTTTCACCCAGTTCCGCATCGTTCCGGTTGATCGCTACAATCAGGCCTATCGACGTGAGGCGCTGGATCCGCAGGCGGAACTGGCCCGTTGGCGCCGTGCCGGTGCGCGCGGACCCTCTGCGCCGCCTGCCAACTGATCCGATATACATCTGTGTGATAATGCGCGCTGCGGCTTGATCCGCGGCGCGAAGGGCGTAGGTAGCATGCAAGTTAGATTTACCTGATCCAAAAGGATGCTCCATGTTGCGACTGACCAAGATTGTAGCACTTGCCGCGCTTTTGATGCCCGCCGTTGTGCAGGCCGAAACCTCCGGCGCGGTGACGGATTTTACCCTCGACAATGGTATGCAGGTGGTCGTGATCGAAGATCACCGCGCACCGGTCGTACAGCACATGGTCTGGTATCGTGCAGGGTCTGCCGATGAGCCCAAAGGGTCGTCGGGCGTGGCGCATTTTCTTGAACATCTGTTGTTCAAAGCCACCGACAAGATGGAGGCTGGCGAACTGTCGGCCACCGTCGCCGCCAATGGCGGGCGCGACAACGCCTTCACCAGCTACGATTACACCGCCTATTTTCAACGCATCGCCGCCGACCGGCTTGAACTGATGATGCAGATGGAAAGCGACCGGATGAAGAATATCCGCCTAACGCCCGAAAACATCGCCACCGAGCGCGATGTCATCCTGGAAGAGCGGAACCAGCGGACGGACAATAGCCCCGGCGCCCTGTTCAATGAACAGATGTCAGCTGCGCAGTATCTGAACCACCGCTATGGCACGCCGATCATCGGCTGGCGACACGAGATGGAAGAGCTGGACCTCGAAGACGCGCTTTCTTTCTATGATCTCTATTATTCACCCAACAATGCGATTCTTGTCGTGTCGGGGGATGTCGAGCCGGAGAATGTCCGGGCGCTGGCCGAGAAATACTATGGTGTGATTCCCGCCAATCCGGATCTACCGGAGCGTCTACGTACCAAAGAACCGCGCCAGAACGCGGAGCGGCGGGTGATCTTCCGCGACGCGCGGGTGGCGCAACCCTACATAAGCCGCAGCTATCTGGTGCCCGAACGCGACACCGGCGAACAGGAAATAGCAGCCGCCTTGACGATCTTGGCGGAGATACTCGGTGGCGGGACAACCAGTTATCTTGCGGAGAAACTACAATTCGACGCGCCGACTGCGACCTATACCACCGCCTATTACTCAGCCGTGAATCTGGACGCCACCACGTTTCGCATGATTGTCGTACCGAGCGACGGCGTTTCGTTGACGCAGGCCGAGCAAGCGCTGGATGCAGCACTTGCACAGTTCCTGAAAGATGGCGTGGACCCGGCGCAGCTCGAACGGATCAAACTGCAAATTCGTGCGGGCGAAATCTATGCGCAGGATAATGTGGACGGCATTGCCAATCGTTACGGGCGTGCGTTGACCTCAGGGCTGACCATCAAGGATGTGCAGGACTGGCCCGACGTTCTGGATGCCGTAACCGCTGATGACATCATGGGTGCCGCAAAACTGCTGCGCCGCGACGCCTCCGTGACCGGATGGCTGACACGCCCTGAGGGAGAGACGCAATGAAACTGATCTATGCCTGCGCCATGATGCTTTTGGCGGCGCTGCCTGCGCATGCCGAGGTCGAAATTCAGACCGTAACCAGCCCCGGCGGGATTGAGGCCTGGCTGGTCGAAGAACACTCGCTGCCCTTCGTGGCGCTGGAAATCGCATTTCGCGGCGGCACGTCGCTGGATGTCGAGGGCAAGCGCGGCGCGGTGAATCTGATGTCCGGCCTTCTCGAAGAAGGTGCGGGTGACATGGATGCGCGTGAATTCGCCCGCGCCACAGAAGCGTTGGCAACCACATTCAGCTTTTCCGCAGGCCCCGAAGAATTGTCGATTTCCGCCCGTTTCCTGACGGAGAATTTCGACGAGAGCGTGGCCTTGCTGCGTGCCGCCATTCAGGAGCCGCGCTTTGAATCGGGGGACATCGAAAGGGTGCGCGCGCAGGTCCTTTCGGGCCTTGCCTTTGCGACCAAGGACCCCAACGAGATTGCGGGCAAGACATTTGCCGAGATGGCCTATGGCGATCATCCCTACGGTGCGCCGCAGGAGGGAACGGTAGAAAGCGTGGCCTCTCTGACCCGCGACGATCTGGTCGAGGCGCACCGCAACGTGCTGTCGCGTGACCGCGTGCTTGTTGCAGCGGTAGGGGACATCACGCCGGAGCAGTTGGGGACATTGCTGGACACGCTTCTGGGTGATTTGCCCGAAACCGGCGCACCGATGCCGCCTAAGGTCGAGCCGCAGATTTCACGCGGCGTCACTGTCGTGGATTTCCCGACGCCCCAATCCGTCGCGCTGTTTGGTCAGCGGGGGATCGGCGTGGACGACCCTGACTATTTCGCGGCTGTCTTGCTCAATCAGGTGCTGGGGGGCGGGTCGTTCGAAAGCCGTTTGATGAACGAAGTCCGCGAGAAACGTGGATTGACCTATGGCGTCAACAGCTACCTGTATCCGCGCGATCTGGGCAATGCCTTGATGGGGTCCACCAGTTCGTCGAATGACCGGATCGGGCTGGCGATGGACGTGATCCGCGACGAATGGGCCAAGGCCGCCGAAGCAGGGGTGACCGAAAAGGAATTGCAGGACGCCAAGACCTATCTGACGGGCGCATATCCTCTGCGTTTCGATGGCAACAGCACAATTGCGGGCATCCTTGTCGGAATGCAGATGATCGGCCTGCCAGCTGACTATATCGCCACCCGGAACGACAAGGTGGAGGCAGTGACACTGGAGGACGTGCAACGTGTCGCGGGTGAATTGTTGGATCCCGACGGCCTGCACTTTGTGGTTGTCGGTCAACCCGAAGGGGTCGCGACCACGGACTAGCCCTGTGCCAGCCGTTATAGTTCAGGCATCTCGACGACATCGCCGCTCTTGCCCTTGTGGGCCGGTTCGACATGGATCGACGTCGCGGTGCCGCCAAGCTCGCTACCAAGCGCCGCCTCGATCCGGTCGCAGATCGCATGTGAGTCCGAGACGGTCATGTCGCCAGGAACAATCAGGTGGAATTCGATGAAATTCAGCCGACCGGTTTGACGCATCCGCAGATCATGCGCCTGCAATGCTCCGGCACCGTTTGCGGCAATGATCGCTTCGACCTTGCGCAGGACATCGGCATCCGGTGCCGCGTCCATCAGCCCGTCGATGGAGGACCGCATCAGCACCCAGCCCGACCACAGCACGTTGACCGCGACAAGCAGGGCGATCACCGGGTCGAGCCACAAAAGGCCGGTCGCCTGCGCGACGATCAACCCGACGATGGCCCCAACGGAAGTCACCACATCGGTCATCAGATGCCTGCCGTCCGCGACCAGTGCGGGCGACCGCTCCTGTCTGCCGCCCCGGATCAGAATCCCCGCCCAGATCAGGTTGATCACCGTCGCCACGCCATTGACGGTCAGACCCGCTGCCGCCGCGTCGATCCTGCGGGGCGCAAGCAAGGTCGCGTAGGCTTCCTGCATGATAAGGACCGCCGCCAGCGCGATCATCGCGCCTTCTGCAACCGCAGAGAGGTATTCCGCCTTGCTGTGACCATAAGGATGGTTGGCATCGGGCGGCTTCATGCTGACGCGGACCGCAAGCAACGCCAGAAAACCCGCGACGATGTTGACGACGCTCTCAAGCGCGTCGGAATACAGCGCGACGCTGCCTGTCATGCGATAGGCGGCCCACTTGAGGCCCAGAACGACAATGCCGACGATTATCGTCCCAACCGCAAGCTTGCTGGCGTTCAGGGTCACGTTCTGTCTCGCGTCCGTGACCGGTTATTCGCCATACGGCACCCACACGTTCTTGACCTCGGTGGCCTGTTGCAGGAACGCCCGACCCTCGCCATCGCGACCCGTCCAATCGCGGGCCATGCCATTGTTGACCCATGTGCGCTTGAGGTTGCTGGCGGAGTGACGCTCAACCAGTCTGCTCAAGCTGCCCGCCCCGAAGCTCCAGACGGCATCGACATCCATGTGCCGCGCGAGCGCCTCTGCCAGATCGTCTTGTGGGCCGGTCAGGATATTCACCACCCCCGCGGGGATGTCGGATGTTTCGAGCACCTGTGCAAAGTCGGTCGCGGCCAGAGGGAACGGTTCGCTGGCGCTCAGGATGATGCGGTTGCCCATGGCGATCGCCGGTGCCATGCAGGAGACCAGCCCCAGCAAGGGCGCTTCTGCGGGGCAAAGCGCACCGATCACCCCCAACGGTTCCTTCATCGCGAGCGCGACGCCCCGTATCGGGACGCCATGTACCTGACCGTCATATTTGTCCGCCCAGGCCGCATAGGTGAACAGGCGGCGGATGGTCGTCTCGACCTCTTTGGCTCCGTTGCGGGTACCCGTCATCGTGTTGATTCGTTGGGCGAACTCCTGTGACCGTGCGGCAAGATTCTCGGCCACATAATAGAGGATCTGCGCCCGCAGGTGGCCGGTGGTGCCGGACCATCCCTTCGCCGACTGCGCGGCTTCGACTGCGTTGCGTACGTCCTTGCGGTTGGCGATTGATGCGTGGCCCAGCAGCGCACCGTTCTTGCCCCAAACCGGGGCGGAATAGCCGCTGTCAGGCCGTGCCTGTTTGCCTCCGATATAAAGCTTGGCAGTGCGGTCGATGGGATCTTGTGGCGCACCATTGCCGATGAATGCAGAGATTTCCTTCAAAGGTTTCGACTGGCCTTTGGGGCGCGTATATGCGGCCAGGCCTTCCCATCCGCCCTCACGCCCAAAGCCGCTTTCGCGCACGCCGCCAAAGCCTGCGGCGGCGTCCATCATGTTGGTGCCGTTGATCCACACGATCCCGGCCGCCAGTTTGGGCGCGATGTCGAGGGCGAGGTTCACGTTCTCGGACCACACGGTTGCCGCCAAACCGTAGCGGGTGTTGTTGGCAAGCTGAACGGCCTCGGCAGGTGTGCGGAAGGTCGTGGAAACCAGAACGGGGCCGAATATCTCTTCTTGCATCAGGGTGTCGGCGGGGTTGAGGCCGGTGATTAGTGTCGGAGGATAGAACGACCCTGCGTCCGGCATATCGACCTGCGCCACATAAGTCTGGCCGGCAGTATTAGCGTTAACGAGGGTGCGGATCGCGTCCAGTTGCGCGGGGTCCACGATAGCTCCGACGTCGATGCTCTTGTCCAGCGGCGATCCCACCCGTAGCTTGTCCATCCGCGTGCGCAGTTTCGCATGGAACGCATCCGCGACCGGTTCATGTACCAGCAGCCGCGAACCGGCACAGCAGACCTGTCCCTGATTGAACCAGATCGCATCGACGAGCCCTTCGACGGCGCTGTCCAGATCGGCATCGTCGAACACGATGTAAGGAGATTTGCCGCCCAGCTCGAGCGTCAGCGCCTTGCCGCTGCCCGCCGTCGCCTCGCGGATGCGGCGTCCCACGGCGGTCGATCCGGTAAATGCAACCTTGTCGACATCTGCGGCCACGATCATCTCGCCCACCGCGCCATCGCCTGTGACGATATTGACCACACCCTTTGGCAGCCCCGCCTGACGGCATATGTCGGCAAAAAGCAGCGCGGTCAGCGAAGTGTATTCCGCAGGCTTCAGCACCACGGTGTTTCCCATCGCCAGCGCGGGTGCAATTTTCCACGCCAGCATGAGCAGTGGAAAGTTCCACGGGATAACCTGACCGCATACCCCGATGGCGCGGGCATCGGGCATTTCGGTTTCCATCAGCTGAGCCATGCCCGCGTGAAAATAGAAATGCCGCTGCGCCAATGGCACGTCGATATCGCGCGCCTCGCGGATGGGTTTGCCGTTGTCCATCACTTCCAACACCGCAAACAGGCGGCTGTGTTTCTGCAACAACCGCGCCAGCGCATAGAGATACCGCGCGCGCCCATGCCCGCCGAGTTTCTCCCACTTGGGCTGTGCTGTCCGTGCGGCCTTTACGGCGGCGTCGACGTCGTCCTGCGTGGCCTGTGTCAGCGTCGCCAGCACCTCACCGGTTGCGGGATTAAGGCTGTTGAAACCGTCGCCCGGGTCGGTGAAGGCTCCGTTGATGAAATGCCCGAACCGGTCGCCCATATCCACCAGCCACGCCAGCGCTTCGGCAGCGTTTTCCGGCGCTGTCCCGTAGTCCATGCTTTCGAAAATTTCAGAGACGTTCATGGCATTGTCTTTCCAAATGAATTCATTTCCGACGCCTCAACCCGTCGCATGACGATACCCGGCGGAGTAGTTGCCGGAAACATGATGTTCCAGCTGCCGTTCGATATCGTTCAGCAGCGAGGACGCGCCAAAGCGGAACAGATCGGGCCGCAGCCAGCGGTCGCCCAGTTCTTCCTTCATCAGCGCCAGATAGGTGATCGCATCCTTGGCCTTGGAAATGCCGCCCGCAGGTTTGTATCCGATGCGAATGCCGGTGCGGTCGTAATAGTCGCGGATGGCCCGGATCATCACGAGAGACACGGGCAGGGTCGCGTTGACGCTTTCCTTGCCGGTCGAGGTCTTGATGAAATCGGCACCCGCCATCATGCAGACCAGCGACGCCCGCGCCACATTGCGCAGGCTGCCCAACTCGCCCGTGGCAAGGATAGCCTTGACATGCGCGTCGCCGCAGGCACCCCGGAAGGCTTGCATTTCATCATAAAGCGCCTGCCAGTCGCCGGACAACACATGCCGCCGCGAAATGACGATGTCGATCTCGGCCGCACCTGCCGCGACGCTCTGTTCGATTTCCGCGATACGCAGCGGCAAAGGTGACAGCCCTGCCGGAAACCCGGTGGAGACCGCTGCGACGGGGATGTTGGTGCCTTGCAGCGCCGCGACCGCCGTCGCGATCATCTCGTGATAGACGCAGACCGCGCCAGTGGTGATGGGCTGCATGCTCAGGGCATCCAGAAGGGCGGGGGCGATCGGCTGGCGCGCCTTCGCGCAAAGTCGTTCGACACGCCGCGCGGTATCATCGCCCGATAGGGTGGTCAGGTCGATGCATGTCACCGCGCGCAACAGCCACGCGGCCTGATGCGCCTTCTTGACAGACCGGCGTGCGGGCAGGGACGCCGCCCGGCGTTCGATGGCGGAGGTGTTGGCCTGCGCACCCAGCACCCAGTTCATGTCCAGCGGCAGACCCGGATTGCGCGGTTTGGTTACCTGCGGCAGATGCGTCGCCGTCGGCGAGGCGGTGGTTGTCTGGGGATCGGTCAGGTCAGAGGACATGCGCGGACTCCACGTCTGGGTTCAGATGCACAAACTCGCATAGGCCACGGCCTGTTTGCAAGCTGCGTCACCTGCACAGACCCGCCGCACGCGACTGTGGCGATAAGGATTCTGTAGGAGCGGAGATGCCCCCTGACCCCGTGACATGGTTCAATGGAATCACCTTGGGGATACACGCCAATCTTATTGCGAATAAGTCGCAAGAGCATTGACAAAGTTGCGAACGGATCTCATATAAGCACCATGACACATGACGTATCTTTGAAGATGCCGACCCGACGCGCCACCATTCTGGGTGGTTTGAGCGCCGCTGCTTTTATTACCCTCGCCGGACCGTCCTTTGCCGCCGAAAAGATCGCTATCGTTGCCACCACGGGCATGATCGCGGATGCCGCGCGGCAAGTCGGTGGCGATCTGGTCGAGGTTCGGGCGTTGATGGGGCCGGGTGTTGACCCGCATGGCTACCGCCAGACCCATAGCGACATCCTTGCCATGACGCGGGCCGATCTGGTGCTTTGGCACGGTCTTTACCTTGAAGCGCAGATGGAGCGGTTTTTCGAGGACCTGGGCCGGAAAAGGGCCGTCGTGGCCGTAGCCGATGCGTTGCCGAAGGATGTGTTGCTGGGGCATGCGGATTACGACGGCCGCTATGATCCGCACGTCTGGATGGACCCGTCGATGTGGCGCAATGTAGTGAACGAAGTCGCCGATGCCCTGTCGCAACTGGCACCGGAACACGCACAGACATTTGCGGCCAATGCGCAGCGGTATAACGTCGAGTTGGAAACGCTCGCAAGCTATGCGCAGGAGACATTGGGCAAGGTTCCGCTGGATCAGCGGGTGCTTCTGACGGCCCATGATGCGTTTGGCTATTTCGGGCGCGCCTATGATTTCGAAGTGATCGGCATTCAAGGGATCTCGACCAACAGCGAGGCGGGATTGAACCGCATCAGCGAACTGGTTGGCACGCTGGTGGACCGCAAGATCCGGGCCGCGTTCGTCGAAACCTCGGTTTCAGACCGCAACATTCGCGCCCTGATCGAAGGCGCGGGCGCACAGGGGCATAACGTGGCCATTGGCGGCGCGCTATATAGTGACGCGATGGGGCAGGACGGAACCTATGAAGGCACCTATATCGGGATGATCGACCATAACGTGACAACCATTGCCGGTGCATTGGGTGCCGACGTCGACCCCGGCGGGATGTCGGGCAAGCTGAGAACGGGAAGCTGAGCATGAGCATTTCCCTGGCCGCAGAGCACGGCAAACCGTTGGTCGACGATCGCGCACAGAGCCCGCTGGCAATCCGCGGGATGACGGTATCCTACGGGCAAAAGCCGGCGGTCTTTTCTGTGGACATGACGGTGCGCGCCGGGGCGATGACGGCGATCATCGGACCAAACGGCGCGGGCAAATCAACGCTTCTGAAGGCGGCGCTGGGGATCCTGACACCGCTTGCCGGCACCGCAACGGTTCTGGGCAAGCCAGTGGCGACGCAGCGCCACCGCATTGCCTATGTCCCGCAGCGCGCCAGCGTGGACTGGGATTTCCCGACGCGTGTGATCGATGTGGTCCTGATGGGGCTTTACCCGCAACTGGGACTCTTGGGCCGCATCCGCGCCACGCATCGTGCCAAGGCCGCGGAATGCCTTGCGCGTGTCGGTATGGAGGATTTTGCGCAGCGTCAGATCGGACAATTGTCCGGTGGCCAGCAACAACGGGTTTTCCTTGCCCGGGCCCTGGCGCAGGACGCGGAACTCTATCTGCTGGATGAACCTTTTGCCGGCGTTGATGCCGCGACTGAAAAGGCGATCATCAGCGTGCTGAAATCGTTGCGCGACGCCGGCAAGACGGTCGTGGCGGTACATCATGACCTCAGCACCGTGGCGGAGTATTTCGACGACGTGTTCATCATCAACACCCGCCGCATCGCTGAAGGGCCGGTCGCAGAAGCCTTTACCCCGCGCATCCTGCAAGAAGCCTATGGTGGGCGGTTGGCGACGGCGCAGATGGATGCCATCGGCGCATCCGCAGGCTGAACCATGATCCTTGACGCGCTGCTGCTGCAACTGGGGTACAACGCGACCCTTGTGACGATCGGTGCCGCCCTGTTGGGAATGGCCGCTGGTGTCGGCGGCACGTTCCTGTTTCTGCGCAAGCGCGCGCTTGTATCGGACGCCATCAGCCACGCAACCCTGCCGGGGGTCTGCGTGGCATTCATCGTTATGGCAATGCTGGGCGGTGACGGACGCAACCTGATCGGTCTGCTTTCCGGTGCTGCCGCATCTGCCGCGCTGGGGCTGTTATGTGTCAACTGGCTTTCGACGCGCACCCGGCTGGCGGAGGACGCGGCGATCGGTGCCGTGCTGTCGGTGTTCTTCGGGTTGGGCGTCGTACTTTTGACCGTGATCCAGACGATGAATGCGGGCCGTCAGGCGGGGTTGGAGGGTTTTTTGCTCGGCTCGACTGCTGGCATGTTGCGCAGTGACGCGCTGATCATCGCGGGTTCTGCCGCGATTACGCTGGCGCTGGTGGTGCTGTTGCGACGACCGCTGACGCTGGCATCGTTCGACCCTGAATTCGCAACCGCGACGGGGCAGAATGTGGGCCGGACGGATCTGGCCATGATGGGGTTGGTGCTGGCGGTGACGGTGGTTGGCCTCAAGATCGTCGGGCTTATCATGATCGTTGCTTTGCTGATCATTCCGCCGGTCACTGCGCGTTTCTGGACCGAACGAACGGATCATGTCGTGGTTATCTCCGGGGCGCTGGGCGGGTTGTCGGCCTATATCGGCGCGGCGTTGTCGGCGGCGTTGCCGCATTTTCCGACCGGGCCGATCATCGTTCTTGTCGGCTTTGGCTTTTTCACCTTGTCGCTGCTGGCGGCACCCGGTCGTGGTCTTGCCTCGGCAGTGATCCGGCACCGCCGCTTTCAGCGCCGGGTTCATCTGCGGCAAGGGTTGTTGGCCCTAGCGCAAGGGCAACCGATCTACGAGCCTCTCACCCTCCGTCTGCTGCGCCGCGAGGGATGGGCCTTGCTGGACGGTGTCGCCACTGACGACGGGCGCGCCCGTGCGGCCAAGGCGCTGCGCGACGAGACGCGCTGGCAAACCATCCGCAGCGACCCCGATTTCGAGGCCGCCGCCGCGCATTATGACGGATTGCGCGCAATCGAGACGGTGCTGACCCCCGATCAGATCGAAGAGGTGGACCGCATGATCGGCGCGCCAAGACCGGTGCAGACATGAGCGGGGCCGAATTTGTTCCGCTGTCCCTTGTGCCGATGCTTATCGGTATCTGCGTGGCGGTCGCCTGTGCATTACCGGGAAATTTTCTAGTGCTGCGCAAGCAGGCGTTAATCGGGGATGCGATCAGCCATGTTATCCTTCCCGGGATCGTGGTCGCGTTCCTGCTGACAGGCGCGGTCACGACCTGGCCGATGCTGTTCGGTGCCGCCGGTGCCGCCGTCGTTGCGGTTGTGGTGATCGAAGCCGTGGTACGCCTTGGCCGGATCGAACCCGGTGCCGCGATGGGGGTCATCTTTACGGCCATGTTCGCCGCTGGCGTGCTGCTGCTGGAGCAGTCGGACACATCCTCCGTCCATCTCGACGTGGAACATGCGCTCTATGGCAACCTGGAAAGCCTGATCTGGCTGGACGCTGTCGGGTGGTCGTCGCTGTTTGACCGCCAAGCCTTGGCCGGATTGCCGGTAGAATTGCCCCGGATGGCGGCGACGCTTCTGTTTGTTGCGGCTTTCATCGCGCTCTTTTGGCGGCCTTTGAAAATCAGCACTTTCGACGAGGGTTTTGCCCGCACTGTCGGGATCCGCACGGGGCCGCTGGGATTTGCGTTGGTAATCGTGGCAGCGATTGCCGCAGTAGCCGCGTTTGATGCGGTGGGAAGTATCATCGTGATTGCAATGTTCATCTGTCCGCCCGCGGCGGCGCGGATGATGACGAACCGGTTGGAACATCAGCTGCTGTGGTCCGCTGTATTTGCCGTGGTGTCAGCGGTCGCCGGATACACCTTGGCTGCGTTCGGGCCGCTTTGGCTGGGGCTGTCGGCAAGTGTGTCAGCTGCTGGAATGATCGCGACATTGTCTGGCATCATCCTCGCCCTCGCGGCCATGTTTGGCCCGCATCGCCGACGAGGTGCCGGTTAAGTCCCGGAATTCGAATCAATTCGTCAAAAACTTGCAGAATGATTCGTTTTTACTTTGACCTGCGAATCATCGTTGGTCTATATCTTGTTCCACACCCAAAAGATGCCCCGTTTGCTGCCGCATTCGACTATATAAGGTATCGAGAGGTTAGGGGACGACAATGACCGATCTCGGGAAATGCTTTGTCACAAGGCCGTTGCCTGCCTTCACCAGTCGAGCGATGCTAGCCCCTTCGATATTTCCCTGCAATTCTGCGGAAAGCCCGATGCGTTCTACCGCATTTACCGGGCCAACCGTGACATCCTCCAACCGCCCGACGATATCAGGACAGGCCAGCGGTTAAAGTCACCCGGCTCAGAAATAAAAATAATAAACCGCCTCAACGATATACGGGCAACAGCGGGTCGGACAGAAAAGTCCGGCCCGCTTTTTCATCGTCAGATTGGCTGGGGATAACGTTTGCCGAAGGCTGGCGGAATCGTTCGGTCGTGTGCTAGGTATAGCGCTATGGCGCATCCAGACCCCAATATAGGCCCACCCGCCCCCGTAATCCGCCAGCTTGATGCAGCGGCGATCAACCGTATTGCGGCGGGGGAAGTCGTTGAGCGGCCTGCCTCTGCGGTCAAGGAGCTGGTGGAAAATGCCATCGACGCAGGCGCGCGGCGGATAACGGTGGATTATGCCGATGGCGGCAAGACGCTGATCCGCGTGACGGACGACGGGTGCGGGATGGCGGGCCATGACCTGCCGCTGGCACTGTCGCGGCATGCGACGTCCAAGATCGACGGTACCGATCTGCTCAACATCCACAGTTTCGGCTTTCGCGGCGAAGCGTTGCCGTCACTCGGTGCGGTGGGTCGGCTGACGATCACAAGCCGCGCAGCGGGCCATGACGGGGCAGAGATCACCGTAAGCGGCGGGCAGGCAAGTGCTGTGCGCCCTGCTGCGCTGAACGGCGGCACGGTCGTGACCTTGCGCGACCTGTTTTACGCGACGCCCGCGCGGCTAAAGTTTCTGCGTACGGATCGGGCCGAAGCGCAGGCGATCGGCGACGTGATCAAGCGTCTCGCCATGGCGGAGCCATTTGTGCGGTTTGTGCTGCGGGACGTTTCCGGTGACGGCGCAGGGCGTGAGGTTTTCCGCGCGGACGCAGAACAAGGCGATCTTTTCGAGGCATTGCGCGGGCGGTTGCGTCAGGTGCTGGGCGCTGATTTCGCGCAGAACGCGCTGGCAATTGATGCGCAGCGCGAAGGGTTTCATTTGACCGGATTCGCCGCATTGCCGACCTATTCACGAGGAAGCGCCGTCGCGCAGTACCTGTTCGTGAATGGCCGGCCCGTCAGGGACAAGATGCTTATCGGCGCTCTGCGCGGAGCGTATTCCGACTTTCTCAGCCGGGACCGGCATCCGGCGGCGGCGCTGTTTGTCGATTGTGAAGGGGCGCTGGTGGACGTGAACGTGCATCCCGCGAAATCCGAGGTGCGATTTCGCGAGCCTGGCGTCGTGCGCGGTCTGATCGTATCGGCGCTGCGCCATGCGTTGGCGGGGGCCGGGCATCGTGCGTCCAGCACCGTGGCAGACGCGACCCTGGGTGCCATGACGCCGGAACCTGTCGGGGCGCGGGTGTACCAGATGGACAGGCCCCGCGCCGCGCCGTCTCAGGGCGGTTTCGCTGAAACTGCCGGCATGTGGGCGCAGATCGTGGAGCATGTTGAGCCTGTGGAGGATGACGCGCCTGAGTATCCGCTTGGCACCGCCAGGGGGCAGGTGCATGAAAATTACATCATCGCCCAGACGGCGACGGGCATGGTGATTGTCGATCAGCATGCCGCGCATGAACGGCTCGTCTACGAGCGTTTGAAAGTGCAGATGTCGGAAAACGGTGTCGCGGCACAGGCGCTGCTGATCCCTGAGATCATCGCACTGTCGGCAGGGGATCGTGCGCAGATCCTTGAGGTGGCGGACGATCTTGGGCGCTTCGGTCTGACCATTGAGCCCTTCGGCGGCGATGCCATCGCGGTGCGCGAGACGCCTGCGATCCTGGGTGAAGTCGATGCCAAGGCCATGATCCTGGATATTCTGGACGAACTGGCGGGCGATGGCGACAGTCTGCTGGTTCAGGCTAGGGTCGAAGCTATTCTGAGCCGTGTAGCCTGTCACGGGTCCATCCGGTCCGGGCGGCGAATGCGCGCGGAAGAGATGAACGCGCTGTTGCGCGAGATGGAGGCGACGCCGCATTCTGGACAGTGCAACCACGGACGGCCCACATATGTGGAGCTGAAGTTGAGCGATATCGAAAGGCTTTTCGGGCGCACATGATCCAGATAGGGACCTATCAATTCGACACATCCGACCCTTTGGTCATCGCGGCAATCGCCGCGGGGGTCGGGTTTGCGCTGATCCTCTTGCTGTTGATCCTTGCGCTGCGTGTCGCCGGTCGCTCTGCACGGATGACGGCCCCCTTGGCGCAGCAGATGCAGATACTCGGCGGTCACGTTCAGCAGCTCGGCGCGGGGCAGGAACAGTTGCGCGGGGGGCTGCAAACCGTGTCAGACACGCAGGCTGCCGCGCAAAGCCAGATGATCCAGACAGTCGAGTCGCGGTTGAACCATGTGCAGTTGCAGATGCAGGAACGGCTTGCCGACAACTCTGCCAGATCGGCACGGCAGCTGGCAGAGATGCAGGAGCGCATCGGCCAGACGCTGCACGGGTCCAGCAAGCAGACAACCACCAGCCTGACGCAGTTGCAGGAACGACTGGCGGCGATCGACAAGGCGCAGGACAACATTACCAAGCTGTCCGGTGACGTGTTGTCGTTGCAGGATATTCTGAGCAACAAACAGACCCGCGGGGCGTTCGGCGAAATCCAGCTGCGTGATATCGTGTCCAAGGCGTTGCCGACGGACAGCTATGTTTTGCAGCATACGATGAGCAACGGAAAACGCGCGGATTGCCTGATCCATCTGCCAAATCCACCGGGGCCGATTGTCATCGACAGCAAGTTTCCATTGGAGGCATACGAGGCGTTACGCGCCGCCAAAACCGATCATGACCTCAAGGGCGCGGTGGCCCAGATGAAGGTCGCGGTCAGGAAACACATCAGAGATATTTCCGCGAAATACATCATCGAAGGCGAAACGGCTGACGGTGCGCTGATGTTTCTGCCGTCCGAGGCGGTCTATGCCGAACTGCACGCGAATTTCCCCGAGCTGGTGCGCGAAGGGTTCGAAGCCCGCGTCTGGATCGTGTCGCCCACGACCTGCATGGCGACGCTGAATACCATGCGCGCAATCCTCAAGGACGCGCGGATGCGCGAACAGGCAGGAGCGATCCGCAAGACCCTTCGGATGTTGCATCGCGACGTGGAACTGGTCGTGACCCGCGTCGGCAAGCTCGACACGCATTTCCGGCAGGCGCGCGAGGATCTTGACGGGATCGGCACCGCAGCGGAACGGGCAGGCAAGCGCGCCGCCAAGCTGGATAACTTCGATTTTGAAGAGCTGGATGAGGCTCCGGTCAGCACGGTAGTGCCGCTGACCAAGCCGGACGGAAAGGTTTGAGATGACACAAACGGACATTAGCGGCGTAACGCTGGATACGATCAGGCAGAACGCCGCAGAGATCGAAGCGATGGTGCAGCGCACGCCGAGCATTGCGCTGAATTCGCCCCTGATGACCCGTGTGCTGGGCGGCGGTCAAACGGTGCTGAAGCTGGAGTGCTTTCAGCATACCGGGACCTTCAAGGCGCGGGGCGCACTGTCTGTTGCGCGCACGCTGGACGCGGATCAACTGACGCGCGGGATCACCGCCGCGAGTGCGGGCAATCACGCGATTGCTGCGGCCTGGGCCGCGCGGCAGGTCGGCGCGTCGGCCAAGGTGGTCATTCAGGACAACGCCAATCCTTTCCGCGTCGCCATGGCCCGCGCCGAAGGGGCAGAGGTGGTGATGATGCCCCCCGGCCCGCCCACATTTGCCGAAGCGGAGCGCCTGGTGGAGGACGAAGGCCGCGCGTTCATTCATCCCTTCGAGGGATTGTATACCTCGCTCGGGACGGCGGGAGTTGGACTGGAATTCATGGAGGACGCGCCGGGACTGGACGCTGTGGTCGTTTCTATCGGTGGCGGCGGGCTGGTCAGTGGGGTCGCAGCGGCAGTCAAGTTGATGAACCCCGAATGCCAGGTCTTTGGCGTCGAACCCGTTGGTGCGAACAGCATGGGCCAATCGCTGGCTCAGGGCGCGCCGGTGCATCTGGACAAGGTCGAAACGATCGCCGACAGCCTTGGCGCACCGATGGCGTTGCCGTTCGGCCATGCGCTGTGTTCGGCCTATCTCGATGATATTGTGACGCTGAGCGATGACGAGATCTGCGCCGGCATGGTCGCGTTCCAGCAAGAAGCCAAGCTGGCGGTCGAGCCGGCGGCAGGGGCGGCGCTTGCCGCCGTGATGGGCCCCTTGCGCGCGCGGTTGCAGGGCGCGCGTGTCGGCGTGATCGTTTGCGGCGCGAACATTGACGCCGAAACTTACCTGCGCCTGATGGCGCGGGGCGTTCCGGCGCTGGAAGGTCTGACGGCCTAGATACCTACAAATTTCTGGACGATACGCGGCAGCCAACCCTTGAACCGCAACGGCGCGTCGGTGACCGCAAGGCAGATGCAATCGTCGTGGATGTCGGCAACCGGAATATGGTGCACGCTTGCATCCGCGATTTCCACATCGCCGCGCGCGAAATACGCCTCATCGTCCTGAAACGCACCTTGCAGTACCATCGTAAGTTCGGTGCCCCGGTGGCCGTGATGCGGCATTGCGGTGCCTGCAGGGATGAACAAAAGCCGCGCCGTGGCGGTTCCGGACGTCGCCAGAACGGCTTGCTTGACCCCCATGCCGACAGGCCGCCATTTGATACTTGCCAGATCCCCACCGACATAATCCTGAAGCGGAGTGGGCAGGACGCCCACGTTCTTTGGCTGCTTTGCGATGACAGGCTCACCCTTGAGGCGCGCAAGCGTCGTGGCGAGGCTGTCTTCAGACATGGCAGTGGCCGCGCCTTCCAGCAAACTGCCGCCAACGGCGTCATAGCTTTCGACGGCGGCGCGGCAGGCATCGCAAAGCGACACATGTGCTGCCACGATCAAATTGAACGCCTCTGGCAGATTGCCGGTCGCGTAGCCCATGAGGGTCGCTTCATCAAGATGGTGCTGTATGGTGGTCATGTTCATCAGGGTTCACTTCATTGCGTGGCGCAAGCGGTCCAGCGCCAGACGGATACGGGATTTGATCGTGCCGAGTGGCAGACCGGTTGCTTGGGCAATTTCGGATTGCGAGAGTTCTCCGAAATAGGCCTGTTCTATCAATTTGCGCTGCTCCTCGGGCAATTCGGCCAATGCGGCGGTCAGTCGCGCGCTTTCCTGTTGCAGCTCCAGTACGGCGGCCTGTTCAGGCTCGGGTTCGGGTCCCCATGGGATATCCTCGGGCTCCGGGCGCCGTTCCCGGCGCAGGATGTCGATGCGTCGGTTTCGGGCAATGGTAAAAACCCAAGTCGCCACAGACGCCCGCGATGGATCGAACTGCCCGGCCTTTCGCCACAACGTGACCATAACGTCTTGCGCGCATTCTTCGGCTGTCGCCGCGTCGGCCCCTGACTTTATCAAGAACCCCTTGATCCGGGGTGCGAAATGGCTGAACAGCTCGGCGAAGGCATCGGTATCGCGGTTGTCGCGCACCTTGAGCATTTGATCGACCCATTGTCCCTTCCGGGAAGGCTTGTCCTGGCTCACGCGCGGTTTTCCTAATTTTATCCGTGCCAATTCCGCAACCACCGAAACGGTAGGGTTTCTGGCGGCGGACGCTCGGGGTGAGTTCTGGACCAATGCTAACATGTCTCTTTTACGCCGCAAGCACTCCAACGGATCAAAATAAAACGAAACTCTTTTGCATCCAGCGGCGTATCCCATTCGTATGCTTCAAGAGCAAAGATTTATAGGACTACAATACCCATGCCTTTTGAAGCGCCCTTGCGGGATCTAGACCAATCATCAAACTCTTCCCGTAAAATCGCTGTCGTAGGTGCTGGGATCGCCGGAATGGGTGCCGCCCATATGCTGGGCGGCGATCACTGCGTCACGCTTTTTGAAAGCGGTGCACGGCTTGGCGGGCATGCGCGAACCGTCATGGCGGGCAAGCGGGGCGATCAGCCGGTCGATACCGGTTTCATCGTTTTCAATTACGCTAACTATCCGCATCTTGCCGCGCTCTTTGCGGAACTGGATGTGCCCGTGATAAAGTCGAACATGAGCTTTGGCGCATCCATTGACGGCGGGCGGCTGGAATATGCCTTGAGCAGCTTCAACGCTATGTTCGCGCAGCGGCGTAATCTGGTGAACCCGCGTTTCATCGCGATGCTGCGCGACATCGTCAAATTCAACAAGAATGCCCTGGACGTCGCCGGGGATCGATCGCTGGCCATTCGGGATTTTCTCGCGCAGATGGGCACGGGGGATTATTTCCGCGACTATTATCTGCTTCCGCTGTCCGGGGCCATATGGTCCACCCCGACAGAGCAGATCATGGATTTTCCAGCCCATGCGATGGTGCAGTTTTTCGAGAACCATGCGCTGCTGAATTATTCCGGCCAACACCAATGGTACACAGTGCAGGGCGGGTCGCAAAGTTATGTCACCCGGATTGAGGCGGCGATGCGGAAAAAGGGTGTGGAGATACGGTTGAATGCGGCGGTCCAGTCGGTTCGACGGTCGCCAATGGGGGTCGAGGTCAAGGCGTGGGGCGGCGACTGGGAACATTTCGACGAGGTCGTTTTTGCGACCCATTCCGACGATACGCTAGGCATGTTGGCAGACCCCTCACCGGATGAACGGCGCGCGCTGGGGTCTATCGCTTATCAACCCAACGACATCGTGTTGCATGCCGACACGTCGATTATGCCACGAAGACGTGCGACCTGGGCCTCATGGGTTTACACCGAAGATCGCGCCGCGCAGTCGGACAGGATCGACATCACCTATTGGATGAATTCGCTTCAGCCAATTCCGCATGACGATCCGCATTTTGTCACGTTGAACACCAAACGGACTATCCGCGAAGATCTGATCTATGATCAGGTGACCCTGCGCCATCCGGTCTATGATCTGCGCGCGCTGGAGGCGCAGCAAAAGGTGCGCAGCTTCAATGGCGCGCGCGGCACGTGGTTTTGCGGGGCGTGGATGCGCCACGGATTTCACGAGGACGGCCTGGCAAGCGCCGTTGACGTGGTGCGCGCTCTGAACATGGCGAATACTGTGCCACTGGCGGCAGAATGACAGCTACGGTCGATCATATCGCGGGCCAGACGTTTCACGGACGTAAAGGCGCGGTCGAGAACGCGTTTCGCTATTCCATCGACTATGTTCTTCTGGATGCCGAAGCCGCGTTGCGCCCGCCGTCGCTGTTTGGGCGGAACGCGCGCGGGCTGGCGTCGGTGCAAGACACCGATCACGGGGGGCTGCCCGGTCAGGGGCGCGGTGCTGCCTGGGTCCGCGAAGTGCTACGCCAGCACCAGATCAACGGTACGGCACGCATCGAGCTGCTGGCGCAACCGCGCGTGCTGGGGCATGTGTTCAATCCGGTAAGCTTTTGGCTGTGCCGGCGCGAAGACGATGCGCTGATTGCTGTCATTGCGGAAGTCACCAACACCTTTGGGGACAGGCATAGCTATCTTTGCCACCATGCGGATGAACGGCCGATAACGCGCCATGATCAGATGACCGCGACCAAGATACTTCACGTCTCCCCGTTCCAGCCGGTCGAGGGCGGTTATACATTCCGGTTCGACATCACGGCGGAGCGTGTGGGCATCTGGATCGACTATTCGCGGGGCAATGGCGGGTTGATCGCCACGCTGACGGGCAAGCGCGCACCGTTGTCAAATGGCGCGATCCTGTGGGCATTGGTGCGCCGCCCGTTCGGCTCGCGGCGGGTACTGGCGCTGATCCACTGGCAGGCTCTGAAGCTTTGGATAAAGCGTGCAAGTTTCCGCCCCCGGCCCGAACCGCCGGTCGATGACGTCTCGCGCTGATGGGGCCGATTTCCGCGCGGCTTCCTTCGTATGCGTTGTTTGCCGCATTGTTGGCCGGCGCAGGATTGCCGATCTACATCCACGCGCCGAAATTCTATCTCGACAACTACGGTGTCTCGCTGACCGCGCTGGCCTCCGTGCTGTTCGGCTTGCGGCTGCTTGATGTGGTGCAGGACCCGCTGCTTGGTCGGTTGTCCGAACGCCTGCGCGACTTTCGTGGTGCGGCGGTGGCGGCGGGATGCGGTCTGATTGCAGTCTCCATGCTGGGGCTGTTTGCCGTCGTTCCACCGGTAGCACCCTTGATATGGTTCGCTGCAATGCTGACGCTCGTTTTCTCTGCCTTCAGCTTTCTGACAATCTGCTTTTATGCGCAGGGAGTCGCCAAAGCGGATCGCATGCCGGGCAACGGCCACCTGCGTCTTGCCCGTTGGCGCGAGACAGGGGCGCTTTTGGGCGTTTGCGTGGCATCCGTCGCACCTGTGGCGCTGGGGGCTATCCTGGACCGTCCATTTGCAGGCTTTGCGGTGGGCTTTGCAGTGCTGGCTGTGGCAGGGGCGCTGGCCATGCGGGGCGAATGGGTGAACGTGGGCTTGCCCCCGTCGACAGGTTTCGCAACGGTCTTGCGCGACACGCTGGCGCGTCGATTGTTGGTCATCGCGCTGCTTAACGCAGCCCCCGTCGCGGTCAGTTCAACGCTGTTCCTGTTCTATGTCGAAAGCGCGCTGGATGCCGCAGGCTGGGAAGGACCGCTGCTGCTGCTGTTCTTTCTTTCTGCCGCAGGTGCCGCCCCTGTGTGGGGCGCGCTGGCAGAACGGCACGGGGTCCGCCCAGTGTTGCTGTCAGCAATGGCGCTGGCGATCACCGCCTTTGGCGGCGCGCTCTTTCTGGGATCAGGCGATGCCTGGATTTTCGCGGTGATCTGCATGGCGTCCGGTGCGACACTAGGTGCCGATCTGACACTGTTGCCTGCAGTTTTTGCCAGCCGTATGGCGCAGATTGCCCCCTCCGCCGCAGAGGGATTTGGACTGTGGTCTTTCGTGTCAAAGTTCACCCTTGCATTGGCCGCGATTGCGCTGCTTCCCATTTTGCAAGCCAGCGGTTTCACAAGCGGGTCGGATTCCAACCCCGAAGCGGCGCTTGATACCTTGCGTATCCTCTATGCGGGCGTTCCGTGCGTCCTGAAACTGGCTGCGATCTGGCTTTTGTGGCGCACCGATCTGGAGGGGCTCTGACGGATGTTCCCGGTCGCATCAATTTCTTGTCGTGATCAAGGCAATTACCACCCGTGTCGCGGGCCGGTCTTGCGACATCCGATGGAACGATCGTCAAACGTAGGCAGTTTTAATAAGGTTCGGATCAAGGTGGCAGAGCTTGTCGCGACAATTCGCTAGATGGAGAAGATGAAATGACGGAATGGAATGGCAAACGCTACTGGCTCATTGGCGCAAGCGACGGTCTGGGAGAAGCGCTGGCGCACAAGATCAGCCGTGCGGGTGCGCATGTGATCTTGTCCGCCAGATCCGAGGACAAGTTGCACGCGCTGGCGAAAAAACTGCCCGGTTCGACCAGCGTTCAGGTTGTTGACGTGGCGGATGACGACAGCGTCAGAACGGCAGCAACGGCGGTGGGCGAGGTCGACGGCGTTGTCTATCTTGCCGGTGTCTACTGGCCTTTCGGTGCCAAGGAATGGGAGCCGGACCACGCCACGGCAATGGCCGACATCAACTTTACCGGTCTGGTGCGGGTCATGGGTCAGGTCGTGCCGTCAATGGTCGCAAAGGACGCGGGGCATATTGTCATCACGTCCAGCCTGACAGCGTTCCGTGGGCTACCCGGTTCCATCGGTTACACAGCGTCCAAGGCGGCAACCTTGTCGCTTGCGGAGTGCATGTACGCCGATCTGCGCAAGACCGGCGTCAAGGTGCAAGTCATCAATCCGGGTTTCATCAAAACGCAGCTGACCGACAAGAACGAGTTCAACATGCCCTTCCTGATGCAGCCTGACGAAGCAGCGCAGGAGGTTTTCGAACACATGAACACGGACAGCTTCAAGAAAAGCTTTCCCTGGACCTTTTCGCTGGTTTTCCGCCTGAGCCAGTTCTTGCCGGATAGCCTTTACTACAGGATATTTTCCTAAATCATGCCTTGCGCGCGGACCCATTTGACGCTTTCCCGCGCCTCCATCGCGTTCAGGAACGTCGCAATGGCCGGATAATCGGCGACGTTCACTCCGTCACCTTCAAGCCAGCTGCAGGCAACAAACAGATACGGGTCGGCGATGCTGAACTCCGTGCCCAACACATAGGTGCCGCGCAGGCATTCTTCCTGAACGTAAGTCGCACTGGCAGCCATAGTCTGCGGCACCTTGGCCTGCATGTCCGCGTGGCTTTCGGCACGGTCAGCCCAACGGCTGCCGCGCATGCGGTGGGCGTGATTTACGTGCATGGTCGAGGCAAGATAATACATGACGCCCCGCATATAGGCTGCGTCATGGGGCGCGTCCGGCACGAGGTCCGCTCTGGGGGCCAGCGCCGCGACATAATCAAGCAGCGCGCCTGTTTCGGTAAGGATTTCGCCACATTCGGTCTCAAGGGCGGGCACCCGCCCCTTGGGGTTGATGTTCAGATATTTCTGTTTGGTTTGTTCCGCAGTCGCAAAATCGACGCGCACGGGTTTCCATTCCAACTCGGTCTCTTGCAGCGCGATGGCGACGGCGATGGAGATGGTGCCGTTGGCATAGTAAAGACGCATGGCATTGATCCTTCAGATATGGGTTTGGGACAAGCGGCGGTCAGGCCGGTCCAGATGCGGGACAGCATTGAACAGGACGGGCGACCAATGTCCGTCAATAGGGAAAAGCCGGTGCATTGAGGTGTGCATGATCGCAAGCGCGATCCGTGCCATGGCGGGAATGCCCAGCCCCATCGCCTGAGCCATCACCATGGAGATCAGGCCGCCCGATGTGACCACCAGCGCCGGACCATGGCCGTCTGCGATCTCGGCCAGCGCATCCTTGATGCGGGTCTCGAAATTCCCGTAAGTCTCCGGCGTGCCTTCGATCCGGCCTTCTTTCCAATGGTCGAACACTTGCGGCAGGTGCTTTGTGAACTGGGCCTGTTCCAGCGGAAAAGGGATACCGTGCTGTTCCTGCATCAGCGTGGCCAGCGTGAAATATTCAAGCTCGTTGAGCCGTTCATCGCGGACAGGTTCGAGGCCGGTGTCCATCCCGGTCGCGGTTTCGACATGACGGCGCAGCGTCCCGGTAAACAGCCGCGTGTGATGCGTCTGGCTTTCGCGCAGATGTGCGCCGAGCCAGCGCGCCTGACTATGGCCCAGATCGCTCAGCCGGTCATAGCTGACTTCGTCCTTGGCGTCAGAATTGGCCTGACCGTGTCGGATAAGGGTGATGTGGGACATAGGGTTCCTGCGTTTCGTATGGTTTGTCTTATTCCAAGCCGGCGAGCGGGGAAAGAGCGGGAGATGCCGCCAAAGGTATATTGACGGGACGATGAATCAGGGGCGTGGCGCAAACTTGGGGCGGGGTGTCGGGAATGAGCACCCCGACGTTGGCAATCGTTGCGTATAGAGTGGCGTGACGCGGTCAGGAGGATTCCCATGTCGGACAAGGTCACATTCACGCTGGATGGTCAAACCGTCGAGGCCGAGGCAGGCATGACGATCTGGGAGGTCGCGAACGGCCGTGGCCTGAAGATCCCGCATCTGTGCCACAAGCCTGCGCCCGGCTATCGCCCGGATGGCAACTGTCGGGCCTGCATGGTCGAAATCGAGGGAGAGCGGGTACTGGCAGCCAGCTGCATCCGCGCGCCGTCCGACGGAATGGTCGTAACCACCAACAGCGCGCGCGCCGAGAATGCGCGCAAGATGGTCGTGGAACTTTTGATGGCGGACCTGCCCGAGCAAGAAACCTCACATGATAAATCATCGCATATGTGGGACATGGCGGCGATGAACGGCGTGGAGACGTCGCGGTTCCCCAAGCTGGAACAAGGTCGGATACCGCTGCTGGATGACAGTCACGTCGCGATGAGCGTGAATCTGGATGCCTGTATCCAGTGCGGTCTGTGTGTTCGTGCTTGCCGTGAGGTTCAGGTGAACGATGTGATCGGGATGTCAGGTCGCGGCCATTCGACCTATCCGACATTCGATATGGCGGATCCGATGGGCGCGTCCACCTGCGTCGCCTGCGGCGAATGTGTACAGGCATGCCCGACCGGCGCATTGATGCCCTCTACGGTCGTCGATCCGGTAACGCAGGTCGGCGACAGCAAGGATTTCGACAGCGAGGTCGAAAGCGTTTGTCCGTTCTGCGGCGTGGGCTGTCAGATTTCGCTGAAGGTCAAGGACGGCAAGGTCAAATACGTCGACGGGATCAACGGTCCCGCGAACGAGGGCAGGCTTTGCGTCAAGGGCCGCTTTGGCTTTGACTACATCAACCACGATCACCGGCTGACCAAACCCCTGATCCGCCGAGATGATGCGCCGCCAAAGGGCATGAACGTCGATCCGGGAAATTGGGGCGAGGTGTTTCGCGAAGCCACCTGGGACGAGGCGCTGGATTTCGCCGCCAAGGGTCTGAAAGGTCGCGGTCGCGAGATTGCGGGCTTTGGATCTGCAAAATGCACGAACGAAGAGGCCTATCTGTTCCAGAAGATGATCCGTCAGGGATTCGGCCACAATAACGTCGATCACTGCACGCGGTTGTGCCATGCGTCGTCCGTTGCCGCGCTGATGGAGAACGTCGGGTCGGCTGCTGTGACGGCGACCTTCAACCAGATCGAAAATGCCGATGTGGCCATCGTGATCGGTGCCAATCCGGTCGAGAACCACCCGGTTGCCGCGACCTATTTCAAGCAGTTCACCAAGCGCGGCGGCAAGCTGATCGTGATGGACCCCCGCGGCGTCGGGCTGCGGCGGTTCGCGTCGCACATGCTGCAGTTCCGGCCCGGTACGGATGTCTCGATGCTGAACGCGATCATGCATGTGATCGTCGAGGAAAAGCTCTACGATGAGCAGTATATCGCCGCGTACACGGAAAACTGGGAAGCGGAGAAGGCGCACCTGAAGGATTTCGCACCGGAAAAGATGGCCGCGATCTGCGGGATCGAGGCAGATGTACTGCGCGATGTGGCGCGCACGTTTGCAGGGGCCAATGCCGCGATGATCTTCTGGGGCATGGGGATTTCCCAGCATATCCATGGCACGGACAACTCGCGCTGCCTGATCTCGCTGGCGCTGATGACTGGCCACGTGGGGCGCCCCGGTGCGGGCCTTCACCCGCTGCGCGGACAGAACAACGTACAAGGGGCGTCGGATGCGGGATTGATCCCGATGTTCTTGCCTGATTATCAGACGGTAACGGATGACGGCGTGCGATCCGCGTTTACGGACGTCTGGAAATCCGGTGATTTCAGCGCTGAAAAGGGGCTGACCGTGACCGAAATTCTTGATGCCGTCCACGCCGGCGACATCAAGGGGATGTACATCCTCGGGGAAAACCCTGCGATGTCCGATCCGGACGTTGCGCACGCACGCGATGCGCTGGCAAAGCTGGATCATCTGGTGGTGCAGGATATCTTCATCACGGAAACGGCAAATTTTGCCGACGTGATCCTGCCCGCAAGCGCGTTTGCAGAGAAGACAGGCACTGTTACCAACACCAACCGTCAGGTCCAGATGGGGCGGCCTGCCGTTTCTCCTCCGGGCGAGGCGCGCGAAGACTGGTGGATTGAGGTGGAGCTGGGCAAACGTCTGGGGCTGGGCTGGACCTACCAGCATCCGTCCGAAGTGTTCGCCGAAATGAAGCTGAACATGAAATCCTTCGACAACATCACATGGGACCGGTTGGAAACGCAGAACGCGGTGACCTATCCTTCGTTGTCTGCCGAAGATCCCGGTCAGCCGATTGTTTTCGCCGATGGGTTCCCGCGCAAGGATGGTCGCGCGAAATTTACACCGGCCAGCATCATAGCGCCGGATGACACGCCCGATGCGGAATATCCGATGATCCTGACCACAGGGCGGCAGTTGGAGCACTGGCATACAGGGTCGATGACGCGCCGTTCCAAAGTGCTGGACGGGTTGGAGCCAGAAGCAAATTGTTCACTGCATCCATCAACCTTGCGCAAACTGGGTATTGAGCCGGGCGGGCAAATCCGTCTCACGACGAAACGCGGCAGCATCGAAATCATGGCCCGCGCGGACCGTGCAGTATCGCCGGAAATGGTATTCCTGCCGTTCGCCTATGTCGAAGCGGCGGCCAATATCCTGACCAACCCGGCCGTGGACCCATATGGAAAAATCCCGGAATTCAAGTTTTCCGCTGTCAGAGCTGAAGCAGTGGATGCGCAGGTAGCGGCGGAGTAGACGCGAGGTCAGCTGACCTGAACTACCGAAGCCCCGCGAGGGCTGGAACCGGATGCATCTGTCCCGTGTTGGTCTTTCAACTAATTGGTTGAAGGAGAAACACCATGCTTTTGCGAATGACAATGATCGCTTGCATGCTTTCCGGCGCTGTTTGGGCCGAAGGCATGGAAAGTACTGTGGATGACAAGGATAAACTACGCGAAGCCGGAAACTATATGAAATCGCTCGATGACCTGAAGGTACACAATGTCGACGGCGAGGTGATCGGGGAGATTGAAGAAGTCCTGATCGACGACAAGGGGCAGCCGGTTGCCTATGTTCTGGAGGTCGGCGGGTTTCTCGGAATGGGCGAATCCGAACCAATCGTTCCGATCAACGCACTTACCTATGAAAATGGTGCCTATGTTTCCAAGATGACCAAAGAACAGCTGGAAAACCTGCCGGTCTGGAATCGTCGCGCCGACTGATCTGGACATCTTGGCGGGCGCGCGCAATCTTCAGGCGAGCTGAGTTGGAGATATGACATGATCATCGACCGTGACCGTTTTCTGCAGGACCTGCACAGATTGCGCAGCTTTGGCGCGTCAGGGGTCGGCAAGGGTGTGGTGCGACGGGCCTATTCGGATGCCGACATCAAAGCGCGCAATTGGCTGGCGGACCGGATGCGCGATGCTGGTTTGCGGGTGCAGGTGGATGCGATGGGGAATGTCTTTGGACTGGCCGATGGGCCATCGCTGCTGTTGGGCTCGCATAGCGATACGCAACCCGAAGGTGGTTGGCTGGACGGTGCGCTGGGCGTCATTGCGGCATTGGAAGTCGCGCGGGTCGTGGACGGCGTTTCCGTCGTCTCGTTTCAGGACGAAGAAGGCCGCTTTGGCGCGTTGACCGGAAGCTCGGTTTTCAGCGGAGTCATTTCGCAAGGCGAGGCTGACGCGCTTTTGGCGACGGATGGTGCAGTGCTGGGCGAAGCGCGGTTACCGTTTGCAGAAGGCGCGCAGGCCGTTTCCCCAGAGGATTTCACCGGCTTCATCGAGATGCATATCGAGCAGGGGCCGGTGCTGGACACTGCGCAAGAACAGATCGGCGTGGTCAGTGATATTGTCGGATCGCGACAATTTGACGTCATTATGAGCGGCCAGCAAAACCACGCAGGCACAACGCCGATGCACCTGCGCCGTGATGCGTTTCAGGCATTGGCAACGTTTTCCGCTATGCTGAACGACCGGTTGCGAAACATCGTCACCCCGCAGACGGTATGGACCATCGGACGGGTTGAACTGGGGCCGAATGCGTCCTCCATCGTGCCGGGCCGCGCGCGCTTTTCGGTGCAATGGCGCGATGCCGAAAACGACCGGCTTCAGCGGATGGAAGAAGTTGTACGTCAGGCGCTTGATGATGCAGCGCAGGCGCATGGTGTGACAGTTGAAATTACGCCGCGCATGGAATTGAAACCGACTAAAATAGACGCCGAATTGCGTGCGGCGCTCGAGGCGGCGGCAGAAGAGGTCGCGGCGGGGCAATGGCGTGTCATGCCATCCGGCGCGTTGCACGACGCCACGAATGTGGCGCATGTCCTGCCGGTGGCGATGTTGTTCGTCCCCTCGATCGGGGGGATCAGCCACGCTTTCGAAGAAGACACCGGCGAGGATGATCTTGTTGCGGGTGTGCAGGTGCTGGCCCGCGCAGCGGCAAAGCTGAAACCACGTATCGGCTGAACAAACCGCGCTTCATGACCACGATACGTCGCCAAGAAATATATATCCGGCACCGTAGATCGTCTTGATCAGTTGCGGGTTCTTGGGGTCCTCGCGGAGCTTGGTGCGCAGGCGGCTGATCCGTACATCCATCGCGCGGTCAAAGCTTTCCGAAGCGCCGCCGCCCAGTTGCTCAAGCATCTGGGCCCGGCTGATCAGGCGCTTGGGCGCATCCAGAAACATCCGCAGCGCTTCGCCTTCGGCGTGTGAGAAAGGCACTTCGGTCCCTTCGGCGTCCTCCAGCATGTAGCGGTCGAAATGCGCCGTCCAGCCGTTGAACCGTGCGACGCTTCGCAATGGCGCGACGGTTTGCGCGCTGCGCAGGCGGGCGCGAACCCGGGCGACGACCTCGGCAGGATCGAAGGGTTTGATAATGTAGTCGTCGGCACCCAGTTCCAGCCCCGTAACACGGTCCTGTACTTCGGAACGGCCTGAAATGATGATGACCACCGCACCTTTCTCCAGCGCCAGACGATGAACGACCGTCAACCCGTCGGTATCGGGGAGCGACAGATCCACCAGGCACACGTCCGGCACGCGGGTCGCCAGCGATGCCTCGAACGCGCGGGCGCGACTGAAAGACAGGGTATCAAACCCTGCTTCTTGCAGCGCGTCGGACAAAAGTGTCCTGATTTCGGGTTCATCGTCCAGAATGCTGACCAGCGGTTTCGTCATTGCGCGGCAACCTCGCGCGGCACGATCAATGCGATCAGATCATCCGTGGTGAACGGTTTGCGCAGCACCGGCGCGCATTTTTGCGCCTCAAGGAACAAGGGCGAATCCGAAGGCAGCGATGTCATCAGCAGTATCGGCGGGCTGGCAGGGCCAAGCCGTCGGGCGAGGTCGATGCCGGTGGCCTGCCCCATGAGCTGGATGTCGGACAGGATCAATGCGATCTCCGGCAGATCCGCGATCAGCGCGCTCGCTTCGTCCGCGCTGGCGGCTTCAATGACGGAATGCCCCAGATCCATGAGCATATCACGCACCACGGCGCGCAGGTCATCGCGGTCTTCAACAAGCAGCACAAGCCCCGTCGTCGCCGGAACCGCCGGGCGGTAAGGCAGCCGCAGCGTCACTTGGGCACCCGCCGTTCCATTGATCAGCCGCAAATCGCCGCCAGCCAGTTTGGTCATGTCATAGACCATGCACAGGCCAAGCCCGGACCCTTCGGCCCCCTTCGTGGTAAAGAACGGATCGAAACCATGCTCCAAAGCGATGTCGGAAAAGCCGGGGCCGGTGTCATGTATGCGCCATTCGATCCATGTATCATGCACCAACCGCACGCCAAGAGTGATCTCGCCCGATGCGCCACAGGCATCGCGGGCGTTGAGGATCAGGTTCAGCAAGCTGTCTTGCACCATTCCCTTATCGAGTAGTACGAGTCCTTGCGGCAGATCGACATCAAGCCGCAAATCCACACCTTCCGGCAGGGTCGGGGCGGCGAGAGTCGCAAGTTCTTCCATCAAGATGGTGACGTCGGTGGCGGCTGGTCGCAAGGTGCGGGGACCTGTGACATCTGCGATGGTCCCCAAAAGCGCACCCCCGCGTCGCGCGGCGGCCAGCGTGCCGTCGATGAGCGCCTGCGCCTCGCCTGTCGGATCAGGCAGGCGCGTGAGGCGCGATTGCAGGCCGAGGATGATGGTCAGCAGGTTCGAGAAGTCATGCGCAAGCCCCGAGATCATCTGCGCCGCCAATGCGCGTTTGCGGGTCTGTTGAAGCGCGACGCGTGCCTGGGTTTCTTCGGTGATGTCCATCGACAGGATATAGACGCCGCCCTGACCGTCTGGCGTGAACGACGCGCGGATCCGGCGGGCGCTGGCGTCATCCGCGAATTCCAGCAACGCATTTTCACCTGCATAGGCGCTTGCCAGCGCCGGCGCGATCTTGTCATGGGCGGACCCAAGCGCCTCGCTGATATGAAGGCCGATGATATTGGAGGGCCGACCGGGCAGCACCGACGACAGGCGACGATTGGAATAAGTATAGCAGCCATCCGCGTCCACATGAGCGATATGGGCCGGCATCATCTCGGTGGTGAGGCGGGTGCGTGCCTCGCTCGCGGTCAACTGGCGCTTGGTCTCTTCGAGCGCATTGATCGAAGCGGCGAGTTCGCGATTGGTCGCCGACAGCGTCTCTGTATAGGCCAGCACCTGATCCGACAACGCGTCCGAGCGGGCGCGCAACAGCGCCTCTTGCTGTTTGGTTCCGGTGATGTCGGTGTAGACTGTAACCCAGCCCCCTTCGGGCAGCGGGGAACCTTCGACACTGATGGTGCGGCCGTTGGCGCGTGTCCGTTCCATGTAATGCGGTTCGAAGGTGCGAGCCTGTTCAACCCTCTCGGCGACGAAGGTATCGATGTCTCCGACATTGCCATATTCGCCACGGCTGGCTAGATGCTGAATGGTATCATGAAAAGTGGCCCCCGGCGTCACCAGGGCCAGCGGAAGGTCGAACATGGTCTGGAACGGTGCGTTGCAGACGACAAGACGCAGGTTCGTGTCATAAATACTGAGCGCCTGCGCGATCAGGTTCAGGCCAGCCATGGTCATGGTCTGAGCAGATGATTTCATATGATCGCCGGCACGTTTCATCGTCTATGGCTACCACTCCACGGCGGTACTGCAAAGCTGTTACAATTCGTAAGGTTTGAGAAAACATCAGGAAAAAGTTGACGGCGAGAGTATCGTCATCATCCTAGAGGGACAACAGAATCGCCTGTGCGATCGACACTCTGAAAACAGAGGGATGAACCTGACCGGAAAACGGCAGGTAAGGGAGGAGAAAAGCGTTGACCTTGATACAGGCGCCTTCGGGCCAACCTCAATCCGTGCCTGCACTTTTGCGTCGCAACGCGGTCATGTTCGGGGATGCTCCCGCATATCGCGAGAAAGAATACGGCATCTGGCAGAGCTGGAGCTGGAGCCAGACGCTCGACGAGGTGGAGGCATTGGCGCTTGGTTTCATGGATCTCGAGATCAATGAAGGCGATTTCGTCGCGATCATCGGGCGCAATCGCCCCTATCTCTATTGGGCGATGATGGCCGCAGAGATGTGTGGCGCGGTGCCTGTGCCGCTCTATCAGGACGCCAACGCTGAAGAAATGGCCTATGTGATGAACCACTGTGGCGCTCGGTTCGCGATTGTTGGCGATCAAGAGCAGGTGGACAAGATCATCGAGGTCAAGGACGAGCTTCCTGAATTCCAGTACATGATCTATCTCGACCCTCGGGGGCTGCGGAAATACGATCACAGCCATCTGGAGCAGTACGAAACCGTTCAGGAGCGCGGGCGCGCGAACCGCGACAAACATCTCGATGAGATGAAGGCGCGTGAGGCAAAGCTGAATTACGACTCGACCGGCGTGATGCTGTATACCTCCGGCACCACCGGCAAGCCCAAGGGCGTGGTGTTGAGCAACCGCAACATCATCGAAACAGCCAAATCATCGTCCGAATTCGATCACCTTCGGCAGACGGATGACATTCTTGCCTATCTGCCGATGGCGTGGGTCGGGGATTTCATCTTTTCCGTGGGTCAAGCGCTGTGGACGGGATTTTGTACCAACTGCCCCGAAAGCGCGGACACGATGCATGTGGACCTGCGCGAGATCGGACCAACCTACTATTTCGCGCCGCCGCGCGTGTTTGAGACCCAGCTGACCAATGTGATGATCCGAATGGAGGATGCCAGCCGGTTCAAGAAGTGGCTGTTCGACCGCTTTATGGCGCTCGCGCGGCGTGTGGGGCCGGACATTCTTGACGGCAAGCAGGTCAGCCAGTGGGACCGTTTCAAGTATAATCTGGGCGAACTGTTCATCTATGGCCCGCTAAAGAACACGCTGGGATTCAGCCGCGTGCGCGTGGGGTATACGGCAGGCGAAGCGATCGGGCCGGAGATCTTTGATTTCTATCGCTCGCTCGGGATCAACCTCAAACAGCTTTACGGCCAGACCGAAGCCACGGTGTTCATCACCGCGCAGCCGGATGGTGAAGTGCGCAGTGATACGGTCGGGGTCAAATGCCCCGGCGTAGAGCTGAAGATCGCGGAGAATGGCGAGGTGTTCTACCGCTCTCCGGGGGTGTTCGTGGAATATTACAAGAACCCGGAATCAACGCGCGATACCAAGGACGCCGAAGGCTGGGTCGCGACCGGGGATGCAGGGTTCATCGAAGAGGGCTCCGGCCATCTGCGGATTATCGACCGTGCCAAGGATGTGGGCAAGATGGCGGACGGCAGCCTCTTTGCGCCGAAATACGTCGAGAACAAGCTGAAATTCTACCCAAACATTCTTGAAGCCGTCGTGTTCGGAAACGGTCGCGCCGAATGCACCGCCTTCATCAATATTGACCTTACGGCCGTGGGGAACTGGGCGGAGCGCAACAATATCGGCTATGCGTCCTATCAGGAACTTGCCCGCCACCCTCAGGTGATGGGCCAGATCCAGGACCATGTCGAAGCGGTCAACCGTTCGGTTGCCGAAGACGAGATGCTGTCGGGCTGTCAGATCCACCGCTTTGTCGTGTTGCACAAGGAGCTTGACGCGGATGATGGAGAGCTGACGCGGACGCGGAAGGTGCGGCGCAAGATCATCGGCGAGAAATACGCCGACATCATCGCAGCGCTGTATGACGGGTCGCAGAATGTGAGCACCGAGACCGAGGTGACTTACGAGGACGGTCGCAAGGGTAGCATCAAGGCGACGCTGGAAGTGCGCGAAGCAAAGGTTTTTGCGGACACGCGCAAGATGGCTGCGGAATGAACGGGACATCGGATTTGTTGTGGCATGATGTGCGACGCGCGTCTGCGACGACGCCCCGCCCGCCATCCCGTATCGGGTTCGATTTACTTTGGAAGATGAAGCAGGGGGTCGCGTGAAAGATCAGCCGGAGAGTTATGAGACCGCTGACGGGCGCACGATCGGCCCGGTGGTCATGGAGATGAAGAACATCACACTGCGCTTTGGCGGTGTGGAGGCGATCAAGGACATTTCCTTTGATATCCGGGAGGGCGAGATCCGCGCGATCATCGGACCGAACGGGGCGGGCAAATCGTCCATGCTCAACGTGATCTCCGGGTTTTACGTGCCGCAGGAGGGCGAGGTCTGGTACAAGGGCGCGCGGCGTCCCCAGATGAAGCCCTTTCAGGTGGCGCAACAGGGGATAGCGCGGACGTTCCAGAACATCGCTTTGTTCGAGGGGATGAGCGTGCTCGACAACGTCATGACGGGGCGGTTGACGCATATGCAAACCGGCCTGTTCTGGCAGTCCCTCTGGAAGGGCCGGGCCGAGCGGGAAGAGGTCGAGAACCGAGAAGTCGCCGAAAAGATCATCGATTTCCTCGAAATTCAGGCGATCCGCAAGACGCCGGTTTCGCGATTGTCCTACGGTTTGAAAAAGCGGGTGGAGCTTGCACGGGCCTTGGCGGCGGAGCCGTCGATCCTGTTGCTGGACGAGCCGATGGCCGGCATGAACGTAGAGGAAAAAGAGGACATGAGCCGCTTTATTCTCGATGTGAACGACGAATTCGGCACGACGATTGCGCTGATCGAGCATGACATGGGGGTCGTTATGGACCTGTCCGACCGAGTGGTCGTCATGGATTACGGCAAGAAGATCGGCGATGGCACGCCACATGAGGTGCGCAACAACCAAGAGGTGATCGACGCCTATTTGGGGGTGGCGCATGACTAAGGCGCGACGGAGGTACCCATTACGATCACGCGGAATCGGCACTGGACCGCGACTGACGGGGGAGCATGCTTCGCCCCGCCTGACTGAAATGACGGGGAGGGGCAAGGATGCCTGAACAACTAGCCTATACCATTGAGGTATTCCTCAACGGGCTGATGGCGGGGGTGCTTTATGCG
>JAGXFI010000109.1 GCA_024637305.1 Sulfitobacter sp.
AGGTCAGCACGGATGGCACGCGCAAGTATCTTGTACGCATCGCGGGCGGACACGAAGTTGAAATCGTATACATCCCAGAAACCGATCGGGGAACGCTCTGCGTATCGAGCCAGGTGGGATGCACGCTGACTTGTTCGTTTTGCCATACCGGCACTCAAAAACTGGTGCGAAATCTGACTGCGGGTGAAATCATCGGTCAGGTCATGGTCGCGCGCGACGATCTGGGCGAATGGCCCGAAAGCGGGACGCGGACATACGATGCCCGACTGCTGAGCAACATCGTGCTGATGGGCATGGGCGAACCGCTCTACAATTTCGAGAACGTGCGTGACGCGATGAAGATCGCGATGGACCCCGAAGGCATCCAGCTCAGTCGCCGCCGGATCACTTTATCCACCTCGGGCGTGGTGCCGGAAATCGCGCGAACGGCGCAGGAAATCGGGTGCCAGCTTGCTGTCAGCTTTCATGCCACCACCGACGAGGTCCGCGACAAATTGGTGCCGATCAACAAGCGCTGGAATATCGAAACCTTGCTGGATGCGCTGCGCGATTACCCCAAGGTCAGCAATTCTGAGCGGATCACTTTTGAATACGTTATGCTTGACGGGGTCAACGACAGCGATGCGGATGCGCACCGTCTGGTCAAGCTGATCGAAGGCATTCCGGCCAAGATCAACCTGATCCCATTCAACGAATGGCCCGGCGCACCCTACAAGCGTTCCAGCAACAATCGAATTCGCGCCTTTTCCGAGATTATGTATCGTGCCGGCTATGCCTCGCCCGTTCGCACCCCTCGGGGCGAGGATATCATGGCCGCCTGCGGGCAGCTCAAGTCAACGACGGAGCGCGCGCGCAAGTCCCGCCGCCAGATCGAGGCGGAGGCGGGCGCTGCAGAGCGGTAGAGCGATATGCCTTCTTTGTCGCCAATAATCACATAACCGCCCTTATTTTGCGGTATACCTGCCTTGATCCAGTTCAAAGGTCGATCCTGAGACAAAGTTTCAGGAGATTAACGATGTCCCTTGTAATCGAAAATGATCTCGGCACCCGCGAAGTTATTAAAATGGCCACGCGGGAACGCGCAGCGGCGTTGTCGACCCGAGAATGGAAGCATAGGCTGGCCGGCTACGGATATGCCGTCCGAGACGAAGCGGACGGGCAGCTCATCCTTGAAAAGCTGCCATACCGTATAGACGTTTGCGTTCTTCCGCCCGAGCTTTTCGCGACCTAGGCAAAGGTAAAATCGGCTGTGGACAGGTCGCTGGTCAGAGTGTTGAACACAACCAGATCGAACCAGTTCGAATAGCTGATGATTGTATGCGCACCTGTAACACCGGCCGCGTCGATAGAGATGTCGACGAAGGTCAGGTTCAAGCCTTCAATCCGGATCATGTCCATTCCAATTTCGAAATCGTAGATCAGATTGCGTTCAAACGCGTCTTCGGTTTGAAAGACAAAGACATCCGCACCTGTACCTCCCAGCAGCCGGTCCCTGCCATCGCCGCCAATGAGAGTATCATTGCCGGCACCACCGCGGATCAGGTCGTCGCCGTTTCCACCGATCAGCATATCGTCGCCGTCATCCCCGCGCAGATGGTCGTCACCCCAACCGCCCCAAAGGGTGTCATTTCCCGCTCCACCCATCAGGAGGTCGTCGTCACTTTCGCCATTGAGGCTATCAGCGCCCTCCCCTCCACTGAGGGTGTCGTTCCCGAATCCGCCAAGTAGCACATCATTTCCGTCGATCCCGGCCAGCCTGTCGTTACCGGATTCTCCCAACAGGCTATCATCGCCGGAGCCGCCGTTGAGTGTGTCATCTCCGTATCCGCCCAGGATTGTGTCGTTGTCCTGTTGGCCGTAGGCGCGATCGTCTCCATATCCGGTAACGATGCTGTCATTGCCATATCCACCTGCGACGAAATCTGCGTCCCCAAAGCCGGAATAGATCTCGATATCGCCGAAGATCACATCGTCGCCGCGACCGCCATAAATCGAATCCCTGCCGGCCGCGCCGGAAATCGTATCGTTGCCTGCTTGGCCGTAAATCAGGTCGTCACCTTCACGGCCAAAGACCACATCGTCACCGCTGCCAGCGTATAGATGGGTGGATTGACCTGTGGCCAATACAGTCTCTGACCGGCCGGAGGCGTGGATTACAGGGGTGTTGCCAACGGTGGATACCGTCCAGACATTCTGACCGTTGGCGGGACCATAGAGCGTCTGTAACGCTGCTATGTCGAAAGGTCCCAGATCGGTCGCATAGGGCCTGGCGACGTTGTAGGTCATTACCGTGTTGATCTGCGTATCCAGATCGGGGTGCAGCACTCGGTTTCCGCCCTCATGAGGGTGCCCGAGCCCCAGCGCATGGCCAAGTTCATGCAGAATGGTTTGATACCCGTAATATTCCGGTGCCATGTTGCGTGAATTGATGACCAGCGGACCCGAACCGGTCTCTGTTTCGGTACTGAAGGCAATATTCGCCCATCCGCCGTTGGTGGCACCTTCGGAACCGAAGGCATTGATCATCGCCTCACCCATGATCTCGACGAATATAACGCCTGTGACGGCCTCGAACTCTGCAAGAGCGGCGCGAAAATAAGTTTGCTGAACCGTGTTGAAATCCCAGTATCCGGTGGCAGCGAAAGGATTGTACTCAGCAATATCCGGTGTCGCCGAAAAGCTGTAGGTAATTACAACCGGTGTGCCAACAGGGGCCCCGCTGTTCCAACGCAGATAATCGATATCCAAATACTTGAGGATCGCAGTGTGATCGGTCACGACCTCCGCAGTTTCATTACCGCTGCCACCGTTACCCGGCGCTTCGGCGTGGATATGATCGTGATCTTCTTGGCCGGGCATAAAATTGCCTGGGTAATCGTAATAAAACATAATGCCTGCTCCGACAAATATTCGTTCACATTATGAATATTTTGGACAACATGTTAGGCATTTTTCCGACTAGGCGGTAAACTGATCTCTTCCTCTCCCCGGGACGCTGTCGCGCGGAGATGCCGGTTCCCAGTTTGCGATCAGGTCAATGGCCTCTTGCGCGGTCTCGACGAACCGGAAAAGATCGAGATCCTGCTCTGAAATCGTGCCAGCATCGGCGAGCGCGTCCCAGTTGATGATTTTTTCCCAGAACGCACGCCCGAACAGCAGAAACGGTATTCTTTGCATCCGGCCGGTCTGGATCAGGGTCAGCGATTCAAACAGCTCATCCATTGTGCCAAAACCGCCTGGAAACACACAGATAGCACGTGCGCGCATCAGGAAATGCATCTTGCGGATCGCAAAATAGTGGAAGTTGAAGCACAGTTCCGGCGAGACATATTCGTTCGGGGCCTGCTCGAACGGCAACACGATGTTCAGACCGATGGATTTACCGCCCGCATCGACTGCCCCGCGGTTTCCAGCCTCCATCACACCGGGGCCGCCGCCCGTCACGATCACATTCTCATGGCCGCCACTCTCCATCGATTTGAGTGTCATCAGCCGGGAAAACTCCCGGGTTTCGTCGTAAAAGCGCGATAGTTCTGCAAGGGTTTCCGTCCGCGCGGCGGCTTTCTTGGCCGGCTCAGGTATGCGTGCGCCGCCAAAAAGCACGATCGTGGATTCGATCCCGTACTCGTCGAGCATCATCTGCGGTTTAAGCAACTCCAGTTGCAACCGGACGGGCCGCAGTTCTTCACGACACATGAAATCTTCGTCGATGAATGCAAGCCGATATGCAGGGGCTTTCGTCTGTGGGGTGACGGGCACTTCGCTGGCTTTTTCACGGTCGCTATAGACATCGCGCAGGGGGTGACGGGTGTTCGTGGTCATGCAGGGCTCCTCTGATAGGTAACCATGCAACGGATCGCGGGGATTGACCACGGCGTTTTGCGCAGCCATAGCCAAAGGGACACTGACAAATAAACGGAGCCAGCCCATGTCAAATGCTCAGCTAGAAAAAGCCATCGAAGCCGCCTGGGACGCTCGGGACGGGATCACCTCCGCCACGACGGGCGAAACGCGCGAAGCGATTGAACACACTCTCAACGCGCTGGACAGCGGTAGCTTGCGTGTAGCGGAACGGCAGGAGAACGGCGATTGGCACGTCAATCAATGGGCCAAGAAAGCCGTCCTGCTGGGTTTTCGCATCAAGGATATGGAGCATCAGGAAGGTGGCCCGCAGGGTGCCGGATGGTGGGACAAGGTCGATAGCAAATTCAAGGGCTGGGGTGACAGCGAGTGGAAGGCTGCAGGGTTCCGCGCTGTTCCCAACTGTGTCGTCCGCAAATCTGCCTATATTGCGCCCGGCGTTGTATTGATGCCGTCCTTTGTCAATATCGGTGCCTACGTGGACAGCGGAACGATGGTGGACACATGGGCCACCGTGGGGAGCTGCGCACAGATCGGCAAGAACGTGCATTTGTCCGGCGGTGTCGGGATCGGCGGCGTTTTGGAGCCGATGCAGGCCGGGCCGACGATCATCGAGGACAATTGTTTCATCGGTGCACGGTCTGAAGTCGTCGAAGGATGCATCGTGCGCGAAGGGTCTGTCTTGGGCATGGGCGTGTTCATCGGGCAAAGCACCAAGATCGTCGACCGCGAGACCGGTGCCGTGATGTACGGTGAAGTCCCGTCTGGGTCGGTCGTCGTCGCTGGCAGCATGCCAAGCAAGAACGGCGTGAACCTCTATTGCGCGGTAATCGTAAAGCGTGTGGACGAAAGGACACGCTCCAAGACATCAATCAACGATCTCTTGCGAGACTAGGGAACCCGGTTGCGCAGCTTCGTGTTAGGATCGAACGCTTAGCAGGAGAGATTGAATATGGCTGGTTTGGGTATTATTGCGTCGATCATCGTCGGTGCAGTGGCGGGGTGGCTTGCGGAAAAATTCATGAAGCGGAACCACGGACTGTTGTTGAACATAATCCTCGGTATCCTCGGTGCGGTTGTTTTCAATGTCATCCTGATAACAGTTTTCGGCTCAACGCTGGGCGGTTGGATCGGTCAGATCTTCGTTGGATTTGTGGGTGCCTGTCTGTTGATCGGACTGGCCAGCATGATCCGCGACCTTAGCAGCTAAGGCCAGAAGAAGCGCAAACGATTCGCAGGGCTGTTCCGACTATCGGAGCAGCCCGCTTTGTTTGACGATGCGAAACAATGAAAAATCTTGCCGAAGAATTGGCGACAATTTCCGAGAGATCAGGCGTTGTTTTGTACGAAATGTTCCAAAATTCCGAAAATGTGCGATAATCTAATGACCATCCAGTTTTAGCAGGCGTATCGTCGTGCTCTCGGGGGGTGGCGATTTTTTATCATTTGTGAAGCCTCCGCGAAGCGGATAAGTCAGCGCCCTGTTAGGCGGGAAACAAATGACCGATACCAAGAAACCCAAAAAGCCATCGCGCCAGCAGGTTTATACCCTGCTTGTAGAGATAGGTCGAAAACGAGGCGACGGATTACCTGAAGAGGCTACAGGCGCTGCGTTGATGTGTTTTGCCTCCGGCATTGACGAGGCCGAAGCGGTCCGTGAGACAGTCGCGATCCTCAAGCAGGCTGATACCGCGCCGCTCGATGTTACAGGCTACGGCACGTTGGATGAACGTGAGGCGCTGGGCCATGAAATCGACGAGGAAGAGCGCGCGCTGATGCAGCGTGCGCTTGAGGAAAACGCCGTGATCGTGGCGCAGGTGACGCCGTTCTTCGGAGACGACTGATCTGCGTGCCCTAGAAGGGTTGGATAGCCGGATTGCCTAGGCGGCACGCCGTTTGGCCAATGTGATCGCCTCGTACCATTTCAGCACCTTATGCGCCTCACGCCCGTGTTCTGGCAGCGTATTCCGGTCGATCCCGACCAGAATACTGGCGTCCATCTTATCCTTGTTGCGCCGAATTCTACCGATATAGAGGCTTTCGACAGGCGCGCCCGCAGCCAATATCGTCTCGTGCTGTGGCAGGATGACTTGGACGTAGCGGATCACCGGACCGGCACGATCCGGCAGTGCTGCGAACCCGTTAACCAGATGACGGGCCGGGGTCAGAACGGATTCGGTCGCAAAGAGGTATTCAACCTCGGGGCCGTCGATCACCAGTCGCTGTTCGGGCGAGACGACGATATCCCGTTTCAGTCCGAAATAGGGTGCGCGAATTCGGATAGGCGCGTGGCTGCCGCGCGCTGGCAGGGCCCGCGTGACGGTTTGCAGCACCGGAACCACTTCGCCCCCTTGCGTATAAACGGTGTCACCACGTTGCAGATCACCAGCGGGACGGTAGCCCCAAGGGGTCGCGACTGGCGTTTCCGGGGCCAAAGTCGGTGCCGGCCCGATCGGTTCAATTTGATCCGACAGCGCGGCAAAGATCATGTCGGGCGCAAAGGTCTGGTCCTGCTGGCCCATCATCAACCCGCGAATATCCTCCAGCGACAGCGGGCGAGGGTTGGGCACGGGAACCGTGATTTGCATCATCTCTTCAGGCTTTTCCAGCGTCATCCGGCCCCATTTTGCCGGGCTGTCCCACGAATATGTGATGCGCAAAACGTCGGTCCGCCCGGAGCCTTTATGCTGGATCGCTGCATGGCTGATGTCACGTCCCTGCACCTGGACCATAGCGACACCGCCACCCGGGATTGCCTGAAAAACCAGGCTACGGTGAACGGGATGGACCGTTTTGTAACCGAAAAGGACCTGCGGTCGCCCGTCCGGAGACATCCGGGTTTCGAACATGATGCTGCCGCGGACCAACAGGCTGCGGGGGTCGTCGGGAAGAACGGGATCATCGCGTTTGTCGACCCCGAGGCCACGAAGCGACAACCGTCGCTCCGCGTGATCAGTAAGGGCAAGCCAGGTCATCAGGCCGCCCGTGACCCGGCAAGGAGCTGCGCCTCAAATCTCTTGAGTGTCCTGCGGGCCGCACCGGGATATCCTTGGCCGGTATGCGGGTCCAGTTCAGGGAACAGCGTACATATCTCCTGCACGACCTCGGCCTCGAAACTACTGGCGGTCTGGGGGCCGGGAAGAAAGGATTCAGTCTCTAATCCCTCGGAAAACACGACCTGATGCCGGTCAAACAGCAGATGAACATAGGTAACATCCCCGCCCGGCCGGCGCGTAATCGTGTGATCGTTCACAAGGTCGCGCGCCGCCACAAGGACTTCCTGTTCCCCGAAAAGAAGCTCTGCCAGATTGTCCCGGATCAGCACGCGGTGCAGGGGCGATACCAGCAAATCACGATGCTGGCCCAGTGTCCCGCCGCGAATATGTATCGGCGCGAATTGCCCCAGCGCAGGAACAGTACGCGTCCCGATCCATCGCAGCGGCTGCGCGCCTTCGTCCTTGGTCATCACCATGTCACCCGGACGCAGCGTCTCTGCCGCGCGGGCGCCATCCGGTGTCGCGATCAGCGTTCCGACAACGAAACACGGTACGGACGTCGCGTTGACAAATCCCACATCACTGCCGGTGCCGTTATCGATCATGTAGGTGAAGTTGAAATCTTCATCATCCCCGTCGCCTACCACCGTGAAGGTGCCGTCAGCATTCAACGTCACTTGCTGGCCAGTCGGCAGGGTGATTGTGGCTCCGCTCGTGACTGCTTGCCCGTTGACGTGCGTGATGGTCAGCGTTCCGCCGCTCTCGTTGATATCATTCGCCAGAACGTCCAGCGTTGTCGTGCCGTTCGGATAGACGTTCACGTCGTCGGAGACCGCGATCAAATCCGTCTGAACCGAATTTGCTGCGATCAGCAGGTTGGAATCGTAGTTGCTGTCGGATACGTCGGCGATAGCGATGCGGATCGAATTGACCACATCCGGATTGACCACCATCGTTAGGGTCATGGTGATAGTAAAACCATCCATCTCGGTATTGTAGTCGCCGTTCTGATTGTCGACGAACATGTTGATATTATTGGTAGTATTAATGTTTCCGGGATCTGTGTCACCATCCCCCACGTCCAGCGGAACAAGGGTGCCATTGACCCAGACGCCGACAAAATCCTGATAGACTGAATTCTGGAATTCCGGATATTCTTCAGAGCTGAAGACGAATTGCATCGTCATCACCGAGCTATCGGGGATAAAATCCACGTCCAGCACAGCCGCATCATAAGTGTTCGTGCCAGTTGCGGCGTTAAGCTGGCTGTTGTTGTTGATGCCGGACGTATTGGTTGACGTGTTTGCGGACCGGTTTGCCTGCCCCCTGGAGTTCGTGAAACTTTCCGCGTCGCCGGTCGACAGGATAACGCCCGTATCGCTCGGCGTAACGCCTGGAGTATGGGTGTCACCGCCGGAATATGTTCCCGCGCTGTCTACGTCGCCGTAATAAGTCGCCCCGGTAACGGTTACCCCGGCACCAAAAATCATCTCCGCCATGTCGATGGCAGTTGTCCCTTCGCGGACCGTACTGATCGGGAGTTCCGATGCTGCTACCATTGCTCTGCCCCAAGCCCACAACCCTGGGAGGCGCATAGCGCAGCGCGGCACGGGTTTCCCCCATGCGCATCTGGTGTCCTTTTGTCGGACGGATCGGCCCTGTTTTCAGGTGCCCAAACTGCTCTTGCCCTGCCTCGGGTCTATTATATTGAAAATCTTAGCATGGTCTTATGCGGATTGTTAAGCATTTCGTTTTGAACCGCGCGGGGGCTGGCGCTTTGAGGTAACAAGTGGGATGAATGATCAGAACAAAACCAAAGGGAAAATCATGCAACCCATTGATCCTGTTGATTTGACGGCCCGCCTTGTGCGTTGTCCTTCGGTCACGCCCGATGACGCCGGTGCCCTCGATATACTATATGATCTCTTGAGCGATGCGGGTTTTGACTGCGCTTGGGCCGACCGTGGTGACATCCGGAACCTTTTCGCGCGCTGGGGAACGAAAGGAAACATGCGCTGCTTCGGTTTCAACGGGCATACGGATGTGGTGCCGGTCGGGGATGAGGCTGCCTGGACCATGCCCCCCTTCGGTGCCGAAGTGAAGGACGGCATCATGTACGGACGTGGTACGACAGATATGAAGTCCGGCGTCGCCGCCTTTGCGGCTGCGGCTGTGGATTTCGTCCACAATTCGCCCCCCGACGGGTCGATAGTGATAGCAATTACCGGTGATGAGGAAGCCGACGCAATAGACGGCACCACCGCGCTGCTTGACTATATGTCCAGACATAACGAACGCATGGATGTTTGTCTTGTCGGAGAGCCAACCTGCCCTGAACGGATGGGCGAGATGATCAAGATCGGGCGACGCGGATCCATGACCGTGAAATTCCGTGTTGTCGGCAAACAGGGACATTCCGCCTATCCACACCGTGCCAACAATCCGTTGACCGCGATGGTGAAGTTGTTGAACCGATTGGCGTCACATGAACTCGATCAGGGAACGGATCATTTCGATGCGTCGACACTGGCGATCGTGACCATCGACACAGGCAACAAGGCCAGCAATGTGATCCCGGCAGAGTGTTCCGCAACCGTAAACATCCGCTTCAATGATACCCATTCGGGACAGAGCCTGACCCTCTGGTTAGAGACTGAAACGGACGCAATCCGCGCTGCGTTCGGCGTCGAAATAGCGATGGACGCCACGATTTCCGGCGAAAGTTTCATCACGCCACCGGGAGAGTTGTCAACCATGGTCAGCAGCGCGGTCAAAGCTGTGACAGGCGTCACGCCTCAGCTTTCCACCACGGGCGGCACGTCCGATGCCCGCTTTATCAAGGCGCACTGTCCGGTCGTTGAATTTGGTCTTGTCGGGCAATCAATGCATCAGGTGGATGAACATGTTTCAGTCGAACATATCCGGCAGCTCAAACAGATCTATGCGCGCATCCTGACGGATTATTTCGCGTGAGCTACAATATCGAACAAACTGGGGACGTGCCCGCTTGCCTTGCGCTGCGGCGGACGGTTTTCATCGAAGAACAGAATGTCAGCGAAGCAGATGAACTGGATAATCTGGACGCTGCGTCGATCCATCTGATTGCGCGAAATGATGACATGCCCGTGGGGACCGCGCGGCTGACGATTGCGGAGGGTTTGGCAAAAATTGGCCGCGTATGTGTTTTGAAGGCGCATCGCGGACAGGGTCTGGGCGCTGCGATGATCTTGAATGCGCTTGAAATCGCACGCGAGCAGGGCGCGGCAAAGGCAACGCTGAGCGCGCAGACACATGCGTTGACCTTTTACGAGGCGTTGGGCTTTCGTGCGGTCGGTCCGATATATGATGACGCAGGAATTCCGCACCGGGACATGGTCTGCACCCTATGAACCGGACTTTGGTCGTCATGGTGAAAGAACCGCGTCCGGGCCGGGTCAAGACGCGGCTGGGACGAGACATTGGCATGACGCAGGCGGCATGGTGGTTCAGGCATCAGGTCGCGCGCCTGTTGCGTCGTGTGCAAAGCCCCTGCTGGCAGACGGTGCTGGCCGTTTCGCCGGATAGTCAGGGTCTGAACAGCAGGATATGGCCGTCCAACCTTGTGCGCTGGCCGCAGGGCACCGGAAATCTGGGGGATCGGATGGTGCGCATGATGCGGACTGCGCCCCCCGGCCCGGTCTGCGTCATTGGCGCGGACATACCGGATGTCAGGTCTGGACATATTCTTGAAGCCTTCACGGCGCTGGGCAACCATGACGCAGTCTTCGGTCCTGCGACGGATGGCGGCTATTGGCTGGTGGGGCTGAAACGCACCCGCGCAGTGCCGCCGGACATTTTTGCCGGCGTTCGCTGGTCCACCGATCAAGCGCTGGCCGATAGCCTCACGTCACTCGCGGATCATCGGATCGCGCGGATTACGACCTTGCGGGATGTGGACACCGCTGCTGATTTGCCATGACGACAGGCGGTGCGCGTGCTACGTCCTCGCCCATGAGCAAAATACCGAGCAAGACAGAGATCCTCGAATGGATCAGCCAGAACCCCACCCTGACCGCCAAGCGCGATATCGCGAAGGCGTTCGGCATCAAGGGGGCTGCGCGCATTGACCTCAAGCGGGTGCTGAAAGAACTGGCCGAAGAGGGCCATTTGGAAAAGCGCAAGCGCAGCTATTCCGATCCTGACAGACTGCCGCCGGTCTCTGTACTTAATGTGATCGGCCCGGATCCTGACGGTGATCTCTATGCTGTGCCGATGGAATGGCCGGGCAAGGGCGATGCGCCCCGGATCCTGATGATCACCAAGGCGTCGGACCCTGCGTTGGGAAGCGGCGACAAGGTGTTGGCGCGACTGACACAGGTGCAAGAGGACGGTTACCAGTACGAAGGGCGCTTGATCAGGCGGATCGGTACCAGTCCCAAGCGGGTTCTGGGGGTGTTCCGCAAGGATTCGAATGGCGGGCGCATCGTGCCGATCGACAAGGGCGCAGACCGGGAATGGATCGTGGCGGCCGATGCCACGGATGGTGCAAAGGACGGCGAGTTGGTCGAGGCAGAGCAGGCCGGCCCTAAGGGTCGCATGGGTTTGCCGAAAGCGCGCATCATCGAGCGGTTGGGCGATCCGTCCGCTCCCAAGGCGGTTTCGCTGATCGCGATTCACCAGCATGGCATACCTGATACTTTTCCGGATGACGTGATAGCCCAGGCGGACGCGGCCAAGCCAGTCGGATTGAAGGGACGGGAGGACCTGCGCGACCTAGCGCTGATCACAATCGACCCGACGGATGCGCGTGACCGTGACGATGCCTGTTTCGCTGAGTTGGACACGGACCCCAAGAACAAGGGCGGTTTTATCCTGTGGGTCGCAATTGCCGATGTGGCCGCCTATGTCACGCCCGGTTCCGTTCTGGACGCTGAGGCCAAGAAGCGCGGGAATTCTTCATATTTTCCTGACCGGGTGGTCCCGATGCTGCCTGACCGCCTGTCAGGCGATCTATGCAGTCTTCACGAAGACGTCCCGCGCGCGTGTATCGCTGTGCGCATGGTCCTGAACGAGCATGGGGACAAGATTGCACATGACTTTCACCGCGGATTGATGCGATCAATCGCCAGCCTGCATTATCAAGAAGTGCAGGATGCCATCGACGGTAATCCGAACGATCGGACAGAGCCTTTGGTAGAGCCTGTTTTACGGCCGCTCTACGCCGCCTATGAGACGCTCAAGCTGGCCCGCAAACGTCGCCAGCCGCTTGATCTGGACTTGCCTGAACGCCGGATCGAGTTGGGCGAGGACGGAACCGTTCACTCCGTCAACTTCAAGGACAGGCTCGATGCGCATCGGCTGATCGAGGAATTCATGGTACTGGCCAATGTTGCTGCCGCTGAGACCTTGCTGAAAAAGAAAACGCCGCTTTTATTCCGTGCTCACGAGGAACCCACGCCGGAAAAGCTTGAAAGCTTGCGCGAAACTGCACAGGCAGCGGGATTTACCCTGGCCAAGGGGCAGGTGCTGCAGACCTCGCACCTGAACCGTCTGCTGAATGATGCCGCCGGCACCCAGGATGCCGAATTGATCAACATCTCAACCCTGCGATCCATGACGCAGGCGTATTATGCGCCGGCCCATATCGGTCATTTCGGCCTTGCCCTGCGTTCATACGCGCATTTCACCTCGCCGATCCGGCGGTACGCAGATCTGATCGTACATCGTGCGCTCATTAGCGCGCATGGTTGGGGTAAGGATGGGCTCTCCGTCGAGGACATCGAGCGGCTCGATCAGACTGGAGCGCATATTTCCGAAACTGAACGGCGTTCCATGATGGCAGAACGGGATACGACGGATCGCTATCTCGCTTCTTATCTGTCGGAACGTGTCGGGACCGAACTGACGGGCCGGATCAGCGGCATCGCGCGGTTTGGTGCCTTCGTAAAGCTGGATGAGACCGGCGCGGATGGTTTGTTGCCGATGCGGTCGCTTGGACGCGAGTATTTTCATCATGACGCCGAAAGCCAGACTCTGCGCGGGAGCGATACAGGGCTGACGCTGGGTTTAGGGCAGCGGGTCACGGTTAGGCTGGCAGAGGTCACGCCAGTGACGGGCGGCATCGCGCTTGAATTGCTGGCGGTGGATGGTGATGCGGTCAAACAATCGTCGCGCAGCCCTGCCGGGCGGAACCCACGCGGCAAGGCGACCAAGGCAAAACGTAAGAATGACAAGGTCAAGCGCAAGGTCACGCGGACCCGAAATTAACCCATCGCGGCGGAAGATTTTTGCCGGCTTTGTCGAAGGGCTTTAATCAGCCCGGTGACATTCCCCGCAATCTCTCGGAGCGGCGGCGGAGCAATTCCACCACTGTCAGCAGGCAGATCGAGATCCCCACAAGGAGCGTCGCCACGGCAAGGATCGTCGGGCTGATCTGTTCGCGCAGTCCGGTGAACATCTGCCAGGGCAGCGTTTTCTGACCAGCCGAACCGACAAACAGCACCACGACCACCTCGTCGAATGACGTGATGAAGGCGAACAACCCGCCCGAGATCACACCCGGCAGGATCAGCGGCATCTGTATGCGGAAGAATGTCGTGACCGGGTTCGCCCCCATATTGGCCGCAGCGCGTGTCAGAGACCGGTCGAACCCGACGAGTGTAGCGGTAACCGTGATGATGACGAAGGGAATACCAAGTGCCGCATGCGCCAGAACCACGCCCCAATAAGTGCCTTGCAGGCCGATACGGCTATAGAAGAAATACATCCCAGCAGCGGAAATGATCAGTGGCACGATCATCGGAGAGATCAGGATTGCCATGATCGCGCGCCGGAACGGTACATGTGGCTGGCTGAGACCGATAGCCGCCAAAGTTCCGAAACCAACAGAGAGTATCGTCGCTACAGGGGCGATACGCACGGAGTTCGACACGGCCTGTTGCCAGTCAGGATTGCTGAAGAAATCGCGATAGTGTTTTAGTGAATAACCGTCCGGGTCGAAACGCAGCATTTCCGGCGTGAAAGTAAAGAAGTTCTCAGCGTTAAAGCTGAGCGGCATGACGACGATGATCGGTGTGATCAGAAAGACGAAGACCGCTCCGCAGATGACGCGGAACGTGTAGTGCCAAAGGACCTGCCCGGGGGAGAGGTAGGGTGCCAGTTTTGCACGATACCGACCCTCGTAGAGCCAAAAGGTCAGCCAGCCAAAGAACCAGCCGAATAGCGCCCCGATCACGCCGGCGGGAATTCCTGCCAACAGGAATCCAGCGATTGCAAATACGACGGCAAGAACCCAGCGGCTTGGGATTTCCGGCAGGTTCATTTTTGTGAGGCCGAAAGCGACGACGCCAAGGAGGATTGCGCCAATGATCATGCCCAAGAAGCCCGATCCCTGCGCAGTACCGACAAACAGCCCCGCAACGGCCCCGAATGCCGCGACGACTGGTACGTAGAACGACGTTGGCGTGCGTGAGATTGGTGTAAGTGCGGCCATTTCTCAGCCCCCCAGCTTGACGTTGTCGATGCCCACAATCTTGTCATAGGCGTAATAAAGCAGCAGCACTGCCACCAGCAGGATCGACCCTAGCGCAGCCCCCAGACCCCAGTTGAGCGAACTGGAGATGTGATAGGCAATCCGGTTGGAGATGAACGTACCTTGCGTTCCACCGACGATTTCAGGCGTGATGTAATAGCCGATGGACAGGATGAACACGAGGATCGACCCCGCGCCGATGCCTGGAACGGATTGCGGAAAATAGACCCGCCAGAACGCTGTCCAGTTCGTGGCACCCAAGGATTTGGCCGCGCGCAGATACGTCTGTGGAATCGTCTGCATCACCGAATAGAGCGGCAGGATCATGAAGGGCAGCAGAATATGCGTCATCGCGATGATCGTACCCGTTTGGTTGTTGATCAGCGCAAGTCGGCTGTCGTCCGCGACCACACCAAGCCAGACAAGCGTGTCG
>JAGXFI010000110.1 GCA_024637305.1 Sulfitobacter sp.
CCCCGGTTTCGTATTTCTGAATTTGCTGGAACTTAATCCCGACGAGTTCTGCCAATTTCTGTTGGGTCATGCCGATCAGCCAACGCCGCTGGCGGATCCGTTTCCCTACGTGCACATCAACGATATGAGCCATTTATCAATCTTCTTTCCTTCTGGCACCCGGAATGACGCTGCTACCCTGATCCGACCAAAAGGCCATCTTTCACGAAATTGCACGAAAGACCCAATCAGGCAGGCCCATCTTACGAAAAACGTGCCTTACAGCAAATAAAATAACTTGCCGTAAAGGTGAGTCGTGAGGTTGTTCGTACAACTCAAGGGTAACTTCAAGCTTAAATAATTTGGTATAATTAGCAATATATGAGACGGCAAATATTAATAATTGGTTAACGCGTACCGCTCTTACACGCCCGAAACCCACTCTGAGCGGCCCCTGCGCGGCATCATCAGGCACCGAAATGTTTAATTTGATCAAAAATTTCCGCCCGACATTACGCTGGCTTCCATAGCGTCAACCTCCCCGTCACTCTATGCCGATTCTTGCTCATCGGGGGTGACAGTTGCAGAAATCGAAACAATCGACGGGGCTGATTCGCAACTTTGTAGAGAATCAATCAAGAACGTCGAACGATACCAAGGCGACGGTCAAACTGCTTTTGCCTTTGATTTACCTGATCAAAACCCTTGAAATGCTTTGAAGCGTGCCCGATATTAAGCGGCAGAGCGTGTATCTCTTTGAAAAACACGTGGAACACTCAATTTGGAGGTCTTTAATGGCTGACGTGAATATGATCCGGTCCGCCGCCGGAACCCGCAGTGCCGCGATTGACGAGGGTCTTCGCGCGCATATGAACAAGGTCTACGGGACCATGTCCGTGGGCATGCTGATAACTTTCGCAGCGGCGTGGGCCCTTTCAGGTCTGGCCGTATCAACGACGCCGACGGAGTATCAGATCGGTCCTGACGAATATCTGACCGGCTTGGGCTATGCGCTTTATGCATCACCGCTCAAATGGGTTGTGATGTTCGCACCCCTCGCCTTCGTCTTCGGCTTCAGCGCCGGGATCAACCGGATGTCTGCCGCAGCAGCGCAAGTCGTGTTCTATCTCTTTGCCGCTGTCATGGGGATTTCGATCAGCTCGATCTTCCTGGTGTTCACAGGCTACTCTATCGCTCAGGTATTCCTGATCACCTCGGTCGCTTTTGCCGGGCTGTCGCTCTGGGGTTACACCACGAAAAAGGACATCTCCGCCTGGGGCAGCTTCCTGATCATGGGCGTGATTGGCCTGATCGTCGCGTCGATCGTGAATATTTTCCTCGGCTCCCCTGCCCTGATGTTCGCCATCTCTGCTATCGGTGTGCTGATCTTTGCAGGCCTTACCGCCTACGACACGCAGAAGATCAAGACGGACTATATTGCGCACGCGCAACACGCCGACAGCGAATGGCTGGGTAAATCCGCAATCATGGGCGCGTTGAGCCTGTATCTGGATTTCATCAACATGTTCATGTTCATGCTGCATCTGTTTGGCAACCGCGAATAAGCAAGGCTCTGAACTGAAGCGACAGACAAAACCCGCCGGATGCAAATTCGGCGGGTTTTTTGTTGGGCAAGCGCACAAAAAAACCGCGCTTCGAAAGCGCGGTTTCCTGAAGCTTTGCGAGGCGGCGATCTTACTTGATCTTGCCTTCCTTGTAGTCGACGTGCTTGCGCGCGACGGGGTCGTATTTCTTGATGACCATTTTTTCAGTCATCGTACGCGCATTCTTCTTGGTGACGTAGAAGTGGCCTGTGCCCGCGGACGAGTTCAGACGGATCTTGATCGTGGTTGGCTTCGCCATGTGACTTCTCCTGCTGCACGGGCCGCCATCATGAGGCGCGCGGTGCGTTAATCCTGAAGCACGGCTTTTAACGGGATGGACACCCGAGTCAACAACAAAAGCCGCCTTGGGCGCGAGGAACACAGCGATACGCGGTGGCGGAAAATTCGAATTTTCCGGACACTGCCCGGATGTTTGCGCGGAGGGCCTATAAGCCGGATTCTGTTCAGGGGCAGGATAGCTCCTGTCCCGTCGATGACCATTCCTCTGACGTGACCGTTACCGGCCACGCTATAGCTGCCAACCCGGACCTGCTGGAGCAGAAGATGCCCCGCCTTGCGGCACGCGGTCCCTATTTGGCATTGCTCCCGGTGGGGCTTGCCTTGCCGCCCCTGTTGCCAGCGGCGCGGTGGGCTCTTACTCCACCGTTTCACCCTTGCTGCGGCATGCCGCAGCGGTTTCATTTCTGTGGCGCTGTCCATCGGGTTACCCCGTCCGGGCGTTACCCGGCACCGTTTCTTCTGGGAGTCCGGACTTTCCTCGACGGATCGCTCCGCCGCGGCCATCCAGCCTTCCGCGCGAGGTCTGACTAGTCCGTGCAGGCACGGCTCGTCAATGGCCGTCAGATCGAGAGCCTCCGGCGGCAGCACTCTGCATCAAGCGACGCACGGCGAGCCGTCATGTTTCGCTCGGCGAAAGCACCGCCACATCCTCGGCACTCAGCGGGCCTTTGGCGAATGGGCGATAGCGCAGCCTGACAGCTGATAGAAGGGTCTCGTCGTCGACCTGTGCTGAATAGCCAGCAGCGCGCGCGCGCGGAAGGAACTGATCCGCGTTTGCAGGGCTGCATGCCGTGGCTCCCGCCAACCCCTGCCGCGCTAGGCGCTGCCAGTCAAAATGCGGTCCGGGGTCGGTTTTTCGACCCGGTGCCATATCGGAATGACCTATCACGCCGTCTGCTGCGATATTCCAACGGGCCATGATCCCGCGCAGCAACCTTTCGAGCGCATCCATCTGCGCGGCCGCGAAGGGGGTCGCGCCGCGATTGTCCAGTTCGATACCGATGGAACGGGAGTTGATGTCGCCCAGCCCGGCCCAGCTTCCGACACCGGCATGCCAGGCGCGCAACTCTTCTGGAACCATCTGCACCACTTCGCCCGACGCGCAGACGAGGTAGTGCGCCGAGACTTCTGCTGCAGGATCACACAGCCGTTCAAGCGCCGCATGTGCATTTTCCATGGCTGTATGGTGGATGACGATCAGCGATGGCTCCAACCCGTCCCGCCGCGGGCCGCAATTGGGAGACCGGTGTTGCCTGATGTCAGCCAGAGGAGCCATTCCGGTATGGCGAGGGATCCCAGGTGCAAGCGTACCCGTCGCCATCAGGATCCATGCCGAGACGGTCCCTTTCGGGTCCGCCAGCCGCGAGAAAGTCGATCTGCGCCTGATCCTGATGTCTGTATTGGCTGCAAATACGATTGTACTTGGCCGCAGCGTTCAGGCTGAAACGTTTGTAAATCTCTGTGCCGACGGGATGGCTGGTTTGCAAAGCATAAGCCACAATATTTGGTCCGGTACTTTCCCGTTCGGGCAGCGCCTCCGGCTGGATCACCTGATATTGCGCTCGGTTCGCTGCGATTCGTGCCGCATCGCTTTCGATGCTGCGCTGGTCGGACACGGCGTCGAAATTGTTCTCGCGGCTGATCCCGCTGGCGGCGTCAACGACAGGCGGCGCGGGGTTGGCTGGATTGGCCTCAACGGGCACCACGCCGGAATTGTTCGCAGTTGCGCTGAGCAAGGCCGTGGTTTCCGCCGCTGTCGCCTCCGCAGAGCCATCCAAGGGCGTCGCAATCACACCTGCCGGTTCCGGAATGGTCGGGCGGTTGACGATCTGGCTGTCAAAGGCCTGGTCAAAACCGGTGCCAAAACGGACATCGTCGGGCGGGGTTGGTTGGCACGCGGCCAAGCTAGCAACGGAGGTCAAGCCGATGAAGATACGGGAAAACATAAGCGTCACTGAGCCTGTACTTTTCTGATTACCGCGCAAACCTACCACCATTTTCCGGCCTTGGCCACAAAGCCCGCGCTGCGTTCCAGCGCGTAGGCGGAAGACAGCAGTTCCGCTTCTTCCCAGGGCCGCCCGATCAATTGCAGCCCCAGGGGCAAGCCCTGCTTGTCCACGCCGGTTGGGACCGCGATGCCCGGAAGACCGGCCAGGTTGACCGTCACGGTGAACACGTCATTGAGGTACATGGCGATAGGATCCGCATCCGACATTTCACCCAGACCGAAAGCTGCCGAAGGCGTGGCCGGTGTCAGTATGCTGTCGATGCCTGCGGCAAAGACGTCGTCGAAATCCTTCTTGATCAACGCCCGCACGCGGCGCGCACGGTTGTAATAGGCGTCGTAAAACCCGGCAGACAGAACATAGGTACCGATCATCACACGGCGCTGGACTTCCGGTCCGAACCCTTCGGCACGGGTCTTTTCGTACATTTCGGTAATGCCGTCGCCCTGCTCCAGCCTGGCGCGATGGCCGTAGCGCACACCGTCATAACGCGCGAGGTTGCTGGACGCTTCGGCGGGCGCAATCACGTAATAGGCAGGCAGCGCGTATTTGGTATGCGGCAGTGAAATATCGACGATCTCGGCACCTGCATCGCGCATCATCGCGATACCGTTCTGCCACAGCGTCTCGATTTCGTCGGGCATGCCCTCCATCCGGTATTCGCGCGGAATCCCGATTTTCTTGCTGCGGATGTCGCCTGTCAGCGCCGCCTCGAAATCAGGCACCGGCAGATCGGCCGACGTCGAATCCTTGGGGTCATGTCCACACATGGCACCCAGCATCATCGCTGCATCCCGCACGGATTTCGTCATCGGCCCAGCCTGATCCAGCGAAGACGCAAACGCCACGATTCCCCAACGCGAACACCGACCATAAGTCGGCTTGATGCCCACGGTGCCTGTAAACGCCGCTGGCTGACGGATCGAGCCGCCAGTGTCGGTGCCAGTCGCCGCAAGGCACAGGTCCGCCGCGACCGCTGCCGCCGACCCGCCTGACGAGCCACCGGGGGTCAGCGCCGCATCATCATTGCCGCGCCGCCAGGGATTGACCGCGCTGCCGTACACGGACGTCTCATTGGACGACCCCATCGCGAATTCATCCATGTTGAGCTTGCCCAACATGACTGCGCCGGCATCGAAGAGCTGCTGGCTGACGGTGCTTTCATACTGAGGCAGAAAATCTTGCAGAATCCGGCTTCCTGCCTGTGACGGCACACCCTTGGTGCAAAACAGATCCTTGATCCCGATGGGCAACCCGCACATTTCGGGGGCACCGCCGGCCTTGATCCGCGCATCCGCGGCATTCGCCTGCTCCAGCGCCAGTTCAGGCGTATGGTGAACAAAAGCGTTCAACGCGCCCGCTCCGTCGATCGCCTGCAGGCATGCCTGCGTCAATTCGACAGACGTCACATCCCCTTTGCGCAGCGCATCCCGTGCCTCCGCAAGGCCCAGCTTATTCAAATCAGACATCACTCCACCACCTTTGGTACCGCAAAGAACCCCTCGCGCGCATCAGGCGCGTTGCGCAATACGGCAGCCTGTTGGTCGCCATCCGTCACGACATCGTCGCGCCACTTCAACCGCTGGGGCGTCACCGAGGTCATCGGCTCCACGCCGTCGATATCCACTTCGGCCAGCTGTTCAATAAAGCCAAGAATGTTGTTGAACTCGGCCGCAAGCGCCGGCAACGCCTCAGGCTCCACCCGTATCCGGGCCAGCTTGGCCACACGTGCGGCAGTGCTTTCATCAATCGACATGGCCTAATTCCCCTAACTGCTTGCCGCTCATTTACCCGCCTGCGCCGCGCCTCGCAAGGGGACGGGTCGCCCTGCTTCATTGTTCCCAAAATATCCATGCCAACGCCGGAAAAAACGCTATGCTCTCTCGGGACACACAACACGGAGATAGCAATGAACATCATCTGGCTTGGCCACGGATCCTTTCGCATCGAGATCGAAGATCAGATCCTGCTGATCGACCCTTGGCTCGAGGGCAACCCGATGCTTCCCAAAGACCACCACAAGGCGGCGATCGACGGTGCCACCCAAATACTGGTTACCCATGGTCACTTCGACCACACGGCAAGCATCGCAGAGGTCGCCAGGCAAACCGGTGCGCCTGTGGCCGGTATGTACGAACTTATGGCCGTCATGGAATCGCAAGGCGTTGAAAACGCCACCGGGTTCAACAAGGGCGGCACCATCAAGGTCGGCAAGGTCGCCGTCACGATGGTTCCTGCTTCGCATTCATCATCCATATCGGGCGACAATGGCCCGGTCTACACCGGTGCCGAAACCGGCCTCATGATCGCCGGCGAAGGCAAAACCCTCTATTTCTCCGGGGACACGACGATCATGGCGGATATGGACTGGATGGGTGATTACTTCAAACCGGCCATCGGCATTCTGTCGGCGGGTGGTTTCTACACAATGGACATGGCCGCAGCCGCCTATGCCGCGAAACGCTATTTCAATTTCAAGACCGTGATCCCCTGCCACTACCGCACCTTCGAGGCGCTCGAACAATCCGCCGAAGTGTTGGCAGACGGCCTGCCTGGCGTCGATGTGATCGAGCCGGAGGTGATGCAGCCGATCAAACTTTAAAACCGACGTTCCGCAAAGAAATCCTTCAGCAACGTTTCGGCTTCCGTCGCTGCGATACCGTCGAAAATCTCGGGCGCGTGGTGGCATTGGGCGTGCGAAAAAACCCGCGCGCCTTGTGTCACGCCGCCTGATTTCGGATCGGACGCCCCATAATACAACCGATCGACCCGTGCCGCCGCAATAGCCGCCGCGCACATCGCGCAAGGTTCCAGCGTGACATAAAGCGCGTGGCCCACCAACCGTTCCGATCCTGCGGCGGCGCAGGCCGCGCGGATGGCCAGCACCTCTGCATGCGCAGTCGGATCGTTGAGTTCGCGCGTGCGGTTTCCCGCCGCCGCGACGACGGTCCCCGACGGGTCCACGATCACCGCGCCCACAGGAACCTCACCGCGTGCACCGGCGGCGCGCGCCTCCGACAAGGCATCATGCATGAAAGAACGGAACGTCATGTACCTTGATGGCCGCAAAACGCCACCTTTCGCAAGCCTCTCAAACAGGCTAAGCGTCGTCATATGACCGACAAGCCAGATCCAGATACGCCTGAAGGCGACCGCATCGCCAAGGTACTCAGCCGCGCAGGTGTCGCGAGCCGACGCGAGGCGGAGCGTATGATCGAAGCCGGGCGGGTCTCGGTGAATGGGCGCAAGATCTCGTCGCCTGCCCTGAACGTGACGGCCACCGACAAGATCACAGTGGACGGCGCGCCGGTCGGGGCGGCGGAACCCGCGCGGCTTTGGCTTTATCATAAACCAACCGGCCTGGTGACCACGAACAGTGACGAAAAGGGCCGCAAGACGGTCTTTGACGTGCTGCCTGCCGACATGCCGCGGGTGATGAGCATCGGCCGGCTTGACCTCAATTCCGAAGGGCTGCTGCTGCTGACCAACGACGGCGGCATCAAACGCAAGCTAGAGCTGCCCAGCACCGGTTGGCTGCGCCGCTACCGCGTGCGCGTCAACGGCCGGCCCACCGAAGAAATGCTGGAACCGCTGCGCCGCGGCATCGTCGCGGAGGGCGAGCCGTTTCAACCCATGGAGGTCACGCTGGATCGCCAACAGGGGGCAAACGCCTGGCTGACCGTTGGCCTGCGCGAAGGCAAGAACCGCGAAATCCGCCGCGCCATGGATGAGATCGGGGTCAGCGTGAACCGCCTGATCCGCGTCAGCTATGGCCCCTTTCAACTCGGCGAACTGAAGGCCGGCGCGGTAGAGGAAGTTCGCCGGAAAGTGCTGCGCGACCAACTGGGTATCGAATTGCAAGACCCCAGCGGCACAGCAACGGCGAAGCCAAAATCGGTCAAACACGTCTCCCGTCGGAAACCGGGCGGATTCGGCGGCGCGGGACAACCCGCAAAGGGCAAACCCAAACCACGACGTTAGGCGCGATCGACCGTTTTTTGAAAAAACGGACCGGAATTTTCGAAAATTCCGGTTCGCCAGGCATAGGTTGCGTGACACTGAGACGCCCGGGTGCCCCGCTCTTCAGCGCGCCATCCTTTCTCGCCCCAAGAGGCAAAGACAGCATAAAAGAATTAACTTTCATCGAAGCATGAAACACAATGAAGGAGCACGGCATTGAGCCATGTGGCTGGCAAGCGGGCAGTTGCGTCCTTATATCTGTTGCCGTGGAGGGCTTATGGCCAGAATTTTCCTGTTTTTGATCCTTGCGGTGGCAATCTTTGCCTTCGCCGTTTTTGTGGTATCGATAGGCAGCGAAGCGGCCCGTGCCGGGCGGCGGGTCATGCGCCCTGTCGTCGGGGCGGATCAGAGGAGTAGAGGCGTGCCGAAAGAGATTCGCAAAGCTGCGGTTATCGCGCTGATCGTGCTGCTGTTCGGCGTAAGCAGCGGCTGGCTGGGAGGGTTTTAGCCTGTGGCCAAGCGTTATGGCGGCAAATACAGCCCCGACGGGCAGGAAACACCGCAAACTGGTCGTGCAAGGCGGGTTGAGGTCGATCCGGTAGGCGGGCGGGCGAACCTGCTGTTTGTTCCGGCCGTCGTGCTGGTCGCGACTTCGTTCGGCAGCGGCGCACAAAGTCTGACCTTTGCGCTGCTTGGTGCCGGGGTCCTGACGTTGTCCGCATGGTTGCTGCGCGAAGGTTTGCGCGCCGAAGCCGCCTATCACGCGCGCAAACTTGCCCGGCGTCCCGCCATCCCGCGCAAATTGTTTGCCGCAGCGCTGACCGGGGTCGGCACTGCTTTGGCAGTGATGGCGCATCAGGATGTCGCCGAAATCCTGCCGCCGGTCCTGTTTGGTCTTTGCGCCTCTGCGCTGCATCTGGTCGGCTTCGGCATTGACCCCATGCGTTCCAAAGGGATGGAAGGTATCGATACCTTTCAGCAAGACCGCGTGGCGCGGGTTGTGGATGAGGCGGAAAAATATCTGACGGCGATGGATGACGCCATGGTCCGGGCAGGTGACCGCACGGCGGCGGCGCGGCTCGCGGATTTTCAGGCAACAGCCCGTGACCTGATTCGGACGGTCGAGGAAGACCCGCGCGACCTTACCGCGGCACGAAAATATTTAGGCGTTTACTTGCGCGGCGCGCGCGATGCCACGATCAAGTTCGCGGATATCTACGCCCGGACACAAGACACCAGGGCGCGTGCGGATTACCTTGCCCTGCTGGACGATCTGGACGACAACTTTGCCGCGCGAACCCGAAAACTGCTGCTTGAAGACCGCAGTGATCTGACCATTGAAATCGACGTGCTGCGCGAGCGGCTCTCCCGGGAGGGCGTGCGCCTCCCCCCTCTTGAGTAAGGAATACATGCAAGATGTCTGACAGTGTCCGCGAAAAGGCCAGCAAATCGCTGGCGATGATCGAAGAAGTCACCGCCGTCGTGCTGCCGGAGCCTGAAGATGCGAACGCAGTGGTGACGCTTGAACAGGCGGATGCGCCAAAGTCAGCCGAGATCCGGCACCGCATGGCGGAAATCGACATGGAGGATACGCAATCCATCGTGTCGTTCGGCTCCGCCGCGCAGGCCGAGTTGCAGGAAATCAGTCAGGCGATGCTGCAAGACGTGCGTAACAAGGATGTCGGCCCCGCCGGCGATTCCCTGCGCAGTATCGTGACCACGATCCGCGGCTTTTCGGTGTCCGAACTCGACGTGCGCCGCGACCGCAGCTGGTGGGAAAAACTGCTGGGCCGCGCCGCACCATTTGCCAAGTTCACCGCCAAGTTCGAAGAGGTACAGGGCCAGATCGACCGGATCACCGACAGCCTGCTGAACCACGAGCATACGCTGCTGAAAGACATCAAATCACTCGACATGCTGTATGAAAAGACGCTGCAATTCTATGACGAACTGGCGCTTTATATCGCGGCGGGCGAGGCCAAGATTGCGGAGCTTGATGCGACCGTGATCCCGGTTAAGGAAAAAGCGGTGGCCAAGGCCGCAGAGGATGATCAGGTCATGGTGGCGCAAGAACTGCGCGATATCCGGGCTGCGCGCGATGATCTGGAACGTCGCGTGCATGACCTGAAGCTGACGCGACAGGTCACCATGCAATCGCTGCCCTCTATCCGGTTGGTGCAGGAAAATGACAAATCGCTCGTCACCAAGATCAATTCGACGCTCGTGAATACGGTGCCCCTGTGGGAGACACAGCTGGCGCAGGCGGTCACGATCCAACGCTCTGCCGAAGCGGCACGGGCGGTGCGCGAGGCCAATGATCTCACCAACGAGTTGCTCACGTCCAATGCCAAGAACCTGCGGGACAGCAACAAGGTCATCCGCACGGAGATGGAGCGTGGCGTATTCGACATCGAAGCGGTCAAGCAGGCCAACGCCGACCTTATCGGAACGATCGAGGAAAGCCTGCAAATCGCCGACGAAGGCAAGACCAGGCGCGC
>JAGXFI010000111.1 GCA_024637305.1 Sulfitobacter sp.
GGTCGCCTGCGGCACTGCCTCCTACGCCTGTCTGACGGCGAAATACTGGTTCGAGCAGATCGCGCGCCTTCCTGTCGAAGTCGATGTCGCCTCCGAATTCCGTTATCGCGAGCCGCCGATCCCCGGCAGAACGCTCGCGGTTTTCGTCAGCCAATCCGGCGAGACGGCGGACACGCTCGCGGCGCTTCGCTATTGCGCCGGCAAGGCGGACATGGTCGCCAGCGTAGTCAACGTGGCCGAATCCTCCATCGCGCGCGAAAGCGACCTGGCGCTTCCGATCCATGCAGGCGTGGAAGTGGGCGTTGCGTCGACCAAGGCGTTCACCTGCCAGCTGACCGTGCTGTTGCTGATGGCTCTCAAAGCCGCCTCCGACAGGGGAACGTTGACAGCCGAAGGGCTGGCCGATCACGTCTCGGCGCTGCGCGGATTGCCGGCGATCATCAACACCGCACTGGAACAAAACGGTGCCATTCGCGAGACAGCGCGCAAGTTGTCCTCTGCCCGTGACGTGCTTTTCCTCGGGCGTGGTCCGTTGTTTCCACTGGCACTCGAGGGCGCACTAAAGTTGAAGGAAATCAGCTATATACATGCCGAAGCTTATGCATCTGGTGAACTGAAACACGGCCCTATCGCGCTGGTTGACGAAAACGTGCCGGTGGTCGTCATGGCCCCGCGTGACGCGCTTTTTGACAAGACCGTCAGCAACATGCAGGAAGTCATGGCGCGCAAGGGCAAGGTCATCCTGATCTCGGATCGCCAAGGTCTGGCAGAGGCGAGCGAAGGCGTCTGGGATACAATCGAGATGCCGGCCGTCGCCAATGCAATCGCGCCCATCCTCTATGCCATTCCCGCGCAGCTTCTAGCCTATCACACCGCCGTCGCAAAAGGCACGGACGTCGACCAGCCCCGCAACCTCGCAAAATCCGTCACAGTGGAATGAGCGCGGACACCTATCTTGAGGCGCTGCAAGCGCTGGCTGATCCTGTTCGTGCGGAGGGTATGCGCGCCTATCACAAAGTCGACCGCGCCTATCTGGGCCTTACCAACCCCCAGATAGACGATTTGACAAAGACTTGGCGCAGCGAACTTAATGTCCCTGCCCGCGTGGCCTTGGCCGATATGCTTTGGCAGACGGATATCCATGAGGCGCGGATCGCAGCGGCAAAGCTGCTGACGCAGGCCCGTCTGCGCCCCGACGACACTGCAGCATGGGATCTGATCACGTCATGGGTGCCTGATTTCGACAGCTGGGCGATTGCCGATCATGCCTGCATAGCCGGACAGAAACGTCTCGTCGCCGACCCTTCGCGGCTGGACCGGGTCGAGGGCTGGACTCGGTCGGACAACCTATGGCAGCGCCGCGCGGCTATGGTAATCACCCTGCCGTGGACCAAACAGAATCACCCCAAACCTGCAGAGCGCGCAGCGCGCGAAAGAATCCTTGGCTGGGCGGCTTTTTATGTTCCTGACCACCAATGGTTCATCCAAAAGGCCATCGCGTGGTGGCTGCGCGAACTGGGCAAGCACGACGCGCCGCGCGTGCGTGCGTTTCTTGCCGAACATGGCGGCCGGATGAAGCCATTTGCAGCTAAGGACGCCGCACGCAAACTGCCGCTGGCGTAGCGTCAGCCGTCCGTGCTGACCTCGACCTGCGTGAGATCGGCAAGCGACGCGCCGATCAATCGCATCGCCGCGAGCGACATCCGGCTGCCCGCCGTCGCCTCACCGGCAATGGGGATCAAAGTCACTGCGGCGGACTTTCCATTGGCGGGATTGGTCACCCGCCCCTGCGCTTCGGTCTGAACCAGTGGCGTCTTCAACCAGAACCCCGGTTCCGTCGGACGGCCCAAAGAGACCACGGTCGTTCCCAGCAGCCGCGCACCTGCGGTGACCGGTTGTGACGCGGCATTCCGTTGCGCCTGGGTCGTCGTATCCAACGCCTCCGCCGTCCGGGCACTTTCGGCTGGCACAGGTATGGCCGCAACATCAGGTGCGTGTGCCGGCACCTCATCACGCTGGGAAATACCCGGCTGCGTACATCCCGTCAGGGCGATGCAGGCGGCGAAAACAGGGAACGAAACTTTCATGACTCACGCTACCGTGCGTTCGCTTTGGCTTCAATCACACAAATCTGCCTTGCCCCCGCATCGGCAGCCCTTTACCACTTGGACACATGAATACACCGCTGATTGATCCCTTCGCCCGCGCCATCACCTATCTGCGCGTCTCGGTTACCGACCGTTGCGATTTCCGCTGCGTCTACTGCATGTCGGAAAACATGACGTTTCTGCCCAAAAAAGAACTGCTGACGCTTGAAGAACTGGACCGCCTTTGCTCCAGCTTCGTAAAATTGGGCGTACAGAAACTGCGCATCACAGGCGGTGAGCCGCTGGTCCGTCGTGGCATCATGACATTCTTCAACAGCATGACCCGCCATCTTGATGCAGGCACGCTGAAGGAACTGACGCTGACCACGAACGGCAGCCAGCTCGAGAAATATGCCGCAGATCTATATGCTGCGGGGGTCCGCCGGGTGAACATCTCGCTCGACACGCTGGACGAGGGCAAATTTGCCGACATCACCCGCTGGGGGCGGTTGCCGCAGGTGCTGCGCGGCATTGATGCCGCGCAGGCAGCGGGCCTGCGGGTCAAGATCAATGCGGTGGCGCTCAAAGGTTTCAACGAAGCCGAATTGCCGCAGATTACCCAGTGGTGCGCAGAGCGTGACATGGATCTGACGTGGATCGAGGTGATGCCGATGGGCGACATCGGCAACGAGGACCGGCTGGGCCAGTATTGGTCGCTGAAAGACGTGCGGGCGCGCTATGGGGAACACTACACCGTAACCGATCTGGCGGAAAATTCCGGCGGCCCGGCGCGTTACGTGCGGCTTGAAGAAACCGGGCAAAAGATCGGCTTCATCACCCCGCTGAGCCATAATTTCTGCGAAAGCTGCAACCGGGTACGGATCACCTGCACCGGCGAGATTTACCTGTGTCTGGGACAGGAAGACATGGCAGACCTGCGCGAACCGCTGCGGGCGCACCCCGACACAGACGCGCCGCTGGAGGATGCGATCCGGGCGGCCATCGCGCTCAAGCCCAAGGGTCATGATTTCGACTATTCCCGCCAGCGTCTTGACGGAAAAATGCCCCGCCACATGAGCCATACGGGCGGCTGACCTTCTCATGTCCGCGCCTTTCCTCTATCGCGCTTACGTCGCTGCGACGGGGGCTCTGGTGCCGCTGGCCGCCCATCTGGAAACGAACAAGCTGCGTCGCGCAGGTGTCGAAATCCACCGCGCACATGAAAAGCTGGGCCATCCCACGAAAGAACGTCGCGGTGCCGGGCCACTGGTGTGGTTTCATGCGGCCTCTGTCGGAGAAAGCCTGTCTGTCCTGTCGCTGATCACCCGCATGGGGGTGGCGCTGCCGCGGGCGCAATTCCTGATAACCTCAGGCACAGCCACTTCGGCGGCACTGGTGGCCAAACGGATGCCACCGCGCTGTGTCCACCAATTTGCCCCCCTCGACGCGCCGGGGCCGATCAAGCGGTTCCTCAAGCACTGGCGTCCCGATGCCGCGATATTCGTGGAAAGCGAATTGTGGCCGCAGATGCTGCGCCGCACCCATGCGACCGGGGCGCGCATGGCGCTGGTCAATGCCCGACTGTCGACCAGTTCCATCGCGCGGTGGACGCGCCGTCCGACGCTGGCGCGGTATCTGTTCGAGGTTTTCGACCTGATCCTGACCCAGAACGACGCGATGGCCGAAGCGATGATCGCCATGCAAGCGCCACCCGACCGCGTGGCAAGGGGCAGCAACCTCAAGGCCCTGTCGGAACCGCTGCCTGTCGATGAAACCGCATTGGCCGAGGCCCGCGCGGCGCTCGGCGATCGCCCGCTTTGGGTCGCGGCGTCGACCCACGCAGGCGAAGAAGAAATTGTCCTCGCCGCACATAAAAAGCTGCTGGAACGCTGGCCCGACCTGCATCTGATCCTTGCCCCTCGCCACCCGGAGCGTGGGGACGCGGTAGCGCAGTTGATCGCGCAGACCGGTCTGACCGCCACCCGCCGCAGCACAGGCGAGGCACCGGGTGGCAATGTCTATCTGGCCGATACGCTGGGAGAGCTGGGAACCTGGTATGCCTTGGGCGATATCGTGTTTCTGGGCGGCTCGCTCCTGCCCATCGGCGGTCACAACCCCTTTGAGGTGGCGCAGGCGGGTGCCGCTGTCTTGTCGGGCAACCATGTGTCGGCCTTTGCCGAAACCTATGCGCTGCTTGAGGCGGAAGGTGCCGCGTGCATAGTGCCCGATGAGACGGATCTGCCCGAACGGATCGCGGGTTTGCTGTCAGACAGAGCCGTCCTGACCGCGATGAAGCAAGCGGCAAAGCGATTTGTTGCGGGTCAAGACGATCAGCTCGACAGCATCGCTGCACGGCTGATCACTGTGCTTAGACTGGAGCCAGAGTTGAGGCCACGATGAGGCGGCAGGTGTTCGTGACCAATTTCAACAAGAACTTTACCGGCGTTTCCGCCACGGCGGCCAATGTAGTCCGCGCACAAATGGACCGCTATGACCTGACGCTGGTGGGCCGCCCCCTGCCCGGCTGCCCCGCGCCCGTCACCCTCCGTCAGGCGCGTGCGGCCACACGGGCAGGTGCGATCTGGCATGTCCGGCGCAACACCGAACTGCGCGCCGCCCTTTGGGCCCGTGACGTTCTGCGCCTACCGATCAGAATCGTTTTTACTTCAGCCGCCCAACGCCGCCACTCTGCCTATCCTCGCTGGCTGATCAGCCGCGTGGATGCCGTCATCGCCACAACCGAAAAAGCCGCAAGCTTCGTGCCACATGTCCACGCCGTGGTGCCCCATGGCGTGGACACGACCCTGTTTCACCCCGCCGCAAACCGGGTGCACGCCTGGCGCGCGCTAGGTTATGGCGGGCGGACTGGAATCGCAACGCTGGGCCGTATCCGCCCCGAAAAAGGCACTGATCATTTTGTCGCTGCGATGATCGCGCTGTTGCCGGATCACCCCGATGCGGTAGCGCTGGTGCTTGGCAAAGCCACGGCTGAACATCGCAGCTTTCTGGTCGGGCTGAAGGCCAAGATAAAGGCGGCAGGACTGGAGGAGCGTATTTTGTTCCCCGGCGAAATCCCCGCCCAAGACCTGCCAGCCCTGATACGAGCGCTGTCATTGGTGGTTCAACTGCCCAGGTACGAGGGGTACGGTATGGTCCCGTTGGAGGCGATGGCCTCCGCCGTGCCTTTTGTTGGATATGATGCGGGGTATTACCGGGCTTTCAGCGCAAACGGTCACGCCGGGATCATCGTAGACAGCCCTGACGCCGCTGCGGCGGCGGCGCAACGGATCCTTGGCGGCAAACTGACGCAGATGGGCAATGCGGCGCGCGCCCATGTCTGCGACAGTTTCAGCGCCAAAGCCGAGGCTGACGGCATCGACGCGGTCTATCGGCAGATCTGAGCGCAAGGATAAAGCCCCCGCGCTCGTAATCGGTGTTATTCCAGCGGCATCCGCTGTTCGACGATTTCGGCCCACCACGAACACCCTGCCGGGATCGCATCATCGTTGAAGTTGTACATCGGGTGATGCACCATCGCCGTATCGCCGTTGCCGACGAGAATATAGGCACCCGGCCGCTCTTCCAGCATGAATGAAAAATCCTCTCCACCCATGACCAGCGGTGCTTCTGCGCAATCGCCGGACACCTTGCGCGCCATCTCGGCGGCAAAGACAGTCTGTTCCTCGTGATTGACCATCACAGGATAGTTGCGCTTGTAATTCACCCGCGCCACCGCCCCGAAACTGCCTGCGATTCCCTCGCAAATCTCCGTCACGCGTTTCTCCGCCAAGTCGCGGAGTTCATTGGACAGCGTGCGCACGGTTCCCAACAAATTGACCCGCTGGGGAATCACGTTGAACGCCTTGGAAGACGTTTCGATGGATGTGATCGACACCACGATGTTGCCGATAGGATCCGCATTGCGGCTGACGATGGTTTGCAGCGCGGTGATGATATGCGCGGTGACGACACCGGTATCTATGGTCTCATGCGGCTTGGCGGCGTGCCCGCCCAAACCCTCGACTTCGATCTCCAGCAAATCGGTCGCGGCAAAGAACGCACCCGAACGGATGCCAAAGCTGCCCGTCGGCATGCCAGGCCAGTTGTGCATGCCGTAGACTTCCTGAATTCCCCAGCGGTCCATCATGCCGTCCAGGCACATTTCGCGACCACCGCCGCCGCCTTCTTCGGCGGGTTGAAAGATCAGCACGACAGTCCCGTCGAAATTCCGCGTCTCGGCCAGATAGCGCGCCGCACCCAGCAGCATCGCGGTATGCCCGTCATGGCCGCAGGCATGCATCGCGTTCGGTGTCTTGGAGGCGTATTCCACCCCTGTCTGCTCATGGATCGGCAGCGCGTCCATGTCAGCACGAAGCCCGATAACCTTGCCCGAAGCGGTCGACTTGCCCTTGAGCACACCCACCACGCCTGTGCGCCCGATGCCCTCGACCACTTCGTCACAGCCAAAGACGCGCAGCTTTTCGGCCACCGTGGCCGAAGTCCGATGCGTCTCGAACAGGATTTCGGGATGCTCGTGAAAGTCCCGCCGCCAAGCAGTAATGTCATCGTGCAATTCGGCAAATCGGTTTTTTACGGGCATGGAAACTCCTGCAGGTCTGGAAATATGCAGATACACCTATCGCGCTGGAAAGGGATGCACCAGCCCCGCTAGGTTAGCCGGAATTTTCAAAAATTCCGGACCGTTATTTTCGAAAAAACGGTTATCTATGCCACGGGCAACCGCGTTTCGACCATTTCCGCGAACCAGCTGCACCCCGCCGGGATCGCCTCGTCGTTGAAGTCGTACTCGGGATGATGCACTTGCGCCGTCGCACCATTTCCCAGGAAAATATACGCTCCGGGCCGTTCCTCGAGCATGTAGGAGAAATCCTCCCCCGCCATGATCGGCGCTGTGGCACGGTCGACGCCGGGGGTCACTTTTTCGGCTGCATCCGCGGCAAAGACCGTGTTGTCAGCGGCATTTACGGTGACAGGATACCCACGGTCGTAGTTGATATCGACGGTACATCCGTAGGCCGCAGCCGTGTGCGTCACCAGTGCCTCGATCCGTTCCTGTGCCAGATCCCGGACTTTCGGATCCAGCGCGCGTACTGTCCCTTTCATCATGACGGAATGCGGGATGACGTTATGCGTGTCGCTGTCGGATCTCAGCGCGCAAATCGACACCACCACCTGCTTGAGCGGGTCAACATTCCGCGACGCCACCGATTGCAAGGCGACGATCACATGTGCCGCCGTGAGGTTGGTATCAATCGCAGCATGAGGAGCAGCGGCATGACCACCCTTGCCGGTAATCTTTATCTCCAACGTATCCGCCGAGGCGAGCAGTCCGCCCTCGCGGATCGCGAACGCACCCACCGGAAAATCGGGCATGTTGTGCAACCCGTAGACCTCGTCGATCGACCAACGATCCATAAGGCCTTCCTCGCACATTTCGCGCCCACCGCCGCCGCCTTCCTCTGCCGGCTGAAAGATCAGCACCACGCGGCCATCGAAATTGCGCGTCTCAGCGAGATATTGCGCCGCCCCCAGCAGGATCGCCGTGTGGCCGTCATGGCCGCAGGCGTGCATCTTGCCGGGAACCTTCGAAGCATATGCCAGTCCGGTCGCTTCGGTGATCGGCAAGGCATCCATGTCCGCACGCAAACCGATCGAGCGCCCGGACCGGTTCTTGCGTCCTTCGATGACGGCGACGACCCCTGTCCGACCGATGCCCGTCGTGATGTCGGTGATGCCGAAACTGCGCAGCTTGTCCTCAACGAATTTCGCCGTCTCATGGACGTCGAACAGCAATTCGGGGTACTGGTGCAGATGCTGGCGCCATGCGGTGATTTCGGCGTGGGTTTCGGCAAAGCGGTTCTTGATCGGCATTCAACTCTCCTCAGACGTTTGGTCCCAAGACCATTTTCCGGCCGTCGCTGAAACGTGACAACTCGAACCGGGTCAGATCATGCCCGACAGGGCAGCCCATGGCCATATCGGCCAGCACACGGCCCATGCCCGGACCGATACCAAATCCGTGGCCGCTCATTCCGGTGCCTATAACGAGACCCTCTATCGGCGCGTGATCCACGACCGGTACGATGTCGGGCATTGTGTCTATCATCCCGGCCCAGGCCGCTTTCAATCGTACTTTTTGCAGACCAGGGAACATCGCCTCGAAATCGCGGATCAGCCGGTTGATCTTGCGCATGTTCGGCGCAGGGTTCAACACGCGCATCTGCTCGAACGGGGTTTCGTCATCGGCGCTCCAACGCCGCCGCGTCCCCCACGCGTCCGGGAACCCGCGCGGCGCGGCAGGCAGCAGACGCTGGCCAAAAGGATCGGCGCGCAACTGGGTCAGATATTTGGGCAAAGCACGGAATGCGTCAGGCCCGATGAACAATTCCGGCGCGCCCGGCGGGGCAAGAGTATAGCCGCCATCCGCGCGACGGCGGAACGCGACCTTGCGGTCTGCGGCCGCCCCCTGCGCCACGTCCGGCAGCGCCTCCGTAGCAGCCACATTCTCGCGCACGGACAGTTGCGGTATCGCAATCGCGTGATTGCGCAGAAACAGCGAGGACCATGCGCCTCCGGCCAAAACCACGCGCGGTGCCGCGATGCGGCCGGATTCGGTCACCACACCGGCGATACGCCCGCCCGCGATGTCCAGACACCGCGCCGCGCACCCTTCGACGATCCGCACCCCCTCGCGCGCAGCGATACCGGCAAGGGCCGGCACCGCGACCCAAGGCTCCGCCCGCATGTCGGACGGCGTCACAAGCGCGCCCTGAAACGCGGTGGCCATTTCGGGATACATCCCGGCCACTTCAGCCGCCGACAGCAACCTGCTGTCCAACCCGTTGGCTCTGGCATGCGGTAGCCAGGCCTCATAACGCGCCATGTCTGCTGCAGTCGATGCAAAGTAGGTGATACCTGTCGCCTTCAGACCGATATCGACATTGGTCTGCCCCGCAAGCTCATGCCAAAGGCGGTTCGCCTCAAGCATGATGGGGATCTCGTCAGGGTCGCGCCCCTGTTGCCGGATCCATCCCCAGTTGCGGCTTGATTGCTCGCCCGCGATGCGGCCTTTCTCGATCAGAACCACCGATTGCCCTGCCCGCGCTATGAACAGTGCGGTGCAGACGCCAATCACACCGCCGCCGATCACGACGACATCCGCCCGATCCGGCGGAGGTCCGGGATAGGTCACCGGTGACGCTTTGCTGATCGGAAAAACCGACACCGGATCTCAGGCGGATAAACGCGACAACAGTTTGCGCATGAAATCGTGACCCGCCTCGAACTGGCTGACCTCGATGTATTCGTTGGGCTGATGGGCCTGTGCAATATCGCCCGGACCACAGATCACGGCACTATAGCCGGCATCCTGAAACTGTCCTGCTTCGGTGCCATAGCTGACCTTGTGGCTGGCATTGTCACCGGTGATCTGGCGTACCAGCATCTCGGCTTCGCCTTCGGTTTCGGGCTGCAATCCCGGCACGTCAAAGCGCGGCGTGATGTCGATTCGCGTTTCCGGTACAACGGCTTGCATCTGTTTTTCCACAGCCCGGACTTTCTTGAGATACTCGTTGGCCCATTTGTCCTTGTCCTCGCCCGGCACCACGCGAAAATCCATCGCGAATTTGCAATCCTTGGCGGTGATATTATGCGCCGTGCCGCCTTCGATCA
>JAGXFI010000112.1 GCA_024637305.1 Sulfitobacter sp.
AACGCGATCTCCGCCGGTCCGATCAAGACGTTGGCGGCATCCGGGATCGGCGATTTCCGCTACATCATGAAGTGGAACGAATACAATTCGCCGCTGCGCCGCAACGTGACGACAGATGAGGTCGGCAAGGCTGCGTTGTTCCTGTTGTCCGATCTTGGGTCAGGCACAACGGGCGAGAACCTTCATGTGGACGCAGGATACCATGTCGTTGGCATGAAGGCTGTGGACGCGCCGGACATGTCCAAGGAGTGACGAGGTGAGCGATATCACCCTCACCCAGCTGACTGCTTTCAACCTGACCCTGCTTGCCGCGATGGCCTCTCCCGGACCCGCGTTTCTTCTGGTGCTGCGCAACAGCATCGCGGACGGACGCCGCGCCGGCATCTTGACGGGTCTGGGCCTTGGTCTGGCCGCGACATTCTGGACGGGTGCCGCATTGCTGGGTCTAGCGGCGCTTTTTGAATTGGTGCCGTGGCTCTATGCCACGATGAAGATCGGCGGAGCATTATACCTCATCCACCTCGCGCAGACCATGTGGCGCGGCGCGGCGGGTACTCTCGATACCTCGAAGGAACTGGCCAGCCGCCGCGCTTTGCGTGCGGGCGTCATCGTCAACCTGTCCAATCCGAAATCGGTGCTTTTTGCGGCGGCCGTGATTGTCGTGATCTTTCCCGGTGGTCTGACCCTTACCGACGGCATGCTCATTCTCGGCAATCACCTCGCTGTCGAAGTTGCGGTCTACACGGGCATGGCCCTCACCCTCTCCTCCGGCCCGGCACGCGCGGCCTATCTGCGCGTCAAGCTGTGGGCGGACCGCATCGCTGCCGGTGTCATGGCCGCCCTCGGTCTGCGCCTCCTGCTCGAAAGGTAATTCGATGTCCAACAACCAACTGCCCCATGAAAAGGGGTTTCACATCAGCTGGGACCAGATCCACCGCGACAGCCGCGCGCTTGCGTGGCGACTGGATGGACAGGGGCCAGACAATGGTGGCTGGCGTGCCGTCGTCGCCATTACCCGCGGCGGCATGGCCCCTGCGATGATCGCCGCGCGCGAGCTTGATATCCGCACCGTCGACACCATTAGCGTAAAATCCTACGACCATCAGGACCAGGCCGAGGCGAAGGTACTTAAATCGCCGGACGCCGAACTGATGGGCGACGGTACCGGCATCCTGATCATCGACGATCTGGTGGACAGCGGCAAAACCCTTGAAATTGTGCGCGCAATGTACCCCAAAGCCCATTTTGCCACAGTATACGCCAAGCCAAAGGGCCGTCCGCAGGTCGATACCTATGTCACCGAGGTCAGCCAGGACACATGGATTTTCTTTCCATGGGACATGGCGCTTCAATATGTCGAACCCTACCGCGGCAAGGACTGATCCCTGCGGCGGTTACCAGACTTAACCGCCGACACCGAGACTGCGCGCAAAGGAAGGCATCCGATGGTCACGACCCGCACCGACGCAACCTTTCCGCCGCCGATACCGGAGGCACGACGCTGGCTGGAGGGCGTGCGCTTTTCGCCCGAGCGCCCGCTGATCAATGTCAGTCAGGCGGCCCCTGTGGATCCTCCGCCCCATGTCCTGCGCGAAGTCATGGCCGAGGCCGCGTTGAACGACGACAGCGCGCATCTCTACGGCCCGGTATTGGGCATGCCCGCTTTGCGCGCGGAACTGGCGGCGACCACAAGCCGGCTTTACGGCGGCACGGTGAAAGAGGCGCAGGTCGCGATTACCTCCGGTTGCAATCAGGCGTTTGCGGCGGCGATCGTATCCCTTTGCAGCGACGGTGACGAAGTGATCCTGCCGACGCCCTGGTACTTCAATCACAAGATGTGGCTCGATATGTCAGGGGTTGGTGCTGTCGCGCTGGTGACCGATGATGCCATGCTGCCCGATCCGGTCGAAGCCGCCAAATTGATAACGCCGCGCACCCGTGCCATAGCGCTCGTGTCGCCGAACAATCCCTGCGGCACGGAATATCCCGCCGACCTGCTTTGGCGCTTTTTCGATCTGGCGCGTGAGAGTGGAATTGCGCTGATCCTCGATGAGACCTACCGCGATTTCCACTCCGGGGCGCACGCACCGCACAGGCTTTTCGAAGACCGGAACTGGGACGACACACTGATCCAGCTCTATTCCTTTTCCAAGGCGTTCCGGCTGACCGGACACCGCGTTGGCGCGATGCTCACCTCGCCGGATAGGCTGGCGCAGGTCGAGAAATTCATCGACACCGTCACCATCTGCCCCGCGCAGATCGGCCAGCATGCAGCGCTTTGGGGATTGCGGAACCTGGGTCAATGGCTGGCCGGTGAACGCGACGAGATCCTGGCCCGAAGCGCCGCGATCCGGACCCATATGCCGCTTCTCGAAGTGAACGGCTGGCGGCTTCTCGGGCTCGGGGGATATTTCGCCTATGTCGAGCATCCCTTCGCGCTCAGCAGTGCGGACCTTGCCCCCCTGATGGTGCGCGAGGCAGGCGTTTTGTGCCTGCCCGCGACCATGTTCTATCCCCAAGGCGACAGCGCCGGCCGGTCAGAGCTGCGCATCGCTTTCGCCAATCTCGACCGAGACGGAATCGCCACGCTTTTCGAGCGGCTCGCAGCCCTCGATATGCCGCGCCGCTAGTCGCCCTTGCCCCTTTGGCGGGCAACGCATAGACAGATCCAAACGCTGCAACAGGGACCGCTTTCAATGGCCAAATCGTCTAGCCTTTCAAAAACCGCCGTCTGGATCTTGTTGGGCCTTTTGATCCTCGGATTGGGCGGTTTCGGCGCTGCCAACCTCAGCGGCAATTTGCGCAGTCTCGGCACCGTCGGTGACAAGCAGGTCAGCGTTCAGCAATACGCACGTGGCGTGCAACAAGCACTGCGAGAATTGAATCGGCAAACCGGCCAGGCCGTCAGCTTTTCGCAAGCGCAGGCGATGGGCCTTGACCGTTCCGTTCTGCAACAGCTGATCCGCGAACGCGCGCTTGATCACGAGTCAGAGCTTATGGGTCTGTCAGTGGGCGATGAAACCCTGCGGGACCGTATTCTGGAAATCAGTGCTTTTGACGGGATCGACGGCGAATTCGACCGCGAAGGCTATCGCCAGTCGCTGCGCCAGGCCGGTCTGACCGAGACGGAATTCGAGACCGCAATGCGCGAGGAAGCCGCGCGAACGCTTTTGCAGGGGGCGGTGCTCAGCGGCGTTCAGATGCCCGAAAGCTATGCCCGCACGCTTGTGAATTACGTCCGCCAGGAGCGCGATTTCACCTGGACGCTGTTGGATGATGCAACCCTCGACGCCGAGATCGCTACGCCGGACGAAGCGACGCTGACTGCCTATTTCGAGGCGAACCGCGATGATTACATCCTGCCCCCAAGCAAATCGATCACCTACGCACGGCTAAGCCCGGATGCGCTGATAGATCAGGTCGAGGTCAGCGAGGCCGAACTACGCGAAGCCTATGAATCGCGTATGGACGAATTCAACCAGCCTGAGCGACGGCTGATAGAGCGCCTGGTTTTTGCCGATCAGGAAGCGGCCGATCAGGCCGCCGCGGCGCTTGAAGTAGGCGGCACCAGTTTTGAAGCCTTGGTCGAGGAACGCGGACTGGCCCTGTCGGACGTTGATTTGGGCGACGTCAGCCAGCAAGAACTGGGGGCGGCAGGCACCGCAGTCTTTGACGCCGAAGTATTCGATGTCGTAGGCCCCGCGCCCAGCTCGCTGGGACCCGCCCTTTACCGGGTCAACGGCGTGCTGCCCGCGCAAAACGTGACATTCCAAGAAGCGCAGGCAGAACTGCGTGATGCGCTCGCTGCCGACCGCGCGATTCGTCTTGTCGAAGCGCAGGCAGAAGATTTCGACAACCGCCTCGCGGGCGGATCCACACTTGAGCAACTGGCGGAAGAAACCGACATGACATTGGGACAGATATTCTGGACCGAAGGCTCGACCGACGATATTGCCGCTTACGAGGCTTTCCGCGATGTCGCCGCCTCGGTCACGGCCGAAGATTTCCCCAAGATCGAACAGCTGGCGGATGGCGGTATCTTTGCCGCCCGCCTTGACGACCAACTGCCTCAACGGCCTGCGGAGTTTGCAGATGTTGCCGATCAGGTCGCCCAGGACTGGCGCGCAGATCAGGTCACAGAGCGCCTGACAAGCCTGGCCGAAGCCGCCCTGCCCCAGATCGAAGAGACTGGCGATTTCACGGCTTCCGGTTTCGACGCAATGGTGGAAACGGACCAGATCCGAAGCGGCTTCATCCCTGATACTCCACGCGGTTTCATGGCAGCGGTGTTCGAGATGACCGAGGGCGAGACACGCATCATTTCCGGCGAAGGCACCGTTGCGATTGTACGGCTTGATGCGATCAACACGCCGGAAGATGACGCGGATGCGCAGGCGATCATTGCCGGTGTGCGCGAGCAGCAAAGCAATGCGCTGGCACGCGGGTTGTTCAACATCTACGCCGATGACGTGCTGCTGCGGGCCGGTCAGAATATCGACCCCCGCGCCGTCGCCGCAGTCAACGTAAACTTCTAGCATATGTCGCTGATCCCCGAATTCGACAGTTTCGCCCGCGCCTACGAGGCCGGCCAGCCCCAAATCGTCTATACCCGTCTGGCCGCCGACCTCGACACGCCGGTGTCACTGATGCTGAAACTCAGCGGAGCTGCTGAAAACGCCTTCATGCTGGAATCGGTTACTGGCGGCGAAGTACGCGGGCGTTATTCCATCATCGGCATGAAGCCCGACCTGATCTGGCGGTGTCGCGGCGACACGTCGGAGGTCAACCGTGCTGCGCGGTACGACCCGGATGCGTTTGAACCGATGGAGGGCAATCCGCTAGACGCGCTGCGCGCGCTGATAACCGAATCTAAGATCGATCTGCCCGAGGATTTGCCGCAAGCAGCGGCAGGTCTGTTCGGCTATCTGGGGTATGACATGATCCGGCTGGTCGAACACCTGCCCGACGTCAACCCGGACCCGTTGGGCGTGCCGGATGCCCTGATGTTGCGCCCGTCCGTCGTCGCGGTGCTGGACGGCGTCAAGGGTGAGGTCACGGTCGTATCGCCAGCATGGGTGAGCGAAGGACAGAGCGCGCGCGCCGCCTACGCACAGGCAGCAGAACGTGTCATGGACGCCGTGCGTGATCTGGAACGCAGTCCGGCCGCCATGACACGTGATCTGGGCGATGCCGCACCGGCACCCGAACCCAAGTCGAATTTCAGCCGCGACGGCTACAAAGCGGCCGTGATGAAGGCCAAGGAGTACATCAAGGCCGGTGACATTTTTCAGGTTGTCCCGTCGCAACGCTGGTCTCAGCCTTTCAAGCAGGCTCCATTTGCGCTCTATCGTTCTCTGCGCCGCACGAACCCGTCGCCGTTCATGTTTTTCTTCAACTTCGGCGTTTTCCACGTGATCGGAGCCAGCCCCGAAATTCTGGTCCGTGTCTTTGGCAATGAAATCACAATCCGCCCCATCGCAGGCACCCGGCGCCGCGGGGCGACCCCCGAAGAAGATCGCGCATTGGAGGCCGAACTTCTGGCCGATGAGAAAGAACTGGCCGAACACCTCATGCTGTTCGATCTGGGCCGCAACGATGTAGGGCGCGTGGCGAAAATCGGGACGGTGCGCCCGACCGAAGAATTCATCGTGGAACGCTATAGCCACGTCATGCACATCGTCTCGAACGTCGTAGGCGAACTGGCAGAGGACAAGGACGCGCTTGACGCGTTCTTTGCGGGCATGCCCGCCGGCACCGTATCGGGTGCCCCCAAGGTCCGCGCGATGCAGATCATAGACGAGCTGGAGCCGGAAAAGCGCGGCGTCTACGGCGGCGGTGTCGGATACTTCAGCGCTGGCGGCGACATGGACATGTGCATCGCCCTGCGTACTGCGGTGGTCAAGGACGAGACGCTGTATATCCAAGCAGGCGGCGGCGTCGTTTACGACAGCGATCCGGAAGCCGAGTTCATGGAAACGGTGCATAAATCCGGTGCCATCCGCCGGGCGGCAGAAGATGCGGCACGCTTTGGCGGGGGCGGAAACGGCTGAGGACCTGACCGTTTTTTACAAAAAACGGACCGGAATTTTTGAAAATTCCGGCCGGTCCCTATCGCGACAGCACTGCCGACACCGGAGCCAGCGTCACCTGGCTTGCCCGATCGGCCAAGCCCCAGACCAGCAGCGCCTGAATCGTCTCGCGCTGCAACCGGCCCAACATGATGACGCCGCCCTCCTGGCCAGCCTTGAAAGCGGCCTGATCCAGAAAGCGCCGGATCACACGGGCATCCTGGCCCTTGCCGTCGAAATCGCGGAACACGGGTGCGGCCGGCACCCCCGCTTTTACCGCGAGCTTCGGCATCGTATTCAATCCCTGCGACTGCGTCACCAAGCCATGGCCTGACTGTGCGAGGATGGCAGTCACTTGATCGGATGCCTCTCGCGACCCCTGAAACCCCGCGCCCGTGCCCTCAAGCACAGCGACGACTTGCGACATCCGGTCAAGCGCCACGCTCATCGTGACCTCTGCATCCGTGGCCTGCGCCCCTTGCGGCAAGTCGACCAGCGCCAGCACTTCGAAGCCTTCTTTGCGGTAGCGCGCCATTCTTTGCGCTGCATCCGGCAGGCTGAAATCCACGGCGAAACTCAACGGATATGGGAAATTCCGCAACGCGGGCAACCCGATTTCGTCTGCCTCGAGGTTCACGCCGGTGTCGATCAGCACGATGCTCATTAGCGGCTTGTTGTCCGGGGTCTCAAAATCCAGCGCGAACCGGCGAATAGGAGGAGCGCTTTCTTCTGCACCAACGATTACCGATGGCGGCACCACAGCAATCGAAGTCTCTGGCGCTTGCTCACTCGCCGGGCGGTTGATCCGGACACCTTCGCCATTGTCGTCGCGGTTCAGCAGACTGCGGGCCGGTGTCCCCAGACGTGGACGGACAGTGGCAACCTGCATGTCTTGAGGCTTCGCTATCGGTTCTGTCGCCGGTGCGGGATCTTCCGCCGGCGGCAGCTCCGCTGGTTCGCTGACCTTTACCGGTGGCGCGGCGGGATCGGTTTGGATCGGACCGGCAGGCGCATCCGAAGGCTCCATCGGTGCCAATGCCTGAGGGTTTGGCAACACCGGCGCGTCCTGCGCTATGCGCGTCTGTGTCGGCGCTGGCAGTACCTCCGGTGCGGTCAGGATGTCGGCAACGCCGATTTCAGGCTGCGGCGTCGTGGATTGCCGAACCCCCGGGCTATCGGAATCGGTCGCTGCAACTTGGGGCGTCGCCGGAGGTTGGCCAGCCACAACAGGCGCATCTGCTTTTGCTGCCAGAGTCCCGGCTGGCATTTGCGTTTCAGGGTCGGCCAGATCACCGGCGCTGCCAATTTCCGGTTGCCGGACGGCGGTCGTCTGCTCTGCATCTGCTTTAGGCGCGCTCTCATCGTTCTGAACGATCGCCGGTGCCTGAGGCGTCACGAGCACCGGAGCGTCCGCGGAATTATCGGCCTCGGGATTTTGCGGCGCGGCAACGGGATCGCTCAATGGTTCAGCCGCACCGACATCAGGCAATGCCGCCGTCTGGATGTTTTCCGGAGCCTTCACGATTTCGGAAGGGGCGAGCGGGACGGGCGGTTGTTGCGTCACCTTGACGACGGCATCAACGCCGGGCTTTTGCGCCTCTCCGGTTTCGGGCGCGACCACCGCGGCTGGTTCCGCGGCTTCTTGCGGCGCGTCCACTGTCGCCTGCAAGGGTCGGTGAACAGGCACCAGAACAGAAACTGCCGCAGCCAGTCCCACGCTTATCACCGCGCCGAAAAACATGCCGCCCAACAAGCCTTTGCCCATGCTGATACCTGTCCTTTGTCGTTCCGGCGCGCCAGCATCACTACCGCGCTGCCTTCCCCGCCCCTTGACGGGGTCGCTCAACCCTGACCATCTACGTCAGACCTATACCGCGTTCAAGCGCGCCATCAAAAGACCTAAAGCGAAGATATGCGAGATGTTGCTGCTCATCGACAATTACGACAGTTTTACCTACAATCTGGTTCATTATCTCGGCAGCCTTGGCGCTGA
>JAGXFI010000015.1 GCA_024637305.1 Sulfitobacter sp.
ACTTGACCTCTTTGATCTCGATGATCTTCTGCTTCTTGCGGGCCTCTGCCTCGCGCTTTTGCGTCTCGTATTTGAACTTGCCGAAATCCATGATCTTGCACACGGGCGGATTGGCGTTCGGCGAGATTTCGACAAGGTCCAACCCGGCTTCTTCGGCCATTTCCATGGCGCGCGTAGGCGTCACGACGCCGACGTTTTCGCCATCGGCACCAATCAGCCGGATTTCAGGGGAACGGATGTTGTCGTTGACGCGTGGGCCGGTGTCACGGGTAGGCGGCGCGTTATGAGGTCTGCGAGCGATGATGGTCGTCCTTTGATCGTGAATGAATACAAGGTTGCAAAGTAAACGCCGCGGCGCGGCGCTTCAAGGGCGAAATTTCGGAAGTGGTGCGACGCTTTTGGGAACATTTTCCCCTTGAACCTTTGTGACGTGGTGTTCATGTGACCGACCAAAGACATACGCGGCCCGATGGGGGCCACGGGCTTGGAAGTGGGGGCAAATTCATGAAGAATGTTGTTTGGATCATCGTCGCGGCTGTGGTTTCGTTTGGTGCCTATCTGCTGTGGTCTGGCCGACCTGCGCAGGAGGTGTTTCAGGATGCGGCGCAGACGGCCACGCAGGCTGCCGGAACTGCGACCGAAGCCGCAGGCGACGCGGTGGATGCGGTCGCCGACGCGACCAGCGATGCGGTTGAAGCAACGAGCGACGCAGTCAGCGGCTTGGCGGATGCGGCAAACGACACCCCAGGGACCGCTACTGACGCCACGGAGGACGCAGCGAATGACGCAGCCGAGGCGACCACAGATGTAGTGAGCGATGCCGCGGAAGCGACCGGGGATGCAGTAAATGCTGCAGCAGACGCGACGACAGATGCTGCGGATGATGCAGCACAGGCCGCGACAGAAGCCGGCGAGGCGGCTGACACCGCTGCGACCGATGCAGCCCAAACGATGGATGATGCTGCTGCCTCCACGACCGCCACGACCGAAGAAACCACCGGTTCGGTGGCGGATCTGTTGACTGTGGACGGGTTCGACATGGAAAAGGTGGGCCCCATGATCGAAGGCTCCGATCTGGACGCCACCCAGAAAACCGTGCTGATGCAGGCGCTCAAATCCGCTCAGGACAGTCCCGCAGCACTTGAGGCCGTGTTGGAGCGTCTTCGCGAAGCGATGGGCATCTGATCGACGCACACCCCTGCGCGATGACCAATTCAAAAGCCGCGCCCCGCAGGAGGGCGCGGCTTTTTCATTCCTAGCACGGTGCAATCAGCCGACGAAGGCTTTTTCCACCACAAATGTCTTGGGGTCAGAATTGGCACCTTCTTCCAGTCCGAATCCTTCAAGAACCTTGGTGATGTCCTTGTTGAAATCAAGACTGCCGCAGACCATCGCGCGATCCTTGTCGGGCCGAATACCCTCGATCCCCAGATCGCGGAACACCGTCCCGTCTTGCAGCAGCGTGGTGATGCGGCCCATCTTGGGGCTCTGCTCGCGGGTGGTTGTGGGGTAATAGCGGATATTGGCCAGCTTCTCGGCCCCGATCAGTTCCTGCATCATCTCGTCGGCCCTGAGATCCTCGATCAGTTGGCGGCCATACTCAAGCTCTGCGACATCTCGGCAGGTATGCGTGATGACAACCTCGTCGAATTTCTCGTAGGTCTCTGGCTCGCGCAGCAGCGATGCGAAGGGGGCGAAACCCGTGCCGGTAGCGAAAAACCAGATGCGGTTGCCCGGCAGCAGTGCGTCATGCACCAGCGTTCCCACCGGTTTGGGGCGCAGGATGATCTGGTCGCCGGGCTGAATATGTTGCAGTTTCGACGTCAACGGGCCGTCCTGCACCTTGATGGAATAAAATTCCAGCTCTTCGTCCCATGCAGGCGACGCGATGGAGTAGGCGCGCATGAGCGGTTTTTGCTTGCCCGTCTTCGGGTCCGCGTCGCCCATCAGGCCGATCATCACGAACTCGCCCGACCGGAACCGCAAGGATGCCGGTCGCGTCACGCGAAAGGAAAACAGTCTGTCCGTCCAATGCGTCACGGATGTGACAGTCTGGGCGTCCGGCAGGGTCGGGACGGCTTTGGCGGTATCTAGGGTCAAGGGTCTGTGCTCGGTCATGGATAAATCCGCAGGGCAATGCCCCGCAGCCTCTTCTTAGGGATGTCTTGATCAGGGTGAAAGGGGACAAACCGCCGCGTCAGCCCCGAAGGCGGCTCTGATAGTCATGCGCCTGCCAGTCCGCGCGGTATTTCCATTGCGATTCAGGCTGCCGCGCGGCGAGTGCGTCGCTGATTTCGACTTCGTCGAAACCACTGCGGCGCGCCATGGCGTATTGGTCCGCAATGACGGCCCCGCGTGCCCGCAGACGGCCGCCGTAGCCGCGCAGACGCAAGGCCCGCGCAATGCTGAATCCGCGTCCGTCTGCGGAGGACGGGAAATCGACGCGGATCATCTGCAACGCAGGGGTCAGCGTGACCGCCGCCGGATCGCAATTCGACGGCAGGTCGAGCGCGACGCAGTCGTTCGCCGCCCCCTCGCCACAATATCCGCGGGTCCAGTCATCGGCCACAAAGCCGGTGTCGTTCACGATCACGCTCATGTCGTTGCTCCTGTTCGTTCCATCTTGCCTTTCACAAAGTGAATGCCGCATTCATCCTTGTCCGTTCCCCGCCAGCGCCCTGATCGCGGATCCTCACCTGCAGCCACCGGCGACGTGCAGGGCGCGCAGCCGATGCTGGGATAGCCCTGCGCCACAAGCGGATGGCGGGGCAGACGGTTCTCTACCATGTAATCCTGCACGTCCTGTGGCGACCAATGGGCAAGCGGGTTGACCTTGATCCGGTCGGTACCGTCCTCGATCTCAAATGCCGGCAGATCAGCGCGGCGACCGGACTGAAACCGTTTGCGCCCGGTGATCCAACCGTCAAAATCCTCAAGCGCCGCCGCCAGCACCCGGGACTTGCGCAGGTCACAGCAGGCGTTCGCGTCGCGTAAGTGCAAGGTATCATCCGGGTCCGAGGATGTATCGGCCCGAATGACCCGCACCTTGCGTAGACCCAGATGGCGCGCGACTTCGCGCTGATAGCTCAGCGTTTCAGGGAAAAGCAGCATCGTATCGATAAAAACAACCTGAACGTCTGCTTTGACCTGCGCCGCGAGGTGCAGCAATGCTACGGATTCCGCCCCGAAGCTGGAGACCAGTGCAAGGTTCGGCACGGCATCGAACGCGCGGCGCAGTATATCCTTCGCCGCATGATGCTTGAGCGCCGTGTTGAGCGCCTCGACCCGCACCGGCAACGCGGGTGTCGGGATATCAAGCGGCATCAGCCTTGGCCTCCGGATAAAGCGCGGCCTTGAACGGCGCGAGCCCCAGACGGCGATAGGCCTGCAGGAACGTCTCTGCGGAGTAGGTGCGCAGGTCGAGATAGGCCAGCACGATGCGCTCTATCGCGGGAACGATATCTTCGGCCGCGAATCCGGGGCCTGCGCGTTCTCCGATCTGCGCATCTTCGGTTCCGTCACCACCCAGCGTGATCTGGTAATTCTCGACACCCGCACGGTCCAGGCCGAGGATGCCGATATGGCCGACATGATGATGCCCGCAAGCGTTGATGCAGCCCGATATCTTGATCTTGAGCGGGCCGATGTCATGCTCCAGCTTCAATTCGTCAAATCGGGTCGCGATTTCCTGCGCGATAGGGATCGAGCGGGCGGTGGCCAGCGCGCAGTAATCCATGCCGGGGCAGGCGATAATATCCGAGATCAGTCCGACATTGGCGGTGCCAAGACCCGCCGCGTGCAGCGCCGAGTAGACCGAAGGCAGGTCGCTCTTGTGAACATGCGGCAGGATGACATTCTGTTCGTGACTGATGCGCAGTTCATCATGCCCGTAACGTGCCGCAAGACCCGCCATCAGTCGCATCTGGTCCGCAGTGGCGTCGCCCGGGGTCGCCCCGTGCGCTTTGAGGGAAATCGTCACGATGGCGTATTCGGGCACGCGATGTTCGGCAAGGTTGGTGTCTGCCCAGCTTCGGAACGCCGGATAATGCTGAAGCGCACTCTTGTAAGGGGCCAGATCGGCGGTCTTGAACGCGGGCGCGGCAAAATCGGCCCGGATACGCTCCAGCATGGCCTGATCGACGCCAGTGAAATGCGGGCGGATCAGCTCGTACCGTGCATCGACGCGGGCACGGATATTTTCGATGCCGTGTTCATGCACTGTGATCTTGATGCGCGCCTTGTACTTGTTATCGCGTCGGCCCAGCAGATTGTAGACGCTGACGATAGCCTCCAAAGTCGGCAAAAGGTCGTCATAGGCAACGAAATCATAGAGCACCTTGCCAATCATCGGCGTGCGCCCCAGACCGCCCCCGACGATGACCTCAAATCCGTGCTGCCCGTCCCGCGCAACGATGCGCAGGCCGATATCATGCGCCTTGAGTACCGCGCGGTCATGCGCGGAGCCCGACACCGCGATCTTGAATTTGCGCGGCAGAAACTGGAACTCCGGGTGGTCCGTGGACCATTGCCGGATCAATTCGGCCACCGGGCGCGGGTCGGCGACCTCATCCGCTGCGGCACCGGCAAAATGGTCCGCTGTGACGTTGCGGATCGTGTTGCCAGAAGTCTGGATCGCGTGCAGGTTTACCTCGGCCAGCGCATCAAGCATGTCCGGCACATCGCGTAGCTCCGGCCAGTTGTACTGGATATTCTGGCGCGTCGTGAAGTGACCATAGCCCTTGTCCCACCGCTCGGCGATGTCTGCGAGCTTGCGCATCTGCGCGCTGTTCAGCGTGCCGTAGGGGATCGCGACGCGCAGCATGTAGGCGTGCAATTGCAGATAAAGGCCATTCATCAACCGAAGCGGTTTGAATTCATCCTCCGTCAGGCTGCCGTCGATGCGACGTGCGACCTGCTGGCGGAATTGCGCGTTGCGTGTCGCCAGAAAATCGGCGTCAAATTCGGTGTAGTTATACATTTACAGGCGCTCCTGTTTGCCGTGGGCGTAATTGGACGGGCCGTTGGCGCGGAACGCCTCGCGGAAATGGGTTGGGGCGGGGATACCTGCGGCAGTGTCCACATCCGCCAGATAGGCCCCGACGATGCTGTCATGCTGCTGGGACGCGTCGATCAGGCGGATCTCTGCGTCCGCCTCGTCCGTCAATATTTCTGCCTCGGCCAGAACGCGGGTCCAGCCGGCTGCGGTCTGATAGACGACATCGCCTTCGATCAACGCATTGGCGGTGACGACTTTGGGGGAAAACGGCTTGGGCATCACTGGGCCTCCTGCAAAAGAGTTTCGGGCGTATGAACGGCCAGTGCGGCACGAGGCGCGAGACCAAGAAAGGTAAGGGCGGGGCCGGTCAGCTCAGCCGCTGCCAGGGCGAAGGGCAGCGCGTCCAGTGTGGTTTCCATGACGCGCTGGTCAGGCCGGGAGGCGTTTTCGATCACCGTCACCGGCGTGTGCCGGTCCGCGCCATGCATCAAGAGCCGCCCCTGGATGAAGCGCGCCGATTTCTTGCCCATGTAGATCGCAGCAACCTCGTTGGGCCGGGCAAGTGCTGCCCAATCATGGTCGGCAAAGCCTTTCATGTCATGGCCGGTCAGGAACCGGACAGAGGCATTGCGCCCGCGCCGCGTCAGGCTTTGCCCGATGGTCGCCACAGCTGCGGAGGCCGACGTGATGCCCGGTACGATGTGCCAACCGATGCCATGCGCATCAATGGCGTCGATCTCTTCGTCGAGGCGACCGAAAATGGTGGCGTCACCGGATTTCAACCGCACGACCTGAGCACCATTTGCGGCATGCTCCACCAGCAGGGCATTGATGTGATCCTGCGAGGTTGAGGGGCCGAAGCCTTCCTTGCCCACGTCGATCATCAAGGCCTCGCGGCGCGCCAGTTCGAGGATCTGGGGGGTAATCAGGCGATCGTAAATCACCACATCGGCCTCATCGAGCGCGCGACGGGCCTTGAGCGTCAGCAGTTCCGGGTCTCCGGGACCGCCGCCGACAAAGGCGACGTGGCCCTCGCGCGCGGTTTTTCTCAAATGCGTATCGAGCAGGGAGCCGAGCGCAGGGCGCACGCGGGCTTCCCCTTCATTCATCGCTGCTGGACCGGCGCGAAAATAGAAGTCCCGCCAAAAGTCGCGACGCGGGCGGCCCATTGGCAGCGCTTCGGCCAGTTTGCGAAAGCCTTTGCCGATGCGGGCCAGCGTACCCAGCGTCGCAGGCAGGCGTTCTTCGAGATCGGCCTTGATCGCACGCGCGAGAACAGGGGCCGCCCCTTCGGTGCCGATGGCAATAGTCACGGGATCACGGTCCACGATGGCGGGCGTGATGAAGGCGCTGTCCTGCAGATTGTCGACGATATTTACCAACGCACCCGATGCGCGTGCGATGGCGGCGGTGCGGGCATCTTCGACCGCGTCCTCGTCCGCAGCATAAAAGAGCCGCGCGCACAGCGTGTCGCCGTGTTGCAGGGCGCGACGATGCAGCGTCAGCCGACCTTCGTTCTCCAGCCGTTCAATCTCTGGATCAGGATCGACGGCAAAAACCGAAATGCGCGCGCGCGTCTTGAGCAGCAGACGAAGCTTGGCCAACGCCGCCTCGCCGCCGCCCGACAGAACGATGTGCTGGTCTTGGGTTGCGAGAAAAATCGGAAAGTGATCCATGTGTGGCCGTCCTGTAATTGACTTGCCTCAATATAGGAAATATTTCCGATATTGCGCCAGATGGCCGCGCAGATAAGGACATTTGTTCCATCTGACTGACGGATCGGAACCTGTTTCCCATAACGGAAGGAATATCGGAATGAGCGTCCGGATTGATGACGTGGACAGGAAAATTCTGCGAGAGATGCAGCGCGACGCAAGCCAGTCGCTGGATGATATCGCAAAGGCGGTGGGGTCGTCCAAGACGCCGGTATGGAACCGGATTCGCAAGCTGCGGGACGCCGGAGTGATCGGACAGCAGACGGTGGTGCTTGATGCTGACGCGCTGGGATTCGAGGCGTGTTTTTTCGTGTTGATCCGCACGTCCGAGCATGATGCGAGCTGGCAGGCGTCCTTTCTTAGGGCGCTCAATGACCGGCCCGAGGTGCAGGAGGCGCACCGGCTTGCGGGGGATATCGACTATATTCTCAAGGTCCGGGTCGAGAACGCGCGCGCCTATGACCGGTTCTATCAGGCACTTATTTCGGAGGTGCGGGTGCATAATGTGACGGCGCTGTTGTCGATGGAAGAGATCAAGTCGACAACAATGCTGCCGCTGTGATCCGGGAGGCGCGCTGGCGCGCGACGCGATTTTATTCTGCTGATGAGGGACGCTGTCCCTCAGACTCCCTGGGATGTTCCCGCCAGTGAAGTCAGGGCGGTATCATGCGCGCAACCGGCGTTGCCTTGGGCGCAGGACGATCCGGTCGTTTGCGCAGAATGGTTTGCAGTTTTCCGAGCACGGCACACCAGACCGCGCAGCGGAGAACATTGGCGAACTCAACGCTTTATGACGATGACAAGGTGTTTCAGGCGAGGCTGCAAGGCGACGTTCAGATGGCCGCGGCGTCGTTGTCCGAGATCGAACAGTTCACCAATGTTTCCAGCATTTTCGATTTGCCCTCGCCCTGTTCAGCGTCTTCTTCCACCCCGAAACGCGCGATACTGACTTTGCCGCGGGCAAGCTGACCGTCACACTGATGCTCATCATCGCCTACGCGCTGGTCCGCAAGCACGTCCTGACGGACGAACAACTCCCGCAGCAGATCTCGGCGGTCACCTGTCGCGCTGAACCCGTTCGTCACGTCCGGCGTGGCCCACATGCTGATGATGTCGGTTGTCCGTGCGGCACTGCCATTCCTCGCGGAGCTGTTCGTCTTTCTGATCATGGTGCACTATATCCCGATCATGGCTTCATCGGCGGCCGACATTGATGATGGGTCCGCAGATCATCACCAGATGTGGGGGTCCGATTTTTGAAAAAATCGGGCCGGAATTTCCGGAAATTCCGGTGACCTGCCGTCAGCTTTGCGCCAAGGCGGCGATGATGGGGGCAAAGTCGGCTGCTTTGAGAGACGCGCCGCCAACAAGCGCTCCATCCACGTTGGCAGCGCGAAAGATGGTGTCGGCATTCTCGGGCTTGACCGATCCACCATAAAGCAGGGGGATGCCGTCGGCGATTTCCCCGCCAAGACGTGTGATGAGGCGGTCGCGGATAAAGTCATGGACTTCGACGATCTGATCAAGCGTCGGGACCACGCCGGTGCCGATGGCCCAGATCGGTTCATAGGCGATGACGGTGTTGGCCGCGGTCGCATGATCGGGCAGCGAGCCAGAAAGCTGACCTCCGATGATGTCGAGCGTGTTGTCCGCTTCGCGGTCGTCCCCGCTTTCGCCAATGCAGATGATGGCGGTCAGACCGGCGGCCCAGGCCTGCCGTGCCTTGGCGCGCACGTCGCCGTTGGATTCCTCATGCGCATCCCGTCGCTCCGAATGCCCGACGATCACATGGGTGGCCCCCGCGTCGGCAATCATCGCAGCGGACACGTCGCCGGTGAAGGCACCGCTTTGTTGCATGTGGCAATCCTGAGCGCCGATGCTGATCGGCGTGCCCTGCGCCGCTGCCGAAGCTCTGTAAAGAAGCGGCGCGGGCGGGCAGATCACGATGTCGGGGGGCATCTCCGGAAGCAGGGGGAGAAGCGCGTGGAGTTCAGCGAGGGCAGAGGCGCTGCCGTTCATTTTCCAGTTGCCGGCGGCCAGTTTACGTCGCATCCACACCTCACTACGTTACATACGCTTTGTTAGCATCCGGGGCGCGGTGCGGCAACGGATAGCCGGTGGCACGGACAGGAGAACGGCATGATCCCTCGGATTGATTTGGCGCGACTTGTGCGAGGCGATGTCGACGCTTTGGCCGCGATGCGAAAGGCGGCCACGGAGGTCGGATTTGCGACCATCCACAATACGGCGCTGCCGGCGGCGCGGGTGGTCGAGGTCATCGAAACCTACCGCGCGTTCTTCAAGCAGCCCGAGGCATTCAAGCGCCGGTTTGACATGGCGCGTACCGGTTCGAACCGCGGTTGGGGGGCTGCGGGATCAGAGCAGGTAGATCAACAGGCCAACCCCGATTACAAGCAATTCTTCGACAGTGGTCTGACCCTGCCAGAGGGTCACCCGCGTCTGGAGAGCCGTTTTTATGCGCCGAACCTCTGGCCGGACGATACATTCGCGGCGGTGATACGGGCCTATTACGACGACGCCTGCGCCGTGGCGCTAGATGTGCTGCGGGGGGTGGCGGTCTGCATCGGGGCCCCTCGGCAAACGTTCGACCAGGGTTTCGCTGAGCCGATGGCATTGCTGCGGGGCAATTACTATCCTGAACGCCCCGATTGGGCAGGATCGCGGGATTTCGGGATCGCAGCCCACACGGATTACGGATGCCTGACCCTTCTGGCGACAGACGGATCACCGGGGTTGGAGGTCCGACAGCGAGGCGGCGGCTGGATCCCGCTAAGCGCACCGCCTGGCGTTTTCATCATCAACTTCGGCGAGATGATGGAATTGTGGACCGACCGGCTCATCAAGGCGACGCCGCACCGTGTCGTGGGCGGCACCGCCGAACGGATATCCATTCCGCTGTTTTTTAATCCCAGCTACGAGACGAACGTGGCTCCCTTGCGCTCAGGCGAAAAGATACTTGCGGGCGCGCATCTTTCCAAGCGGTACGAAGAAACCTACGTGCATCTGAAACAGACCTGACGGAGTTTTTCGAGCGTGTCAGAACGCGGCAAGGCAAAGATGACGCCACCCGGAGAGAGTGGCATGCCAGCGCACCTCCCGCGAGTCGTCAGATCGGACAGACCGCCGCACAGCTCATTGGCCAAAGGCGATGTCCGCTGCAACAAGAATTACTTTGCAGTGAGGCTTTCGTCGAACTTGATCGATTCGCCGCAGCCGCAGGCCTCTGTCACGTTGGGATTGTTGAACCTGAACCCCGATTCCAGCAACGACGTTTCATAGTCGATTTCAGTGCCGAAAAGGAACATCTGCGCCATCGGCGCGATCATCACGCGCGCGCCGTCCTGATCGACGATCTCGTCGTTGGGGTCGGTCACTTCGACATATTCCATCGTGTATTCCATACCTGCACATCCGCCTTTCTTGACGCCGATACGCAGGCCCGCGTGGCCTGCCGACGTCATCAGCCTGGTGATTTGCTTGGCCGCACGGGGGGTTATGCTGACCGCCTGCTTGCCTGGGATACCGAACATGAAACGCACTCCTTTGAGGACAAGATAGGGGTGATGGGCCGCGATCTCAATAGCCCAGCGCCGACAGGGCGGCGGTTGTGGCAAACGCGACGGCCAGTGCCCATCCAAATGACGCCAGAGTGCCGATGATGACGTATTCGCTCATTTTCTGGTCTTTTGAAACGGTATCGAACCGCAAGATGGATTTCGCCGCGATCAGGAACCCGATGCCGGTGGGTTCCCCGATCATCACCATCAGAAAAATCAGGCCACGTTCCATCAACCCGATGATGCGACCGGCGTTCTCAAGCCCCTGCGGCTGCGCGGCTTCCTTGTAGGCGCGCATCATGTGACCGACGGCAGGGCCGCCACCAAGGGTGGCAGCGATAAGGCCGCTCAGGATCAATGCTGTCATGATTCCCGTAGGGTTCAGCATTGGCCAGACGGGGGCATAGATTTCGGCAGGAACCCATAGGGCGACCCCTGCAAGGATCGCGATATGCGCGGCCTGATCCGTCAGATAGGTGCGCAGGCTGTCGGGCGCGAGATGTACCTTGATCGCGTCGATGGCGATATGGCTAAGGGCGATCGCCCCGGCGAGCATCCACGCCCCACCGGTGAACAAGGCGGCAAGCGCGAACACATGCACCCCGTGCATCAGCAGGATTTCGGGGCGATGTTTGCGCAGCACCATGCCGGTTGTCTGGAACACGAAATCGGCCAGCAGATGCGCGGTCAGCAAGGCGATAAAGGTTTCAATCAGTTCGGGGGGCATGCGGCCTCTTGTGGTCTATTCAAAAAATGTTGCTTTTCATATAAGCAATACAATTCAGTTGACATTCTTGGCCTCCAGCAGCGTGCAGACCTCCAAAATGGCATCGACGCTGGCGGCATCTGCGTGCCGTTGTGCCATCTGACGTGAAATACCCAACGGTGTTGCCACGGCCGATTGCGCAGGTGCTTCCGGCACGATCAGGCCCGCTGCGACTTGCGCCTGGCGTTGCGTCCAGCCCTGAATGACCCGGTCTGCCAGCGGCAGCGCTGCGCGCAGGGCCAGCGGTCCGTCTGGTGCCCGCATCCGGGCACCGCGCGTCATCACGTCCAGCGCGCGCCCCGACGCAACAAAGGCAGGCCCCTCGGCACGGGCCAGATCACCACCCGCCAGATCGCCCGCGCCAATGCCGACACCTATGCGCGTGTCCAGCCGCTTGCCCTGCGACCGCACGGCGGCGCGCAACAAGATCAAGGCGCGAAAGCTGAAATGCGGCGACATTGCCATCTGCCAGCCGTCACCGCGAAACCGCGCAAAGGGAACCGGACCGTCCTGCCAACTGCCGATCTCGGCAGCAGCTTGGACCAGTCCGTCGAAGATCGCGTCAAGCGTCGCGGTATCAAGCGTGGTGGAATCGACAATGTCGCCCGTGAAAATGGCCCAACTGCCCATGCGACCTCCTGTTTTGCGGTCAATGTCGCAGGAAGGGGCAATCCGCGCAAGAACGGCGATCGCCTACATGAATCCCAGTTCCAGCCGCGCCTCGTCGGACATCATGTCCATGCCCCAGGGCGGCTCCCAGACAAGATCGACGTCTACCTGTTTGACGCCCGCTATAGGCTCGACCGCGTCGGCGACCCAACCGGGCATCTCGCCGGCCACCGGGCAGCCCGGCGCGGTCAGCGACATCTTGATCCGAACCTCGTTCTCGTCATTGATGTCTATGGTGTAAATCAAGCCGAGCTCGAATATATTCACCGGAATTTCAGGATCATAGACAGAGCGGCACGCGTCCGCCACCTGCTCGTAGAGCGGATGATCCGTGGTGGAGGGCGCAATCAGCGGCGCACCTTGGAGGGGGGGAGAAGTATCGTTCATCTGCGCCTCGCATCAGTTCCTGAGCATTTATATAGGGATTGAAGCCGGCAGCGTCCAGAGGGGGCGCTCAAGCCCAGCGTATCAAACCGATAATCGCCGAGGCACCGTAAAACGCTTGCAGCATCAGGAAGGTCCAACGCCGGTCGATCAGAGCCCAGGCGGCAAAAAGGCCGGCCGAAAGCAGCAAAAGCGAGAATCCGAAGATCTCATTGCCCGTGTTCGATGCGATCAGCAGCGCGTAGACCATTGCGGAAACGGACCCGGTGATCTCGAACACCGTGGTCAGGCGGCGGTTTTCCATTATCTCAGCCTTCGTTGATGTCGCGTTTCACGATCCGCGCGCCGCTGGACTGACGGCGGAATGCCAACCGAAGCACCAGCCACGCAATCAGCGAGGCCAGCGCGAACATCGCCAGCAGAGCGGGTATGTTGGACACCGGCAGAACCGCCACAAGCACCGCTGTCGCCAGCGCGCCAAGCGCGAAACCCAGAAAGACCGTCGCGGGGACCAGTAATTCGATCAGCGCCAGCACCAGCGACAGGCATAGCCATATCCACCACGTCGTTGCGATCTGTTCCATTGTCAGCCGCGTCCTTTCAGCAGTTTGAACGCATCTGCAAAAGCGTCAATTGCCTGGGCGGGAATCACGACCGTCTGTTTGCCCGCACCGGCCCCAAGTGCGCCCAGCGCCTCGACCTGTTTCAGCGCGATCTGGTATTGCGCCGCCTCCAGCCCGTTCTCGTTTATGGCGGTGGCTACGACCTGCGTGGCATAGGCCTCTGCGTCAGCCAGCACACGGCGCGCCTTTGCGGTCTGCTCGGACGCATAAAGTTCGGCGTCCGCAGCAAGCTCGACCGCGCGTTTCTTGCCCTCTGCCTCGGTCACTTGCGCGCGCCGCGCGCGTTCGGCGTTAAGCTGTTGCATCATCGCGGCGCGGGTCGCCTGATCAAGATTGACGTCGAGGATTTCGGCCCGCGTGACCTCGATCCCCCAGTCATCTACCGCGTGCTCGACCATCGCCTTGATCGTGGTGATCAGGGCATTACGGTTCGCCTGCACCTCGTCGAGGTCCATCTTGCCAATCTCGGCGCGTACGATACCCGCGACTGTAGTCGAGATGGCGCTATCCACGTCACGGATGCGGTAGACGGTCTTTTCCGGCTCTATGATGCGGTAGAAAACGGAGGTGTCCACCTGTGTCAATACGTTGTCGCGGGTGATGGCGTCCTGGCTGGTGGTGGGCAACTGACGCTCGAGGATCGAGATCTTGTGCGCGATCCGGTCGATGAACGGCACGATAATATTGATTCCCGGCCCCAGCACCGATCGCAAACGGCCAAAACGTTCGACCACATGTTGTTCCGATTGCGGCACGATCTTGACCGCCTTGAATACCAAGACGACGATGAGAAGCGCAAACAACAGCCAGGCAAGGTTGTTTTCCAAAAGGTTCAGAAAAAATTCTTCAATATCCACGCGGACGTTCCTTAATGAAGTCAGGCTCAGTGTGTGCAGCAATCCCGCCCCCGAAAGCAAGATTTTTTGTCCAGAAGCAGCCGTCGCTGCGATGACAGGATCAACACCTCAAAGGTTTTTGCATCGGTTCCATGACCCGCGCGGTCATCGGTCGAGGTCCGATCATGTCGGATGTGTTGTTGCCAAAAGCCTGCCCATGGCAAAGAACGGCTTGAGCGGCAACCGGCGGAGCGCTATGCGCCAATCATGACAATTTCCTTTGACCTCCAGGCCACAGACGGCCATGCCCGCTCCGGTGTCATTCACACCACGCGCGGCGACATCCGAACACCTGCGTTCATGCCGGTGGGAACTGCGGCGACCGTCAAGGCGATGTTGCCCGAAAGCGTCTCGGCCACGGGTGCGGACATTCTGCTGGGCAACACCTATCACCTGATGCTGCGTCCCACGGCGGAGCGGATTGCAAACCTTGGCGGGCTGCACAAGTTCATGAACTGGGCCGGTCCGATCCTGACTGATTCAGGCGGATTTCAAGTGATGAGCCTCGCGGGGCTGCGCAAGCTCAGCGAAGAAGGCGTGACGTTCAAAAGCCATATCGACGGATCCAAACACAACCTGACGCCCGAGCGGTCGATGGAGATTCAGGCGCTGCTTGGATCGGACATTGTGATGTGTTTCGATGAATGTCCCGCGCTGCCTGCGGATCGCGACGCGATCGCACGAAGCATGGAAATGTCGATGCGGTGGGCCGCGCGGTCCAAGGCCGCGTTCGGCGACCGGCCCGGTCATGCGCTCTTTGGTATCCAGCAAGGCGGGTTGGACCGCGATCTGCGCGAGCAGTCGGCGCAAGCCCTGCGCGAGATCGGTTTTGACGGCTACGCGGTCGGTGGGCTGGCCGTGGGCGAGGGGCAGGCGGCGATGTTCGACTGTCTTGACTTTGCGCCCGATCAGCTGCCCGAGGAAAAGCCGCGCTATCTCATGGGCGTGGGCAAGCCCGATGACATCGTCGGGGCCGTGGCGCGTGGCATCGACATGATGGACTGCGTTCTTCCGTCACGGTCGGGCCGCACGGGGCAGGTATTCACGCGCCACGGCGTGCTGAACATCAAGAATGCGCGCCACATGGACGATCCCCGCCCGCTGGACGAGGCCTGCAGTTGTCCTGCCTGCAGCAATTATTCGCGCGCCTATCTTCACCACGTCTTCCGCAGTCAGGAGATCATCAGCTCGATGCTGCTGACATGGCACAACCTACAGTATTATCAGGACATCATGGACGGTATGCGCGCGGCCATCGCCGGGGGGCGGTTTGCCGCATGGCAGGCCGATTTCCACGCGAACCGCGCCATGGGCGATATTGACCCGATCTAGGCGAGGCCGGTCCGCGTTTCAGTCCCTGCGCCGCGCGCTGACACGCCAATGGTTGCGCATGAGGCAATTGAGCGCGGGTCAGGGACGGCAGATCCAAGCGCTGTTGCGCGATGCAGCCCGGTGAACGCCTGATCAGGTCTCAGAACGCATTCATCGTCAGAAGCTCGTATTCTGCGACCTTTTCGTCGTCCTGATTGGTCAGCGTCACGTGCCAGCGGACCTCACCGTAGTCATCGTTGCGCGGCGTTTTTGCCTTGACGGTCAGACGCACCTTGATGCTGTCTCCCGGAGAGACCGGCTTCATGAAGCGCAGATTGTCCAGCCCGGTATTGGCGAGAACCGGACCCGGATCGGGTTGGACGAACAGCCCCGCCGCAAAGCTCAGCAGCAGATAGCCGTGGGCGACCCGGCCCGGAAAGAACGGGTTCGCCTTGGCCGCCGCATCGTCCATATGGGCATAGAACGTGTCCCCGGTGAAATGGGCAAAGGTTTCGATATCGTCCAGCGCAACCTGTCGCGACGCGCTGTTGAGTGTCTCACCGATTTCCAGATCACCGAACTTGCGGGTGAACGGATGCACGCCCGCGTCAATTTCACGTGCCCCCGGTACCCAGCGGTCGCTGATTGCGGTGAGGATGTCGGGGCTGCCCTGAATGGCGGTCCGCTGCATGTAATGCAAGGCACCACGCACGCCGCCCAGTTCCTCGCCGCCGCCGGCACGGCCCGGTCCACCATGCACCATATGGGACAGGGGCGCGCCGTGGCCGGTCGCCTCGCTCATGCTGTCGCGGCTGTTGAAATAAAGCCGCCCATGCCATGCCGCCGCCCCCTGCACCATTTGCCGGGCCACATCGCCATCGCGCGTGATGACCGAGGCCACCAGCGACCCGCCGCCGCGATTGAGCAGCGCGCAGGCGTGATCCACGTCGCGGTAGCCCATGACCGTGCTGACGGGGCCGAACGCCTCGACGCTGTGCACGACCTCTGCGGCGTCGGGGTCGGCGCAATGGAACAGCATCGGCGGGACAAATGCCCCCCGCACCGCATCCGCCCCCGATACGGCGAACCCTTCCAGTGTGCCGCTGACCTGGCTTGCTTCATGGGCAAGCGCTGCGACCTTGCCCAGCACATCGCGGCGTTGCGATTGCGAGACCAGCGCGCCCATGTGCGTATCCTTGTCGCGCGGGTTGCCAATTGCCGTCTTCTCCAGACGCGCCTTCAGCGCGGCGATAACGGCGTCCTCGTGGGCTTGTGGCACCATGATCCGGCGGATCGCGGTGCATTTCTGACCCGCCTTTACCGTCATCTCGCGGTGAACTTCCTTGATGAACAGATCGAACTCCGGCGTGTCGGGGCCACTATCGGGGCCCAGCACGGAGGCATTGAGGCTGTCCTGTTCGGCGACGAACCGCACGGAATGTTGCAGCAGATGCGGCCGCGACCGCAACAACAGCGCGGTTTCCGCCGAGCCGGTAAAACTGACCACGTCCTGTGCATCCAGAAGATCCAGCATGTCGCCCAGACCACCCGATACGAGTTGCAGCGCGCCGTCGGGCAGGATCCCGCTGTCGATCATCAGGCGCACGCAGGCTTCTGTTACATAAGACGTCGCGGTCGCGGGTTTCACGATGGCGGGCACGCCAGCCAAAAGCGTCGGGGCCAGTTTTTCAAGCATGCCCCAGACAGGAAAGTTGAATGCGTTGATATGGACCGCGACCCCTTGCAGCGGTGTGCAGATATGCTGACCCATGAAGGCACCGGTGCGGCCCAGCTGCTCAGGCTCGCCGTCCAGATAGACGCGGGCATCCGGCATTTCGCGTCGCCCCTTGGCGGCAAAGACGAACATCGTGCCGATCCCGCCGTCGATATCGACCGCGCTGTCGGCGCGGGTCGCTCCGGTGTCGAAGGACAGCTCGTAAAGGATTTCCTTGTGTTCGTTCAGATGGGTCGCCAGCGCCTTGAGCATCCGGGCGCGATCATGAAACGTCATCGCGCGCAAGGCGGTACCGCCTTTGACGCGCGCGTGATCGCGCATCGCCGCCATGTCGAGCGATCCGCCGCCTGCCTGTGCGATGACCTCACCGGTTATGGCGCTCTCGATCGGGCGGGCATCCGGGCCGGGGGCGACCCAGCGTCCGATGGCAAAGGATTCGACGGGATGTATGGTCATGTGCGGCCTCCTCAGGCGGGGGCGTTCAGGCCCAATGAAGTCAGCTTTTGTCCCGCGCTTTCACGCCACCTTGCCAGCAGCTCGTCATTCGTCGAATGGCGCAGGCCGAGTTTTCGCAAGGCTTCGTCGCGGGCCGTGTCGCCGCGGCCGAAACTGGCAGCGACACGCGGCCACCAATACTCGGCGCTCGATTGCAGGGCATCCGAGGCACCTAGCTTTTCAAGCCCTTCCATGGCGAGTTCGGCGTGCCGTCTTTCCACTGGCAACACGTCGCGGAACACATCGCCCAGCGGCTGATAGGAAAGCCCCTTGTAATCGGCAAGCTGCATCACCGTCGCTTCGCCCATCAGCAGGTTCATCATCACCGCATCGCCCCAGCCATCGAGCGGATAGTTGAACACGGGAAGACGCATGTCACCCTGAAGCCGTTTGCTGTCCAGTCCCGCCTCGCGGGGCAGGCGTTGCGTCCAGGGGTGGTGGTCCACATAACGTTCGGTGTCGGCCCCGAATTCACCCATGATGCGCAGCACCCGTTCCGCATGATCGGTCTTTTCCAGCACGATCTTCGCCGCGGCGATGCGTTCCTTGACGCCGGGGCCTGCGTTGATCACGTCTGCGAACCCGGCAGCCCCCGCGAGTTCACTGTCCACGAAAATCGCCATCATGCGCATCAGCTCCGCGCGGTAGCGCGGCGGCACATTGCCCGGCGACGTCAGCTTGCCGCCTGCTGCCAGATAGTCACCGATGTCCATCGCGTCATTGGTCATAATCGTACACCACCTTGTCACTCAGCGGATAGCACTGGCAGGTCAGCACATAGCCTGCGGCAACCTCGTAATCCTCCAGCGCATGATTGGTCTGCATCTCCACCTCGCCTTCGGTCACCCGCGCGCGACAGGTGGAACAGACACCCGCCTTGCAAGCGTAAGGCGCATCCAGCGCGTTCTCCAGCGCCGCGTCGAGCAGGCTGGTATCTTTGGGCATCCTGAAGCTGTGCGAGGTGCCGTCCATGATGACCGTGGCCTCTGTCAGCGCGTCGGCATTGGTGGCGGCGTCGGACACGGCGCGCATTTTCGCGCGGCCCGGCTGGGCAGAGGCGAAGAGTTCGAATTTGATCTGCGCATCGTCCAGCCCGTGATCGCGCAACGCCTTCGCAATCCCCAACATCATCGGCTCCGGTCCGCAGATGAACGCGGTATCGACCGTTTCGATGTCGATCCATGTCTTGAAAAGACGCGCGCATTTCTCTTCGTCTACGCGGCCCGCAAAAAGATCGATCTCCTGCGCATCGGATTCGAGGACATGGATCACATTCATGCGGCCCATGTAGTTGTTTTTCAGATCCTCAAGCTCGTCGCGGAACATGATCGTGTTCACCGCGCGGTTTGCATAAACTAGCGTGAACCGCGATTTCGGTTCGCGCGCCAAAACCGTGCGCAGGATCGACAGGACGGGAGTTATCCCCGATCCGCCCGCGAAGCCCAGATAATGCCGCGCCTCGCTGGCGTCGAGGCCGGTGTGGAACGACCCCATCGGCGGCATCGCTTCCAAAGTGTCGCCGGCTTGCAGCGCCTCGTTGGCCCATGTCGAAAACGCACCGCCTTCGACCCGCTTGATCCCGACCTGCAGAATGCCGTCGTCCAGACCCGCGCAGATCGAATAGGACCGGCGCAATTCCTGCCCGTCGAACTCGCGCCGGAAAGTCAGGTACTGGCCCTGGGTAAAGTCGAACCCTTCGGGAGCCTCAAGGCTGACGACGACCGCATCGCGGATCGTCTTGCGGACATCGGTGACTTTCAGGGGATGGAAACGCGCCATATGTGTCCTCAGATACATTTGAAATAGTCGAACGGCTCCAGACAGCTGAGGCAGCGCCAGTGGGCCTTGCAGGGGGTCGAACCGAACTGGCTGACCTTCTCTACATCCTTTGATCCGCATTGCGGGCAATGTTCGGGTCCGCCTGCCGCGTTCGGCGGCGCAATACCGTACTCCTCAAGCTTCGCGCGGCCCTTGGCGGACAGCCAGTCGGTCGTCCAGGGTGGCGAAATCTGCTGTCGCAGCCGAATTTTCTCGACGCCGTGATCGCGCAGGGCGGTTTCCACATCCATGTTGATCATGGAGGTCGCCGGACAGCCGGAATAGGTCGGCGTGATGGCCACCTCCAGCGTGTCATCATCCCACGCCACATCGCGGATGATACCAAGATCGACGACAGAGATCACCGGAATCTCCGGATCCGGCACCTGGTCGAGCCAGCCCCAGACAGTCGCCGTATCAGGGCGCGCCACGATTACCAGCTCGCGCCGGGGTATGCACGTTGCAGGAACTGCATCTGTGCCAGCATATGCCCCAGATGTTCGGTGTGCTGACGCCCCGTCTTGCCCCCCTTATGCGCAAAGTCATCGTCAGGGACCGTTAGCGAAGCATCGCGCAACGTGGCCCGCACCGACGATTCCCATTCGGCCTTGAGAGCGGCCAGCTCGGGGGCGATGCCTGCCGCCGCCATCGCGTCGTCAACATCGTCGGCCAGAAACATCTCACCCGCGAAGGGCCACAACAGGTCCAGCGCGTCCTGCATCCGCCGGTGGCTTTCGGCTGTGCCATCACCAAGGGCCACGACAGTTTCGCCTGAACGGTCAAGGTGATAGGCGGCTTCCTTCACGCTTTTGGCGGCAATCTCCGCCACGCGCGGATCACTGGATCCGGCAAGCTTTCCCAACAGCAGATGATGATAGGCGTCGAACAGATACTGGCGCATCATCGTGTGGCCGAAGTCGAGGTTGGGCCGCTCCAGCATCAGAAGGTTGCGAAAATCCCAGACGTCGCGCAGATACGCTAGGTCATCGGCTGTCTTAGCCTCGCCCTGCAGCTCTGCCGCATAGCCCAGCCACATCTGCGTCTGGCCGATCAGATCCAGCGCGGTATTGGCCAGCGCGATGTCTTCTTCGAGGACCGGTGCCTTGCCGCACCATTCAGAAACGCGGTGGCCGAGCACCAGTGTGTTGTCGCCCATGCGCAACAGGAATTGAAACAGCGCGTTGTCAGCCATCACATGTGGCCCACTTCGTCGGGGATGTCGAAGAATGTCGGGTGGCGGTAGACCTTGCTGTTGGACGGATCATACAGCGCTTCCTTGTCGCCGGGGGCGGAGGCGGTCACGCGCTCTGCCTCGACCACCCAGATGCTGACGCCTTCGTTGCGGCGGGTATAGACATCGCGGGCGTTCTTGATCGCCATCTCCGCATCGGGGGCATGCAGGCTGCCCACATGACGGTGGCTGAGGCCGTGCTGACCGCGAATGAAAACTTCCCAAAGCGGCCATTCGCCTGTGCGTTTCGGCTCCTTGTCGGGGGGCGGCGTGTCAGGATAGGCGGAGGGGCTGGGACTGCTCATTGGGCGGCTACCTTTGCGATGCGTTTCTTGGCGGCATGTGCCAACATGCCCTCGCGCACCCATGCGCCATCAGCCCACGCTTGCTTGCGCGTGTTCAGACGTTCGGTGTTGCAGGGGCCGTTGCCCTTGAGGACGTCGTAAAACTCCGACCAGTCAGGCTCGGAGAAATCGTAACCGCCTTTTTCCTCATTCCATTTCAGGTTCTCGTCAGGAACGCTCAGGCCAAGGTATTCCGCCTGCGGCACGGTCTGGTCGACGAATTTCTGGCGCAGCTCGTCGTTGGTGTTCATCTTGATCTTCCAGGCCATGCTCTGCTCGGAATGAACGCTGTCCTTATCGGACGGGCCGAACATCATCAGCGAGGGATACCACAGACGGTTCAACGCATCCTGGGCCATCTTCTTTTGCGCGTCGGTGCCTTTGCACATCTTCATCATGATGTCGTAACCTTGGCGCTGATGAAAGGATTCCTCCTTGCAGATCCGCACCATGGCGCGGGCGTACGGCCCGTAAGAGGTGCGCTGCAAAGGCACCTGGTTCATGATCGCGGCCCCATCGACCAGCCAACCGACGGCACCCATGTCAGCCCATGTCAGCGTCGGATAGTTGAAGATGCTGGAATATTTCATCCGTCCCGAATGGAGCATTTCGAACAGCTCGTCCCGGCTGACGCCGAGCGTTTCGGCGGCGCAATAGAGGTACAGGCCATGGCCCGCCTCATCCTGCACCTTGGCCAGCAGGATCGCCTTGCGCTCCAGGGTAGGAGCGCGGGTGATCCAATTGCCTTCGGGCAGCTGGCCCACGATCTCGCTATGCGCATGCTGGCCGATCTGGCGGATCAGTGTCTTGCGATAGCCTTCGGGCATCCAGTCCTTGGGCTCGATCTTTTGATTGTCGTCGATGCGCGCCTGAAACGCTTCCAGCAGGGCCGGATCGTCCTGTGTCGCCTCGGATTTGATCATCTGTGCATACATGGTTCAGGCCCTTTCGAGAATGAGAGCAACCCCTTGGCCGACGCCCACGCACATCGTGCACAGCGCGTAGCGACCTTGGGTCCGTTTCAGTTGATAGGCCGCCGTCAGCACCAGCCGCGCACCGGACATGCCCAGCGGGTGACCGATCGCGATGGCGCCGCCCTGGGCGTTCACCCGCGGATCGTCATCCGCCACGCCCAATGACCGCAAGGTGGCCAGGCCCTGACTTGCGAACGCCTCGTTAAGTTCGATCACGTCCATCTGGTCGATGGTCAGACCGGTCCGCTGCAAGAGCTTTTCGCACGCAGGGATCGGACCTGCGCCCATGATCCGCGGCGCGATACCGCCAGCGGCCATGCCGACGATGCGTGCCATTGGTTCCAGACCATGTGCCTCAGCCGCAGCTTTCGACGCGATCAACAGCGCCGCCGCGCCATCATTCACACCCGACGCGTTGCCCGCCGTGACTGTCTTGTCCGGCCCGTTGATGCCGCGCAGCTTGGCCAGCGCTTCGGCGGAGGTATCGGGGCGCGGGTGTTCATCACGCTCTACCACCTTGGGATCGCCCTTGCGCTGCGGGATGGTGACCGGCACGATTTCCTCGGCAAAGGCACCGGCCTTGTCGGCAGCAGCCCAGCGTTGCTGGCTGCGCAAGGCAAAGGCGTCCTGATCCGCGCGGCTGACGCCATAGTCTTCCGCCACGTTGTCGGCCGTCTCGGGCATGGAGTCGACGCCGTATTGTTCCTTCATCTTCTTGTTGATGAAACGCCAGCCGATGGTGGTGTCATAGACCGCGTTGTTGCGGCCAAACGCAGTTTCCATCTTTGGCATGACGAAGGGCGCGCGGCTCATGCTTTCGATCCCGCCGGCGATGGCCAGATCCATGTCGCCTGCACGGATCGCCCTTGCGGCGGCCCCGACGGCATCCAGACCTGACGCGCAAAGACGGTTCACCGTGATCCCCGGCACATCCACCGGCAATCCGGCCAGCAACGCGGCCATGCGTGCTACGTTTCTGTTGTCTTCGCCCGCTTGATTGGCGCACCCCATGATGACATCATCTACGCGCGCCCAGTCCACATCGGGATGCCGCGCCATCAACGCGGCGATCGGCGCCGCCGCCAGATCATCCGCGCGCACGCCGGACAAGGCACCGCCGTAACGTCCGATGGGGGTGCGTACGGCGTCGCAGATGAAAGCGTCAGGCATAAAGACAGGCTCCTTGAGCGAAGTTTGGTGTAATTCTAAAAGAACTAACGTCCGTCACGATTCGTTTCAAGCATTGCGTTACGGATCAAGAGGGTCGCGTTGAAAAGCGTAACGCGTTGCCCTGTGCGCGGTTCGAATCAAAGCCATTTACAATATCTTGAGTCGCCCGCCGCGCAAGAAATGAGCCTAAAATCCGATCCACCGAAAGACAGTCTGCGGTTGCAGGGGCATGCCAGCGGCGCCATGTTATAAACAAGCCCCGAAGACGGGGGATTGAAACAGGCGGGCAGGGTACACAAATACTCAGTCCAGAACAGGAGACGGACAAGTGTTGCCTCGATGAGGGACCAGTGCCGTTTTGCCAACGATAAGGAATAGAGCATGCAAGAACCCCTGAACGCGTCCTATCCGGTCCTGCCGCTGCGCGACATCGTGGTTTTCCCCCACATGATCGTGCCGCTGTTCGTGGGCCGCGAAAAATCCGTACGCGCGCTCGAAGAAGTGATGGCCGATGACAAGCAGATCCTGCTGTCCAGCCAGATCGACCCGAGCGAGGACGACCCCCAGTCCGACGGCATCTACAAAGCCGGCGTGCTGGCCAATGTGCTGCAACTGCTGAAACTGCCCGATGGCACCGTTAAGGTGCTGGTCGAGGGGCAGGCGCGGGTGCGCATTACCGAATATCTCGAAAACGACAACTTCTTTGAAGCACGGGCGGAATACCTGACCGAAATGCCCGGCGACGCCGCGATCACGCAGGCGCTGCTGCGGTCTGTGGGCGACGAATTCGCGCGCTATGCCAAGGTGAAAAAGAACGTTCCCGAAGAGGCGCTGTCCGCCGTGGGCGATGCGACGGATCCTGCGCGTCTGGCCGATCTGGTCGCGGGCCATCTGGGCATCGAGGTCGAGCAAAAGCAGGATCTTCTCGAAACCCTTTCCGTGTCCGAGCGGCTTGAGAAGGTTTACGGCCTTATGCAGGGCGAAATGTCCGTGCTGCAGGTCGAGAAAAAGATCAAGACCCGCGTCAAATCCCAGATGGAGCGGACGCAGCGCGAATATTACCTCAACGAGCAAATGAAGGCGATCCAGCAGGAGCTGGGCGATGGCGAGGACGGCAAAAACGAAGTCGCCGAACTCGAAGGTCGCATCGCCGAGACCAAGCTCAGCAAGGAAGCGCGCGAAAAGGCGGATGCAGAGCTGAAAAAGCTCAAGAACATGTCACCGATGTCCGCCGAAGCGACCGTCGTGCGCAACTATCTCGACTGGATGCTGTCGATCCCGTGGGGCGTCAAGTCGCGCGTCAAGAAAGATCTGACCAAAGCCCAAAAGGTTCTGGATGACGACCACTACGGTCTGGAAAAGGTCAAGGAACGGATTGTCGAATATCTGGCCGTGCAGCAACGCTCGACCAAGATGAAAGGCCCGATCATGTGCCTCGTCGGCCCTCCCGGCGTGGGTAAGACGTCGCTGGGCAAATCCGTGGCCAAGGCAACGGGACGCGAGTTCATCCGCATCTCGCTCGGTGGCGTGCGTGACGAATCCGAGATCCGCGGCCACCGCCGGACCTATATCGGCTCGATGCCCGGCAAGATCATCCAGGCGCTGAAAAAGGCCAAGACTACCAATCCGCTCATCCTGCTCGACGAGATCGACAAGATGGGTCAGGATTTCCGCGGCGATCCTGCGTCGGCAATGCTCGAAGTGCTTGATCCGGAACAGAACTCCACCTTCGTGGATCACTATCTTGAGGTAGAATACGACCTGTCGAACGTGATGTTCCTGACCACGTCCAACAGCTATAACATGCCGGGACCGCTTCTCGACCGGATGGAAATCATTCCGCTGGCGGGTTATACCGAGGACGAAAAGCGCGAGATCGCAAAGCAGCATCTGATCACCAAGCAGGTCAAGAACCACGGCTTGAAAGCCAGCGAGTTCGAGCTGCAGGACAGCGCGCTGACCGACATGATCCGTTATTACACGCGCGAGGCGGGCGTGCGGAATCTGGAACGCGAAATCGCCAAGGTGGCGCGCAAGTCTCTGACCAAGATCATCCGCAAGGAAGAAGATCGCGTGGTCGTCAACAGCGACAACCTTTCGGACTTCCTTGGCGTGCGCAAGCATCGCTATGGGCTGGCCGAGCAGGATGACCAGATCGGTGTGGTAACAGGTTTGGCATGGACGTCGGTGGGCGGTGATCTGCTGCACATCGAGGCGTTGAAGCTGCCTGGCAAGGGCCGGATGAAGACAACCGGCAAGCTGGGTGATGTCATGAAGGAAAGCATCGACGCCGCGTCAAGCTATGTGCGGTCCATCAGCCCGAAAATCGGGGTGAAACCGACGAAGTTCGACACGATTGACATCCACGTTCACGTGCCGGACGGGGCGACGCCCAAGGACGGGCCAAGCGCGGGTCTGGCGATGGTGACGTCCATCGTGTCGGTCCTGACGCAGATCCCCGTGCGCAAGGACATCGCCATGACCGGCGAGGTATCCTTGCGCGGCAACGCAATGCCGATCGGTGGTCTCAAGGAGAAACTTCTCGCCGCGCTGCGCGGGGGCATCAAGACGGTGCTCATTCCGGAAGAGAATGAAAAGGATCTGTCCGAAATCCCTGACAACGTGAAGGAAGGGCTGACGATCATTCCGGTAAGCCACGTGTCCGAAGTGCTCAAGCATGCACTGGTGCGCGCCCCTGAACCCATCGAATGGGACGAGGCCGCCGAGGAGGCCGCCGCAGCAGCAGCACTTGCAGCGCGGTCAGACCGCGAAGGCAAGACGGCGCACTGATAAGCGGCCAGATTGATACAAATCGAAACGCCCCGCATGAATTTGTGGGGCGTTTTGCATTCCGGCGCATGACCACCGGGTTGTTGCCAACGATGATCCATCTGTCACGCGTTTGTGGAACGACATCGTGATTTAAGCCGCTGATCGTTTCCTCGACAGTGTTGCGATGCATTAACGAATGCTGGCTATATGTTGTGGAATGCGCTATCAGAGTCGCAATGAATAACAAAAATTCACAAGGCAAAGCAGATGAAATCCACCACCAAAACAGCCCCGCGCAGCACAGCGGCCCCAGAGGCGAAAACAAAGACGACAGCGGAAAACGCCAATACCTCCGTGGTCACTACCGCGCCGACGCCGGCGGCTGATGAAAACCTGCAAGCCGTCGTCACGAACCGGCAGATGCGCCACAAGGAACTGGCGGAACGTGTGGCCGAACGCACGGGCAAGAACAAGGCGCAGGTCAAGCCCATCATCGAGGCAACACTGGCCGTCATAGGCGATGTCCTGGCCGAAAACCGCGGTCTGATCTTGCCGCCGCTTGGCCGTATCAAGTTGCAACGCGCCAAAGAATTGGCAGACGGTCGCGTCATGGTCCTGAAACTGCGTCAGAAAACCGCGGCAGCTACGGTTACCGACGAAAGCGATATCTGAACTTTCGCCGGGTTGATTTCTGCGCGGCCCCTCTTGCAGGGGGCGCGCGAATTGTCTAATCCGGCTTCCACGGGTGATTAGCTCAGTGGTAGAGCGCTTCGTTCACATCGAAGATGTCAGGAGTTCAAATCTCTTATCACCCACCATTTTCCCGTTTCGCACCGCTTTGAATCTGTGGCGTGAACGTCAAGGTTTTCATAGCACTCCAGTTTGGAACAAATGGAAATGAAGGGGTCAAGCATCTTGATTTTCACTGGCTTCCACGATGGGGCATTAATATGTCCAGACATATCCAGCTTTTGATCTGAATTCCGCGCCATGCAGCCTCATCCACCCCTTTATATCCTGCGCCATGGCGAGACGGTCTGGAATGCCGAAGGACGATTGCAGGGACGATACGACAGCCCGTTGACGGAGCGCGGAATAGCGCAAGCGCAAGCCCAGCGGACGATCCTCGGGGGGCTGGATCTGGACAGCTTTACCGCATTCAGCAGCCCGCAGGGACGGGCGTTTCAAACAGCGGCTATCGCGCTGGGGGGCCGGGTCAGCGATATCCGCACCGATGACCGGCTGAGTGAAATAGGTCTAGGCGCATTCGCCGGACAGGACCGCGCGGCCCTGATTGCGCAAGAGCAGGTTTCCGACGGATTCGCGCTCTATGAACGGGCTCCAGGGGGCGAGGGATTCGCGGCGCTGCAAGCGCGCTGCCGACAATTCGTCACGAACCTGACAGGGCCTGCGATCCTTGTTACCCACGGCATCACCAGCCGCATGCTGCGACTGGTCCTGACAGGTCGGGATCTGGCTGATTTATCACAAATGGGTGGTGGTCAGGGCGTGGTTTACGAAGTTCGTGAAGGCGTGCAGACCTGTCTGCGCGAAAAGGGCTTGAAGCCAGCGCCAAGCATGCGCTAAGACGCAGCCGACGGGTCGTTAGCTCAGTTGGTAGAGCGCTTCGTTTACACCGAAGATGTCGGCGGTTCGAGCCCGTCACGACCCACCATTCTCCAAGCTTATCAACCCCTGCCGAGGGGATTTGTGTTCGGGCACGAGCGCAGACGTATCAACTGGCGTTCAGCACCCAAACGTAGCGCTTTGCATCCAAGGGGAAGTGTCGGCGTGTGCGGGGATGTTCCGTCATCCATCCAGTCAGCGTGCGGCGGTCCAGATTACGCCAGTCCTCACCTTTGAACCCGTTGTCCGTTTGCCCGATAGCGGCCCAATCGTCGATCAGGACGATGGCAGGGGCGGCGTGATCTGTTGCGATCGTCTTGAGTTCCTGCATGAGTGGCACCTGTCTGTCCGCGTTCTCCAGATCAGTGTCCTCGATCTGTGCGGTATCGACCGGATAGCCGCCCCACGGCGAACTTCCCCAGTCGACGGTGGCATCTCCGCTCCAATGGGCATCAAGGAAAAATACGCTTGGTCCGTCCAGTTTCTGGATCACGCGGGGCAAAGCTTCGGCGGAATTGCCCCTGACGCAGGTGATATTGTCGCGATGCGCCAATGTGCTGCGTGCCATCGCGTGCAATTTGGAGGCGAGCTCGATCGTGGTGACGGTGTCGAACCAATAGCTCGCGTGCAGCGCCGTATGCCCGAAGAGCGTCCCCGTCTCGACGAAATTCTTCAGGATATCAGGCGCGAATTCCCCGTGAAGTTCCTGAACAAGATCAAAGAGAAACGCTGGATACACGATCTGCGGATCAAGCGATAAAAGCTCGGTGCCGGTGTCGGTCTCATAGAGCGTCACCGGCCCCTCGGCGGGAAAATCGACGCGCAAGCGGACCCGGCTACGCAGGCCGATGGGCCTGTCTTCATAGTCCTGCCGCCCTGCGACCGGCTCTCCGGCTCCAAAGATTCGGCAGGGCAGGGCGGTACCATCCCTGCCGTGCGCCGCAATATTCAGATCGCGTACACCCTTGCCGAAGAACTGCAGCGTCAGAATGATCTTGGGGTGCTTTGTGTCTAGCCATGGCCGCCGCCCATCAAAATGCACCCACTTGAGATGGGGATGCAGTATTTTATCAGCGATCTGCTTGTAACGCATTTTCACAGCTTGATATGTCCAGTTCAGGGTGTTGGCGGACATTGTACCAGCACAAAGGGAGCGTCAAAGCCTATCTGCACCTTATGCCAGACCCGATATCACACCCGCGCAGAACCAGCCATTCCGGCAACACGGATGCCGGTCGGTGGGGGCAGATATTTTTTCCACAAAATGGTTGGTTTGCCGCTTGACGCATGCAGGTGCTGGCCATATTACCACCGGACACTTCGAGGCCAAGGCCTTGGGGATGCAGCAGCGGGCGGTTGTAGCTCAGTTGGTTAGAGTACCGGCCTGTCACGCCGGGGGTCGCGGGTTCGAGCCCCGTCAACCGCGCCACCGCTGCTTCAAAAGGGATCGCATTATGCGGTCCCTTTTTGCGTTTCAGTTGGCGTCGTAGCGATAGCCCAGGGCGGCTTCCAATCGCAGATCGAGTTGACTGCGCAAAAACCGGATGCCGTGTGCTCCCATTGCCTTTGGTGTCTGGGGGCGCGTGTCCACCGCTGCCAAAAACTTGGCCCCCAACCGTTTTTGGACAGGCTGAAACGCGCCGTCGCGTTGCGGCTGGTCGAATGCCTCCAGCAGTGCATCCAGCGTCGCCTCCGGGGCCATTTGCGCCGTCTCGGTGCTGAGCAGGACGCAGGTGCAAGGCCGCCGCAAATAACTTAGAAGGCCATAAAGCTTGGCCTTGCGCAGCGCGAACAGGTTGGGAAATGTCTGACCCGTCAACGGGTTCCGGTCATGTTGCAGGGGCTGGCCCACTACGCCCAGCGCCTCGGCACCGGGGAAATAGCGTGGACGGTCCACAACCGTTTGCCACCGCGCGCGGATGAAATTCTGAAACTCCAACTCTTGAATCGCGGGAATCGTATGCCACGGCTTTTTGTGCATCGATAAGGCCCAGCTGTCCGCACGCCTGACCATCAGCACCACGCCCAGATCCGGGGGAATCGCAACCGAATGGGGAAACCCGTGTTTCCAGCCCAGATCTTCGGTCGGCTTCATCGCCGAGTTGCGACCCAGCAGACGTTTGACGAAATTGGTGCCGGATGACCGTTCGCCGAGAACCTGAAAGCGTGTGATCGGCGTTTTGGGGGCGCGGGGGGCGAGGAAGCCTGTTTCGGCAAAGTCGGGTGGGATCAAAGCGGCGTCCTCGTGAAAAATCTGATTCTCTTGTAGCATCCACTCCGTTACCCTGCGAGGCGCAGGCAAAAGAATAACGGGCGGTGATGCAATGCAGACAGTGGCGGCGGTAACGATGGTGCGCGATGACGCGTTTTTTCTGGCAGCCTGGCTGCGCCATTATGGCGGTCAGTTCGGTCGCGAGAATTGCTATGTCATCAATCACGGACGCGGGGCCCAAGTGGCAGAGCTGGCGCAAGGCTGCAACGTTATCGGCATCCCCGGTGACGCGCACAAGAACTTCGACATCAAGCGCTGGGGGTTGCTGAACAATCTCGTCGGCGGATTGCGCAAATATTACCGCCACGTGATCGTGGGGGACGTGGACGAATTGGTTGTGGTGGATCCCCAGACGGGCATGGACCTTGCCGGGTTCATGGCTGATCAGCCTGAAGGCCGCATTTTGACCCCGCTGGGTCTTGAGGTCATCCACCGCATCGACATCGAGCCGGAGCCGGTGGGCGAGACCATTCTGGGACCGCGCCGCCATGTGCGACCGGCACCGCATTATTCCAAGCCCTGCGTCGTCTCTGCCCCGGTGAAACTGTCGCGCGGCGGGCATTTTGCACAGTTCGGCAAGCTGTTCTCGCCGGATGCACTTTATCTGATGCACCTCAAATATTGCGATTTCGACAATTATGTTGCTGCGATGGACCGGCGCAATTCCGTCACGGCTGAGGTCGGCGCGGCGGTCAAGGAGACGGCGATCGGCCGGCATTGGTTTGCGTCCGAACGTGGCGAGGACCGCGCTGTGTTCGAGGCTTTCGCCGATCTGGAGCTGATCGAAGGTTTTGATCTGCGCAGCTTGCGTCGCAAGATGCAGCGCACGTTCAAGCCTCGCGGCGAAACGGGTTACTATCAGTTCGACCGGCCCGATTATACTACCCAATATGTCTTGCCAGACCGGTTCAACGGCCTGATCTGATATTCGGCGTGGCAGCGCGGGGTCACTCCCACAGCCGCCACGCCAGCGATTCTGGTGGCTGATAACCGGACCCGGAACGGTTTTCAGGTTATCGCGTCAAGGATGCGCGCCCAGGAGCGGATGCCTTTGTGAAAGCTTTCCATGTCGTATTTCTCGTTCGGGGAATGGATCTGGTCGTTGTCCTTGCCAAAGCCCACCAGCATCGGTTCCGTCCCGAGGATTTTCTGGAAGTGACCCGCGATGGGAATCGAGCCGCCGCATCCGACATAGGCGGCGGGGATGCCCCATTCCTCGCTCAGCGCACGGCGCGCGGCGTCAAAGGCGGGGGCGTCCGTGGCGGCACTCGAGGCGCTGCTTGCGCCGTGGTCTTTCCATGTCGCTGTGCAATCGGGGGGCAGCATACCTTCTACCATCGCGCGGAAACTGGCGCGAATGGCGTGCGGATCCTGCCCGGCGACAAGGCGAAAGCTGATCTTGGCATGCGCCATGGAGGGCAGAACGGTCTTGAACCCGTCCCCGTTGTAGCCGCCCCATATGCCGTTGACGTCACAGGTCGGGCGCGACCATATCATCTCGATCGGCATGCGGTCCTGTTCGCCCGCAGGTGTGCTAAGGCCGACATCGCCCAGAAACCCGGCGTGGTCGAAAGCGAGGCCCTGCCACTGCGCTTCGATCTCATCGGGCAGTTCCTGCACGCCGTCGTAGAATTCCGGCACCGTAATATGGCCCTGATCGTCATGCAGCGACGCCACGATGCGCGACAGGACACGGATCGGGTTGATCGCGATGCCACCGTACATGCCCGAATGCAGGTCTTTGTCGGGTGCGGTGATTGTCAGTTCCTCGCCCAGCAATCCGCGCAGCATCGTTACGATGGCCGGCGTGCGCGATTCGAAAAGGCCGGTATCGCAAATCAGCGCCAGATCGGTTTTCAGCTCTTCGGCGTTCTCCTTCATGAAAGGCACCAGCGAGGGAGAGCCGGATTCTTCCTCGCCCTCCAGAAAAAAGGTGATGCGGCACGGCCAATCGCCCTTGACGGCCTTCCAGGCTCGCAGGGCTTCGATAAAGGTCATCAGCTGGCCTTTGTCATCGGATGCCCCGCGGCCCCGGATCACCTGACCTGCCGGCGTGTCCTCTACCTGTGGATCGAAAGGATCACGGTCCCACAGGTTCAGCGGATCGACCGGCTGGACGTCGTAATGACCGTAAAACAGCAGATGCGGCCCACCGTCGCCGACATGGCCGACCACCATCGGATGCCCCGGTGTCTGGCGTTTTTCCGCTTCGACGCCAAACTCTTGCAGGTTCGCAACCAGCCAGTCTGCCGCCGCATCGCAGTCTGCCTTGAAGGCCGGATCGGTCGAGATCGACTTGATCCTCAGCAGCTCCAGCAACCGCTCGGTCGCGGCGGGTAGTTCTTGGTCGATACGGGTCAGAATGGCGTCCACGGACATGCAAAGGCTCCTCGGGGGGTGTTGGTTTTGCGCGACCCTATCAGCCTTGCTTGCAGTGTCTAGGCGTGCATCCCAAGCAGTCCAACACCTGAAAACACCAACGCCGCAGGATGATCTTTCCTGCGGCGCGTTTCGCCGCGAAGTTTGATCTGGATCAAAGATGCGACAACCTGTGCCGTTTATTGCCATTGAAGCGAGACGCCTCATTCTATAATCATTCTAACTGATTGTGGAGGTGCGTGACCAAAGTCACATGACCGCAGGAAAAAGAAACGGAGACGCGCAATGGATTATACCGAAAAGCTGGATCAGGCGATTGCGCGTCTGCATGATGAAGGCCGATACCGGACCTTCATCGACATTGAGCGCCGCAATGGCCAGTTCCCCCATGCCGTATGGACGCGGCCTGACGGGTCCGAGCAGGACATAACCGTCTGGTGCGGCAACGATTATCTTGGGATGGGCCAGAACCCTGTGGTGCTGGCCGCCATGAAAGAAGCGTTGGACGCGACCGGCGCAGGCTCTGGCGGGACGCGAAACATTTCGGGGACAACGGTCTATCACAAGCGGCTAGAGGCGGAACTTGCCGATCTGCATGGCAAGGAGGCAGCCTTGCTGTTCACCTCGGCCTATATTGCCAATGATGCCACGCTTTCCACGCTGCCAAAGCTGTTTCCGGGGCTGATCATCTATTCGGATTCGCTCAACCACGCGTCCATGATCGAAGGCGTGCGCCGCAATGGCGGTGCCAAGCGTATCTTCCGTCACAACGATGTGGACCACCTGCGCGAGCTGCTGGAGGCGGATGACCCTGCCGCACCAAAGCTTATCGCCTTCGAATCGATCTATTCGATGGATGGCGATTTCGGCCCCATCGAGGCGATTTGCGATCTGGCCGACGAATTCGGCGCGCTGACTTATATCGACGAAGTACACGCCGTTGGCATGTACGGTCCGCGTGGGGCAGGGGTGGCCGAAAGGGACCGCCTGATGCACCGGCTTGACATTATCAACGGTACGCTGGCCAAGGCATATGGTGTGATGGGCGGTTATATCGCCGCTTCTGCCAAGATGTGCGATGCGATCCGCTCCTACGCGCCGGGGTTCATCTTTACCACTTCGCTGCCGCCTGCGGTCGCGGCGGGGGCTGCGGCCTCGGTTGCTTTTCTCAAGCGCGCGCCGGAGCTTCGCAAGAAGCATCAGGAACAAGCCAAGGCATTGAAGTTGCGCTTGAAAGGCATGGGGCTGCCGATCATCGACCATGGCAGCCATATCGTGCCGGTTATGGTTGGAAACCCTGTTCACACCAAGCTGCTGTCCGACATGCTGCTGCAGGATCACGGCATTTATGTGCAGCCGATCAATTTCCCCACTGTCCCGCGCGGCACGGAGCGTTTGCGCTTTACCCCGTCACCGGTCCACGGCCCGCGCGAAATGGACGCATTGGTACGGGCGATGGACAATTTGTGGTCGCAATGTGCGCTAAATCGCGCCGAGCAAGCTGGCTAACTACTTAAAATTTCGCATAGCTGTTGCTTTATGCTACGCTAATCTGATCATAAGGCCGGACCACGAATCGAAAATTCGATTGTGGAAAACGGCCAGCAGGCAGTTGGGATAGTTGGGGCATATCTATGATCGGGCGTTGGTCCTCCAGTAAGGCTGAGGCAGAGGAAGCTGAACCCAAAGGGTTTGATGCTTTCGAATTGCGGCTGGGGGATGTGATGCGCGGCGAACGTGCGACGATGGGGAAATCCCTGCTCGACGTGCAGCGTGAATTGCGGATCAAGGCTTCCTATATCGCGGCGATCGAGAATGCCGACCCCGATGCTTTCGATACGCCCGGTTTCATCGCCGGGTACGTTCGGTCCTATGCGCGCTACCTGCACATGAACCCTGACGAGGCGTTTGCATCCTTTTGTACCGAATCCGGCTTTTCCGTCGCCCATGGCATGTCTGCCGAAGCGTCCGTCATCAAGAAGCCGTCGCGCGAGGAACGCCTCAGCCGCCACGCCGACAGCGATATATTCGCCCGACCCGCAACACCTTTCATACCGACAGGCGACAGCATATTCAGCCATGTCGAACCTGCTGCAATCGGCTCTGCCGCTGTGCTGGTGGCGCTGATCGCGGCCATCAGCTTTGGTGGCTGGACCGTGCTGAGAGAAGTGCAGCGTGTGCAGGTTTCGCCGGTCGATCAGACGCCGCTCGTGTTGTCGGATCTCGATCCGTTGCAGGGTGCGCTGACGCAGGACCAAGATGCGGATATCGCCACCGTCGACGCGCCGCGCGCCGAAGCACTGGACCGGCTTTACCGGCCACAGGCGCTGGACGTGCCCGTGCTGGTCGCCCGTGACGCGCCGATCGCGACACTTGATCCACGCACCAGCGGCGTTTTCACCGCCGCCATAAGCGCACCGGTTATCGCAGCCCCCGAGGATGCTCCGCTGATCGACACCGCCATGCAGTTCGCCATCGACGATGTCAGCCGCTCCATCGGCGGGACCGACGCGCCGGTGCCGCAGGTCGTCGAAGAACCTGTCGACACGTTGCGCATGGTTGCCGCCTATGACAGTTGGGTCAGCGTCAAGGCCGCAGACGGGACTACCCTGTATGAGGCAACGATGACAAAAGGCGATGTCTTTGACGTTCCCGCCATGGAAGAGCCGCCTACGCTTCTTACCGGAGAATCCGGTGCGCTCTATTTTGCAATGGATGGCGGATGCTACGGACCCGTCGGCCGTTCAGGTACCATTACCAAGAATTTGCCGCTGCACCGCGAAGCGCTTGCAGAACTCTACAAGCCTGTTGCACCGGGCGGCGATCGCTCGCTCAACCGCATGTTTGCCGATCTCAGCGCGTCCATGACACCTTCGGCACTCGCCGCGATCCCCTGCCAGACGCAGTAGCCGGGCATTGCACCGCGCCGTGGTCCTGATTAGGTATCAGGTACCACAGCCTTTGAAGGGACTCAGCCCCATGTCGCACAATCCCATTCGCCCCTGGCGCAATATTGAACGGCGCAAGTCGCGGCAGATCATGGTGGGCAATGTCCCCGTCGGAGGCGACGCGCCGATTACCGTGCAGACGATGACCAACACCCTCACGACGGATGTAAAGGCGACGATTGCACAGGTGCAGGCGGCGGCGGACGCAGGGGCGGACATCGTTCGGATTTCCGTGCCCGACGAGGCGTCCTCGAAGGCGCTGAAACAGATCGTCCCCGAAGTATCCGTTCCGATCGTTGCAGACATTCATTTCCACTACAAGCGCGGCATCGAAGCAGCGGAAGCGGGGGCGGCCTGCCTGCGGATCAACCCCGGTAATATCGGGGACGAAAAACGGGTCAAGGAGGTGATAAAGGCGGCGCGCGATCACAACTGCTCGATCCGGATCGGCGTCAATGCCGGCAGTTTGGAGAAACATCTGCTCGATAAATACGGAGAGCCTTGCCCCGCGGCGATGGTGGAATCCGGTCTCGATCACATCAAGATCCTGCAGGACAATGATTTTCACGCGTTCAAGATCAGCTGCAAGGCATCCGATGTCTTCATGGCGGCCGCAGCCTATCAACAACTGGCTGAAGCGACGGATGCGCCGATCCATCTCGGCATCACGGAGGCGGGTGGGCTGATCAGCGGTACGGTGAAATCCGCCATCGGGATGGGCAATCTGCTTTGGATGGGTATTGGTGACACGATCCGCGTGTCGCTTTCGGCGGACCCGGTCGAAGAGGTCAAGATGGGGTTCGAGATCCTCAAGTCCCTCGGCCTGCGCCATCGCGGTGTCAACATCATCTCCTGCCCCTCCTGCGCGCGTCAGGGGTTTGACGTGATCAAGACCGTCGAGGCCCTCGAAAAGCGGCTGGAGCATATCAAGACCCCCATGAGCCTCAGCATCATCGGATGCGTGGTGAATGGTCCGGGTGAGGCGCTGATGACGGATGTCGGCTTTACCGGCGGGGGGGCAGGTCACGGCATGGTCTATCTGGCAGGCAAACAAAGCCACAAACTCGGCAACGAGGCGATGATCGAACATATCGTCGAACAGGTCGAAGCGCATGCCGCCAAAATCGCCGCGCAGGAGGCGCAGGCGGCAGAGTGAGCCTTGCGCATGCCTATCCGGTGCAGCGCTTTGCGCTCGACAGCTTTTGGCGGCTTACGTAGACATGGATATGGCTGCAGCGCGCGACGATAAACCGACATATGCCGAATTCTTCTGCGGCGGTGGCATGGTGCGCGCCGGGCTTGATAGCGCGTGGGATTGCGTGCTGGCCAACGACATCGACCCGATGAAATGTGCGGTTTATGCACGGAACTGGGGCAAGACCGCGCTGGTCGAAGGCGATGTGGCGATGCTTGACCCGGCCCTGTTGCAACGTCCGCTGGACATGTTCTGGGGGTCCAGTCCCTGTCAGGATTTCTCGCTTGCCGGCAAGGGCGCAGGCCTTGCGGGGGCGCGTAGTGGCGTCTTTACACAATGGGCGGACGTGATTGAGCGCGCGGTGCAAGACGGTTTCGCTCCGCGTATCATCGCCTTCGAGAATGTCGCGGGTTTGGTATCACGCGCCAAGGGTGCCGATTTCACCCGTGTCCTGCGCCGCTTGGCGTCGCTTGGCTATGCGCTCGGCGGATTGGAGATCGACGCCGCGCGGTTCATTCCGCAAAGCCGGCCGCGTCTGTTCGTCATCTGCCTGCGAAACGATCTGCCGCGCGAGGGCCTGACCACCCCGGTGGCAACAGGGCCATTTCACAGCAAGCGCCTGCGCGATTATGCGGCGACCGCGCCGCGTGACATTGCGCGCAACTGGGTCTGGTGGGCGCATGAGGCTCCGCCACGGCGCAACGTCACGCTGCACCAGATCCTGGACGAAGCGCCCGACACCCCGTTGCTGCCGCAAGCCGAAATCGGACGTTTGCTGGCTATGATGTCGGCACCCAGCCGGGCGAAACTCGAACAGGCGCGCAAGTCCGGGCAATTGGAAATCGGAACTCTTTACAAACGCGGGCGCCCCGATGCTGTTGGCGCGGTACGCCAGCGTGCCGAGGTCCGGTTTGACGGGGTTGCGGGCTGTTTGCGCACGCCTGCCGGGGGGTCCTCGCGCCAGACGGTTCTGCTGGTCGAAGGCGACAAGACCCGCGCGCGATTGTTGTCCACACGCGAGGTCGCGCGTCTGATGGGGCTGGACGATGCTTTTGCCATGCCCCAGCGCTATAATCAGGCCTACAAGGTCGCAGGCGACGGTGTCGCTGTCCCGATCGTGCGCTATCTGGACACACAGATTTTCCGCCCTGCGCTGGCGCTTGCAGCCCGCAGAGCCGTCGCTTGATCGACGCGCAGGCGTTCCGCAGCCTCGCGCTGGAGCGGCTGACAAACGCGATCGGCGTCTATGCGCTTTGTGATCTGGACGGACAGCCGATTTATGTCGGCCAGTCTGTTGACGGCATTCGCGCGCGGGTGCGGCGGCATCTGACGTCTGCGCGGTCGGACGTGATTGCCAACCGGCAGATTGATGTGTGGGAAATCGCCTATGTCTGGGCGTGGCCCGTAGACAGCATCGAACAGGTCGCGCCGCTGGAGGCGTCGATCTTCGCGCATTTCGATGCCGAACAGCCGTTGATGAACGGCAAGAGCCTGCTTGCCGATATGTGGGACGTGGCATGGCCGGAAAAGCAGGCGGTGCAGGTCATCGACGAAGCGGAGCGGCGGGTAAGGCTGGCCCCCGCCCAACGGCTGCCCCGGCAGATCCAGCAATACAACCTGCTGGTCGACTACATCCTGACGGTCAAGAACGCCCCGCATCTGAAACGGTCACTCGACGCGCATTTCCAGCGTCTCGTGACGTATCACAAGACCTTCCTCTAGCCGCGTTTTTCGTCCACCAGCGCCCGCATCTGATCATATGGCAGATAGCCGCGCAGCAACTCGTCCTTCATCACGTAAGTCGGCGTTCCGGTGATTTGCAGCATTTGCGCCAGCGCGCGGGTCGTGGCGATCTCGGCGGTGACTTCGTCCGAATTCATCCGCGCCTCGATGGCCTCCATATCCAGATCGAAGGTCGTGGCGAGCCGCTGCAACGCGGGCATCGTGACGTCGCCGCGCATCTCCATCAGCGCATCGCTGACCGACTTGTAGGCATCGTCGCCGGTAACCTGCTTGACCGCGATGGCAAACCGCGAGGCCAGCACGGAATCTTCGCCCAGAATTGGAAATTCCTTGACGATAAGGCGGATATTGCCGTCGGTTTCCAGCAGCTTGGCGACCTCGCCATGGGCTTTCTTGCAATATCCACAGCGGTAATCGATGAATTCGACCAGCGTGATATCCCCGTCGACGTTGCCGCCAACCCAGGAATAGCCGTCATTAAAAATCTCGTCCGCGTAGCTGCTGACCAGCGTGACATTGGCCTGAGCCTGCTCTTGGGCTTCGCGCGAACGCAAGACGTCGATCGCTTCCATGATCACCTGCGGGTTGTCCATAAGATAGGCGCGCACCTCTGCACGGAACTGGGCGCGTTCGGCGTCAGTCAGTTCTTTCAGGTCCTGGCCGGAGGCAGGCATCGCGAGTGTTAGCGACAGAAGGGCAAAGGCAGTAAGACGGGTCAGCATGAGCAGGCCTTTCGGGGTTGGCCGCGCATGGTTGACGCAGCGGGTCGAATGGGTTGAAAGCAATTTGCGCGCATCTAGGAGTATACCCATGCAAAATTCAACCCGCTCTGCCGTCGATCCCTTTATTGTGATGGACGTCCTGCAGGCCGCGATGGCGGCAGAAGCGGCGGGGCGGCATATCATTCACATGGAAGTGGGGCAGCCCGGAACCGGCGCGCCCAAGCAAGCAGCCAAGGCGCTGACGGCGGCGATGGATTCGGGTCCGCTGGGATATACCGTGGCGCTTGGTCTGCCGGAACTGAGGACGCGGATCGCGAGAATGTATGGCGACTGGTACGGCGTCGATCTTGACCCCAAGCGCGTGGTCATCACGTCAGGGTCGTCCGCGGGATTCATCCTTGCGTTCACATCGCTCTTTGACAGCGGCGACCGGGTCGGCATCGGTGCGCCGGGGTATCCCAGCTACCGCCAGATCCTGCGCGCCCTCGGGCTGACGGCTGTTGATTTGCCGAGCGCTGCGCAAAACCGGTATCAGCCGGTGCCGCAGGATTTTGCGGGTCTTGATCTGGCCGGTCTGCTGGTCGCGTCGCCTGCCAACCCGACAGGCACGATGCTGGACCATGCGGCGATGTCCGCACTGATCGACGCCTGTGCGGCGCAGGGCACTTCGTTCATCTCGGATGAAATCTATCACGGCATCGAATATGAAAAGAAAGCCGTCACGGCGCTGGAGATTACCGAAGACACCTATGTGATCAACTCGTTTTCCAAGTATTTTTCCATGACCGGATGGCGGGTGGGCTGGATGGTGGTGCCCCCGGCGCATGTCCGCGTGATCGAGCGTCTGGCCCAGAACATGTTCATTTGCGCACCGCACGCCAGTCAGGTCGCAGCACTAGCGGCGATGGATTGCGATGACGAATTGCAGGCCAATATGGATGTCTACCGCGCCAACCGCGCATTGATGCTCGACGGGCTGCCCCGCGCCGGTTTCACGCGCATCGCGCCGCCCGACGGGGCGTTCTACGTCTATGCGGACGTAAGCGAGCTGACCGATGACAGCCGCGCGCTGGCCGCCGATATTCTGGATCATGCGGGTGTCGCGGTCACACCGGGTCTCGATTTCGATCCGCTACGCGGCCACACGACGCTGCGGTTTTCCTACGCGCGCAGCACCCAGGATATCACGGAAGGTTTGGCGCGGCTTGAACGCTACATGCTGGAACGCGGCGCAAAGCGATGATACCTTGCCGTCAAACGCCCCAAGGCGCACACGAGGGCAGAGCGGTGACATGCAACGATTTTTGATGATGCTGGCCCTGTATGCGGGCCTTTGCATGCCTGCCACCGCGCAGGAATTGATGGCGCTCGCGCGGGTGGACCCGGCCTCCAGCCGGATCGAGGACGGCTATTGGGGCCGCACCACGTTGACCTTGCACCTCAGCCAAGGCGTGCCGTTCCGCGTTTTCCTGCTGGATGAACCCGCCCGTCTGGTCGTCGATTTCCGCGAGGCGGATTGGACTAGCGTGCAGGCGGCTGATATTCTGGCAAAGCCGGGGCGGGTCGCATCGCTGCGCTTTGGCGCGTTCCAGCCCGGTTGGTCACGGCTTGTCGCCGATCTGTCCGAGCCGATGCTGCCGCAGGAGATATCCATGCCGGTCGATCCGAACACCGGTCGCGCCGTGTTGGAGATCACGCTCAAGACCGCCACAGCCGCCGAGTTCGCAACACAGGCCGGGACGCCGAAAGACCCAAGCTGGACGCGCGCATTGGTCGATCCGGCCCCAACGGCGATGCCGGGGCAGGACCGCTTTACCGTGGTTCTGGACCCCGGTCACGGCGGTATCGACCCCGGTGCGGAGCGTGACGGGTTGGCGGAGAAGACCTTGATGCTCGGCTTCGCGCGTGGCCTTGCCGAAACCTTGCGGCGTGCCGGCATCGATGTCGTCCTGACCCGCAACGAGGACGTGTTCGTGGCCTTGGAAACCCGCGTGGCGTTGGCGCATCAGGCCGGCGGAGATGTGTTTATTTCCCTGCATGCCGATAGCCTTACCCAAGGCAGCGCAAAGGGCGCGACGGTCTATCTGCTGTCCGAAGAAGCCAGCGACGAAGCCACCGAACATCTTGCCGCGCGGCACAACCGGTCCGACATTATCGCCGGGGCCGATCTGACGGGATCCGACGATCAGGTGACCTCAATCCTGCTGGACCTCGCGCGGCTGGAGACCGAACCCCGCTCGACCGCGCTGGCTGGCGCGCTGGTAGAGGAGATGTTCGCCGCAGGGGGGCCGATGAACCGCCGACCCCTCAGACACGCGGGGTTTTCGGTCCTGAAATCGGCAGACATTCCTTCGGTATTGATCGAACTCGGCTTCGTGAGCTCGGATCGTGACCTGAAGAACCTCCGGGATCCGGTCTGGCGTGCAGGGATGATTGACGCGATTTCCGCCGCGATCAAGCGCTGGCGCGACGAGGACGAAGCCCGCAGGCCGCTGATACGCCAATAACCCGTCGGCGGCGTTCCCCTGTTCGTGTTTTGACCCTGCCCGTGCCAGCAGGTATAGTGTCGGTCAGCAAGAATCCTGAATTGATGTAGGCCCAACGGTGTTCCGATTTATTCTGTCTTTCCTTGGGGGTATCTTTACGACCCTCACCATGTCGGTTGCGGCGATCGCACTGACGGTCGGAGCCGTGTTCTGGATGTATGGCCGTGACCTGCCCAGCCACGAATCGCTGGCGCAATATACACCGCCGACGATCAGCCGGATTTATTCCGGTCAGGGCCGTCTGATCGACGAATTTGCCAAGGAACGCCGTCTGTTCGCACCGGCCGAAACGATCCCGGATCTGGTCAAACAGGCGTTCATTTCCGCTGAGGACAAGAATTTCTACACCCACTCGGGCTACGATCTGCGCGGTATTGGTGCGGCAGCGGTCGACGCGGTCAAATCGCGGGGCCGCGACGTGCGCGGGGCCTCGACGATCACCCAGCAGGTCATGAAGAACTTTCTGCTGTCCGGCGACCGGCAGGCCGAGCGCAAGATCAAGGAGATCATCCTCGCCTCACGGATCGAGGAAACCCTTTCGAAGGAAAAGATCCTCGAATTGTATATGAACGAGATATTCCTCGGGCAGAACTCTTATGGCGTTGCTGCGGCAAGCGAGACATATTTCAACAAGACATTGGGCGAACTGGCCCCTCACGAAGCGGCATTTCTCGCCTCCCTTCCCAAAGCGCCGTCCGACTATCATCCGGTCCGCCAGAAGGAGCGTCTGCTGGCGCGCCGGAATTTTGTGCTGCGCGAGATGAACGAGAATGGTTATATCGACGACGCGGTCCATGCCGCCGAGGTCGCGATGCCGCTACGGTCGGTACAGAACGGCGACTTCGAGAGCTTCAAGTTCGACCTGCCGCCGCGCGATTACTTCACCGACGAAATCCGCCGGCAGCTCAGCCAGAACTTTGGCGAGGGGGAATTTTTCAGCGGTGGTCTGACCGTCCGTGCGACCATCGACAACGAGATGCAGCCGATTGCCGCACAGGCTCTCCAGCGCGAGCTTGAGGACTATGACCGCGGTCAGGGCGTCTGGCGCGGTACCGAGTGGAAGATCCCGTCCGAACACCTGAAAACCGAGGAAAGCTGGCGCGCCGCGCTTGCCGATCTGCGTGTCCCACGTGACATCGCGCTGCAATCCCAATGGTATCCGGCGGTCGTTCTGGAACTGGGCGATCAGGACGCGCGTCTGGGGATTGAAAGCGTCGAGGGCGACAACTGGGTGCCTGCAAAAGACGTGCAATGGGCCCGCAAGCAGCTTGCCGATGGCACGCTGGGCCGCAAGGCGCAGGTCGCCAGCGATCTTCTGGAGGTCGGCGATGTGGTCCTTGTCCGCCGGATGACCGCCGATGCGGACGGCAGCTTTATCCGCTGGACCCTGCGTCAGGTGCCCGAAGTGCAGGGTGGCTTTGTCGCGATGGACGTCGACACCGGCCGGGTGATCGCCATGCAGGGCGGTTTCAGCTATGAGGCCAGCGTATTCAACCGCGCGACACAGGCAAAGCGTCAGCCGGGGTCATCGTTCAAACCATTCGTATACGCCTCCGCGCTCGACAGCGGATACACGCCGGCGACCATCATTGTGGATGCGCCGATCGAAATCGACACGCCGCAGGGCGTCTGGCGGCCCAAGAACGCATCCAACCAATTCTACGGACCAACGCCGCTGCGCACCGGTATCGAGCAATCGCGCAATCTGATGACGATCCGGCTGGCGCAGGAGGTCGGCATGGACGTTGTGGGTCGCTATGCCGAACGCTTTGGCGTCTACGATTACCTGTCGCCGGTTCTTGCCAATGCGCTGGGGTCTCAGGAAACCACGTTGTACCAGATGGTCGCGGCCTATGCGATGTTCGCCAACGGCGGCGAACGGGTGCGGCCGACGTTGGTGGACCGCGTGCAGGACCGCTATGGCCGCACGGTCTATCGCCATGACCAACGCCTGTGCAACGACTGCAAGTTGGCAAGCCTTCCGACCGGCGAGGCCCCGCGGGTGATTTCGGATCGCGAGCGGGTGATGGACCCGGTCACGGCCTATCAGCTGACCTCGATGATGCGCGGCGTGGTTGAGCGTGGCACGGCCTCGGGGGCTGTCAATCTCGGCGTGCCGACGGCGGGCAAGACGGGTACGACCAATGATGCCAAGGACGTCTGGTTCATCGGATTCACCAGCAACATCGTCGCGGGCTGTTACATCGGCTTTGACCAGCCCCGGACCCTGGGGCGTGGTGCCTATGGTTCGAGCATGTGCGGTCCGGTCTTTCAGCAGTTCATGACGGAAGCGGTAAAGAAATTCGGCGGCGGTGAATTCACGGTGCCGCAGGCCTGCGAGTTCATCAAGATCGACCGCTTTACCGGCGCACGGTTGTCCGATGAAGCCTCCGGCCCCAATGTCGTGGCGGAATGTTTCCGCGAGGGCGAGTTCATCGACTTCGGCATCGCGTTCGATGGGGGCTTTGCGATGGGTGCCGATTTGCCGCTGTTTGAAGAAGTCGGCACGTCGGGCCGGTCTGTGACCACATCGACTGGCAAAAAGGCGGTCGTAGGACCCAAGGCGAGCTTTGGCTCGATCAGTTCTGGCGGATTATACTAACCCAGAATTTTCGGCAGGCCAAGCGGGGTCAGATAATCACCGGCCAGCCCGTCCTCGATCCGTGCAAGGTCGTCGTCGAAATACCTGAAATCACGGAGATCGCGCGCCTTTGTGAGGCGTTTCTCCGCATTGCCCTGATCATCCACGTAGCGCACGAATTTGAGCGCGCTTCTCTCGACCGCGCGGGTGAGGCACATGGGGTTGATCGCTTCGTCTCCGCCGGTCAGGAATGTCAAAACTCCCGCAAGCGTTGCCTCTGTATCGGAATAAAGCGTGCCGTAGGCCACGCGATGTACGGGCCAGTCAATCTTCGCAGCACGGTCCAGACACCATTTGTCCGTGAAAGCTTTCCAATAGGCGAGCGCCACGGGAAGAAACGCCTGCCAGCTTTCCTGATCATCGCTGAGTTGTCCGTGATGGACGCGAAATTCGAAATAGGACTGCGCAGCCTCCAGTGGATGCCGGTATTGCACGAGGTATTGTGTATCCGGCCTGACGCGGATGTCGGGTGTCTGGTGGAGCAGGCCAAAGTCATGATCCTTGATGTAGTTTGCCTGCGCCATCTCTGCGTCCGTATCCGTGTGAACGGAGCCGAACACCATTCTGTCCCCGAGATAGTTTTGGCACATGACGCGCAGGAAACGGTGACCCGACCGCGGGTAGCATGGGTTCACGGTGCGGATCAGGTTGGACATATCCGGGCGATACTAATCTGACAGCACTTAGTCAATGGAACGCGCCGTGGCGTTTCGGCTCGTTGCTTGCGGCGGGATTGCGGTCGCGGTATGAGCGGACCTGCGCGGCTCCGGCGCGTGAACGGCGAAGGAAGAACGAATGCGCGCAGAGGCACAGAACACCGTCGACCAGATCCGCAAGTCCCTGGACCTTTTGGCCCAGCGGCTTGACGTTGACACCGCGCCGCACCGGTTGGAGGAATTCAACGCCCGGGTCGAAGACCCCAACCTGTGGGACGATCCCGACGCCGCACAAAAGCTGATGCGCGACCGGCAGATGCTGGTCGATGCGATGGAGACGCATGCGTCTATCGGGCGGGAGATGAACGACAACATCGAACTGATCGAGTTGGGTGAGATGGAAGAGGACACCGAAGTCGTCGCCGAAGCGGAGGCTGCGCTCAAGGCGCTGGCAGTAAAGGCGGCGCAAAAGGAGTTGGAAGCGCTTCTGGATGGTGAAGCAGATGGCAACGACACCTTCCTTGAGATCAACGCAGGGGCCGGCGGCACGGAATCGTGCGACTGGGCCAACATGCTGGCGCGGATGTATGTCCGCTGGGCCGAGAAAAAGGGCTATAAGGTAGAGTTGCAATCTGAATCCGCGGGTGAAGAAGTCGGGATCAAATCCGCAACCTACAAGATCAGCGGTCCGAACGCCTATGGCTGGCTGAAATCCGAATCCGGCGTGCATCGGCTGGTGCGCATTTCCCCGTTCGACAGCGCCGCCAAGCGCCACACCTCGTTTACCTCGGTGGGAGTCTATCCGGTCGTGGATGACAATATCGAAATCGAAGTGAATCCGTCGGACATCCGCATCGACACCTACCGGTCCTCTGGGGCAGGTGGACAGCACGTCAACACCACCGATTCCGCCGTTCGGATCACCCATGCGCCCACGGGTATCGTCGTCACCAGTTCCGAAAAATCCCAGCACCAGAACCGTGATATCGCGATGAAAGCGCTGAAAAGCCGTCTGTACCAGATGGAACTCGACCGGCGCAACGCAGCCGTCAACGAGATGCACGAGAACAAGGGGGACGCGGGCTGGGGCAACCAGATCAGATCCTATGTACTGCAGCCCTATCAGATGGTTAAGGATCTGCGGACCAATTATGAGACCTCCGACACCAAGGGTGTTCTGGATGGCGATCTGGACGGTCTGATGGGAGCCACTTTGGCGCTTGCGGTATCTGGCAAATCCCGGGCCGAGGCCCAGGGCGGCTAGCGCCAAAAAAATTAGCGGAAAACCCTTAAAACTTATGGCAAACTGACTCTCAGTTTGGCGGATTGCAGAGCGATTCTGACTCTGAACTCTGTCCAAAGTTTTCGGGGGACAGAGTATGCCAATCACAACATTGAACGCGACTTTTGACGGCACGACACCTGTAGCGACGCTGACTGGCACGCAAAGCTGGTTCAACAGCCGTATCAACTATTACAGCATTTTCGAATCCGATCCGGCTGACACGCTTGTCGCGAATGTGACGCTTGGCGGGGCGAACTGGGTGGTGACCACAATGCGGTTTGGCGATGAAAGCCGCACATCGCAGCTTAACATGGTCGACACTGCCGCCGCGCCCGGCAACCGGATCGATTTTCTGACGCTGGGGTACAATTCGGACGTCGAACTCAACCATACGCGCGCGCGGTATATCTTTGGGTATGATGGGGGAACGCACAATCTTACTTTGGGGACACAGGCGACTTTTGGCGTCAACCTCTATGGCAACACCAACACCGTCGTCACCGGCAGCGGTTATGTCAGCAGCATAGAGATCGGCATCGGTACCGGCACGGTCGAGGTCAACGGAGACGTGGGCGCGATCCAGACCGGCAATGCGAATGACCAACTGACAGTTGTATCCGGCAGCGTGGCCAGCGCGGATCTGGCGGGCGGCGACAATAGCGTTGATCTCACCGGGGGCTTCGTGAATTCGTTGCGGTTACGCGATGGCAATGACCGCGTCGTGCTGACCAACGACGCATTTGCGGACAACATCACTATCAGGAGCGGGAATAACGATGTTTTCGTGCGCAATGACGCACGCATCGCCAGCCTCAAGATTTACGAGGGTGACAACGACATCCGTATCCTGGAGAACGCGCGTGTTTTCCTGCTCAAACTCGACAGCGGTGTGAACTCCGTTTTGACGCGCGACGGATATCTGGAAAGCTTTTTCAGCTACAATGCCAGCAACACGGTCGTCATCGGCCTGGGCGGTGCCGGTCAGATCCATTTCGGTGCCGACACCGTGCAACAGCATAGCATCATAACTTTGGGGTATGTCGGGTCGCTGCAAGTGAGTGATCGCAGCAGCCTGACGGCTGACGATCAGACGACTGATTTATCGATCCGGGGTGGGGCCGGAACGGTGCAGCTTGGCGGAGGGAACGACACGGTCGAGATCCGCGATCAATATGTTTCCTATATTCATACCGGGCGTGGCGCGGATGATGTCTTGCTTGGCCGCAACGGGATAGGGAC
>JAGXFI010000113.1 GCA_024637305.1 Sulfitobacter sp.
GGGTGCATCTACTGTTTTGCCCGCCCGAGTCATGCCTACCTTGGATTATCGCCGGGGCTGGATTTTGAAACGCAACTTATCGCGCGACCAGAGGCATCGGATGTCCTGCGCCGGGAACTTGCCGCGCGCAGCTACCGGCCCGCAACGCTGGCTATCGGGACGAACACCGACCCCTACCAACCGATCGAGAAGGAGCATGGTATCATGCGGGCCTGCCTCGAAGTGCTGCGCGAGGCGCGGCATCCGGTTGCGATCGTCACCAAGGGCGCATTGATCAGGCGTGATCTGGATATATTGGCCGAAATGGCATCGCTGGGGCTGGTTCGGGTGGGAGTTTCGGTTACCACACTCGACGCAGGGCTAAGCCGTTCGATGGAACCGCGCGCGCCGTCGCCCGCGCGGCGGTTGCGGATGATCACCGACCTTGCCGGGGCTGGTGTGCCGGTGCGGGTCATGGCGTCTCCGTTGATACCCGGTTTGACCGATTCCGAGCTGGAGGAGATTCTGGAGGCTGGCCGCGATGCGGGTGCCACGCACGCCAGTTGGATCATGCTGCGCCTACCACGCGAAGTGTCGCCGCTGGTGCAGGAATGGTTGGCTGCGACGGTACCGGGCAGGGCGGCGCGGATCATGAACCGTTTGCGCGAAATGCACGGCGGGCAGGAGTATGACGCGGCTTGGCACAAGCGGATGCGGGGGGTGGGTCCTTATGCGGAGATGATCGCACAGCGTTTTGACGTGGCTGCGCGACGTCTGGGATTGGACAAGAAGGCACCGCCCCTGCGGACTGACCTTTTTCGCAGGCCCGCGCTGGATGGCCGCCAACTAGCGTTGTTCTGAGGCCAGCGACGTGGAAGGGTTGCGTGGTCTGGAAGAACGCACAATCGCCGGAAATATATTCAGGTAGGGCGGCGTCGGCCCCGGCGGGGGCTGCGTTCGGGGCCAGCGTTGTCGCCCGTGCCGTCCGTGGTCGAAGAGAACGCACCGAGCGCTGCCTGGATTTCTTCCAACGATGGGGCCGCGTCCTTGGATGTCGTATCGAGCGCTTCGCGCATTTTCTCAAGATGTTCCGGCATTGTGCCACAACAGCCGCCGATCACCCGTGCGCCGCAATTGCGCGCCATGACCGCATATTGCGCCATCAGTTCCGGCGTGCCGTCATAATGAATGTGACCGTCGTGATACTTGGGAATGCCGGCGTTGCCTTTGGCAATGATGGGAAGGTCGCTGCCCTTGGCCGAAAACCCCAGCACGGTGCGCAGCAGGTCAGATGCCCCCGTACCGCAGTTCGCTCCAAACGCCAGCGGCGGGTTGCCGAGCGCCGCCACCATATCAACCATACCTTCGGAGGTCAGACCCATCATGGTGCGGCCTGCCGTGTCAAAACTCATGGTTCCGCACCAATCCAGCCCCGCCAAGGCGAATCCTTCGGCGGCGGCTGCATATTCCTCGGGGGCGCTGATCGTCTCCAGCCAGCCGATATCGGCACCGCCTGCCTTGAGGCCGTCCGCCGCTTCGTGGAATATTTCCACGGCGACGGAATGCGACAGGGTGCCGACCGGCTCCATGATCTCGCCCGTGGGACCGACAGAGCCTGCGACGATGACCTTGCGCCCGGCGGTGTCCGCGACTTCGCGACCCAGTTCTGCCGACACGCGTGCCAGCTCATGTGTGCGTTTTTCCGCACCGTGCAGCTTAAGCCGCGATGCGTTGGCACCGAAACTGTTGGTCAGGAACAGGTCACTGCCAGCATTCACGGCCCCTTTATAGAGCGCGATGATTTTCGCGGGCTCGTCCGTGTTCCACATCTCAGGCGCATCGCCGGACATCAGACCCATGTTGAACAGGTTCGTTCCGGTCGCGCCATCGGCAAGCAACGTGTCTTTTTGCGCGAGCAGGTCGGTGAAGGCATTGGACATTTTACGGCTCCGCAGAAAAGGTAAGGATAAAGCCCATGTCACGCGGCGCGCGGTGGGGCAATCTCATAATCTTCATCTTGTTCATGAGGTCTGGCGCAACAGATCGGTGGATCGCGCAAGCGATGACCATAAGGCCCAGCACCAGACGGGGAAGCGAAGGAGCAACCGTCCAGCGTGGTTTTCAATTGGCGCGCGAAACTTGATCTAACAAGGGAAAAGGCTTGGGAGATTGGTTTACGGACAAACACGGGACGCGCAAACGCCTCACGGGTGTTGCCCGCAAGGCGTCTCGAATTTTAGGCAGAAGCTGGAAATCAGTTGGTTTCTTTCATCAGCTGCGCTTTTGCCTCGACCATGAGGCTTCGCATCTTTGTGCGGATCGTGGCTTCGTCGGCCTTGTCGCCCAGATCGCCGGAAACCTTGCGGTAGACGTCTTCGTCACCGGCTTCTTCGAAGTCTGACTTGACGACCTCGCGGGCGTATTCAGCTGCGGCCTCGCCGGACTTTCCCATAAGATCGGCGGCCCAGAGCCCCAGAAGCTTGTTGCGGCGCGCATCTGCCTTGAACTGCATCTCGGCGTCATGGGCGAACTTGTTTTCGAAAGCGTTTTCGCGATCGTCGAAGGTAGACATGGGCGTTCTCCGGTCTCTTGGTTTGCTGCTATAGATATGTGACGCCTGAACGCGCGACGCAAGTATTAGCTGCGCTTGCAGCGAAGGACCCCTTGGCGTAAGAGGAACGGATCAGGCCACGGGACATCTGCGGGCCAAAATTCGGGGGACGGCGATGGCCCGGCGCAAGAAGATATACGAAGGCAAGGCTAAGATCCTCTATGAGGGTCCCGAGCCAGGCACGATTGTGCAATATTTCAAGGACGACGCAACAGCGTTCAACGCCCAGAAAAGGGACGTGATCGACGGCAAGGGGGTTCTCAACAACCGCCTGTCCGAGTTTTTCATGACCGGGCTGACCCAGATCGGTGTACCGAACCATTTCATCAAACGGCTGAATATGCGCGAACAACTGGTCCGCCAGGTGGAAATCATTCCACTTGAGATCATTGTGCGCAATTATGCCGCCGGTTCCATGTCAAAACGGCTGGGCATCGAGGAGGGCACGCAGTTGCCGCGGCCGATCGTCGAGTATTGCTACAAGGATGACGCCTTGGGCGACCCTTTGGTGACGGAAGAACATATCGCCGCGTTCGGTTGGGCCACCCAGCAGGACATGGATGATATTCTGTCGCTGGCGCTGCGGGTGAATGATTTCCTGTCCGGCGTGATGATGGCCGTCGGTATCAGGCTGGTGGACTTCAAGATAGAGGTCGGGCGCGTCTACGATGGCGATTTCCAGCGTTTGATCGTCGCGGACGAGATCAGCCCCGACAGCTGTCGCTTGTGGGATATCGAGACCGGTCAAAAGCTCGACAAGGACGTCTTCCGGCGCGATCTCGGTTCGCTGACGGATGCCTACACGGAAGTCGCAAAGAGGTTGGGCGTGATGCCCAAGACTTCGACGCCGATCACGAAACCGACGCTGATCAACTGAGGCTGGCGTCGGTCTGGATATTTAGAGAACAATGAATCAAGGGGACGCGCCATGAAGGCTAGGGTTCATGTGATGCTGAAGAACGGAGTGCTGGATCCGCAAGGCGAGGCTGTTCGCCACGCGCTTGGCGCGATGGGGTTTGACGGTGTCAACGGTGTACGGCAGGGCAAAGTGATCGAGCTTGACCTGTCCGAGGGTGCCAGCGAGGCGGATGTCGCCGAGATGTGCGAGAAACTGCTGGCAAACACGGTCATCGAATCCTACACGGTGGAGATGATCTGATGCACGCAGCCGTCGTTGTATTTCCCGGATCAAATTGCGACCGCGACCTTGCGGAGGCTTTCAAGGCAGCCGGTGCCAAAGTTTCGATGGTTTGGCACAAAGACAGCACTTTGCCGCAAGGTGTGGATATTGTCGGAATTCCCGGCGGATTTTCCTACGGTGATTATTTACGCTGCGGAGCCATCGCGGCCAATTCACCGATCTGCAAATCGGTGGCGGCGCATGCCGAGCGCGGCGGTTTTGTGCTGGGTGTCTGCAATGGCTTTCAGGTATTGACGGAAACCGGCCTGCTGCCTGGGGCGCTTTTGCGCAACGCGGGGCTGAAGTACATCTGCCGGACAGTGGGTCTGAGGGTGGAAACGTCGGACAGCGAGTATACCGCTGGTTACAACGCGGGCGATGTTATTCAAATTCCGATTGCGCATCATGACGGCAACTATTTTGCCGATGCCGATACCCTTGCCGCGTTGCGGGATCAGGATCGTGTTGCCTTTACGTACACAGACAACCCCAACGGCGCGCAGGCGAATATTGCCGGTATCCTGTCCGAAAACCGGCGCGTGCTGGGCATGATGCCCCACCCTGAACGGGCGGCCGATCCCGGGCATGGTGGAACGGACGGTGCGGCGCTATTCCGCGCATTGTCGGGCGCGCTGACCGCCGCCTGACTTGAGGTGGCGCGCGCGCGGGCGTAGATTGCCGTCATGTACAATGTGCCCAACGATCGTCCCAATATCTCTATCAGCTGGCGCGTGCGCGTCGCGATCGGGCTATTGTTGATCCTTGCGGTACTGACCATTTCCGTCACCAACCGTCTGCTTACCGACCGGTTCACCGAAAGCACGCGCAATCGTGCCGAGCTGCGTATCGCTCTTTATGGCGGCAATATGCTTTCTGAGCTGCGGCAGAACGCGATTGTACCACAGCTTTTGGCCCGTGATCCCACGTTGATCGAAGCCTTGCAATCAGCCAATTATTCTCTTTCTACTCAACGGCTTATCTCTTTCGTCGATGAGATCGGCGCGGCATCTCTGATGCTGTTTGATACGGATGGTCGGACGGTGGCGGCAACAGACCGCAACCGCCTGGGGTCGGCGCACCGGTCGCAGCCGTATTTCGTGGACGCCATCCGGTCGAACGCAACGATTTTCAGCGTGATCCAGCAAGAACCCGGGGGCTATCGTTTTTTCTATTCGCGGCGCATCCAGGATCGCGGGACGACGATGGGGGTCATCGTTGCGGAAGTCGACTTGCAGAAATTCGAACGCGCCTGGGCTGGCATTTCTGACGCGGTGATCGTGACGGACAGCACCGGTCAGATCGTTCTGGCGACGGAGCCACGCTGGCGCGGCTTGACCGAGGCCGAAGCGTTGGCGAACCAGACGCCGCAAGGGGCCATTGAACGCGCCATTCAGGCGACCGCTGACTGGACCGCGCTGCCGCCTGATGCCTATCTTCAGGGCGAGGCGGTGATGCGGCTGGAAAGCCGCGTGAATTTCCGCGGCTGGCGGATGGTGTCCTATACGACTTATGCGTCGGTCCGCGAACGTGTGAACGGGGTGTTGGCGCTGGAGGTCATGGGTTTTGCGATATTGCTGGCACTGGCGTTCTATTTTCTCAGCCGGCGCACGGCGGGAAAGGCGGCGTTGTTCCAGCGCGAGTCGGCAGAGCTTCGCGCACTCAACAATGCTTTGCAGCGGGAAATCGCCGAGCGCAAAAGGGTTCAGGAGAACCTTGTGGTAGCTGAGCAGACACTGGAGCAATCCAGCAAACTGGCCGCTTTGGGGGAAATGTCGGCTGCGGTCAGTCACGAGCTGAACCAGCCGCTGGCGGCGATGAAAACCTATCTGGCAGGCGCGCGTTTGTTGCTGCGCCGCGGGCGGCAGGAAGAGGCGTTGTCTTCTTTTGGCCGGATCGACGATCTGATCGAACGGATGGGGGCGATCACGCGGCAGCTCAAGTCTTATGCACGCAAGGGCCAGCAGGCTTTGTCCCCTGTAAACATGGGGGATGCACTGGCCTCTTCGCTTTCTTTGATGGAGCCGCAGCTTCGACAGCGGCAGGTCCAGATCCAGCGGATTCTGCCCGAGCAGCCGGTTGAGGTCATGGGCGACCGGATGCGCATCGAGCAGGTTTTGGTAAACCTCTTGCGTAACGCGCTGGATGCCACCAAGTCTGAACGGACGCCGAAGATCGAAATCATCCTGAGCGCCGGGGAGACGGTGACCCTTACGGTACGCGACAACGGCCCCGGTATCGACGATCTGGATGCACTGTTCGAGCCTTTTTACACAACAAAGCTGCCTGGTGATGGTGTAGGCTTGGGGCTTGCCATCTCTTCCGGGATCGTAAACGACCTTGGCGGACGACTGACGGCGCGCAACGGACAGGCAGGCGGCGCGGTATTTGAAATGCAACTGCCGGTGTACGACGGCAAGCGAAAAACACAGGCGGCGGAGTGAACACTATGGCACAAGCTATGAAAATCGCGATTGTGGACGACGAACAGGACATGCGCCAGTCGATCAGCCAATGGCTGGCATTGTCGGGGTATGACACTGAAACCTTTGCGAGCGCGGAAGATGCGCTCAAGAAACTGGGGCCGGATTATCCCGGTATCGTCATTTCGGACATCAAGATGCCGGGTATGGACGGGATGCAATTTCTTAAAAAGCTGATGGGCAGTGACAGCGCGCTGCCTGTCATCATGATTACCGGCCACGGAGACGTCCCCATGGCGGTCGAAGCGATGCGCGTCGGCGCGTTCGACTTTCTCGAAAAACCGTTCAGTCCCGACCGGATGAGCGAACTGGCCAAGAAGGCGACCGCGACGCGCCGTCTGGTGATGGACAACCGTGCCTTGCGGCGCGAGCTGTCGGATGGCGGGCAGCTGATGAAGAAACTGATCGGGCAAAGCCCCGTCATGCAGCGGTTGCGCGAAGACATTCTTGATCTGGGGCAGGCGGACGGGCATGTCCTGATCGACGGCGAAACAGGGACCGGCAAGACGCTGGTGGCGCATGCCTTGCATGCCGTGGGGTCCCGGGCGGGCAAGAAATTCGTGCTGGTCAGCTGTGGTGCCTTCGAAGAAGACGCGCTGTCCAAGCGTCTGTTTGGTCCGATGCAGCCGGAGGATGCACAATTGCCCGCGATCGAAGAAGCGCGCGGTGGCACGCTGGTGCTTGAAGATATCGAGGCATTGTCCGAAACGCTTCAGGCGCGGCTGCTCAGCGTGATCAATCAACAGGGGACGCCTGCGGAGACGCGGATCGTCGCGATATCGAACTTGCAAGAAGCCGGGCGCACGTCGGAAGACGTTCTGCGCTCCGATCTGTTTTACCGGTTGGCCGCCCTGCGTATCACCGTGCCGCCCTTGCGCCAGCGCGGCGAGGATATTCTGACGCTGTTTACCCGGCTGGCGGATCAATTCGCGGATGAATACGGTTGTGAAGCGCCGCAGGTCACCGCGCAGGAAGCTGCCCAGTTGTTGCAGGCCCCGTGGCCCGGCAACGTTCGCCAACTGATCAATGTGGCAGAGCGCGCAGTGCTGCAGTCCCGGCGCGGGTCAGGTACCATCGCATCTTTGCTGATGTCCGATCATGACGAGATGCAGCCGGTGATGACCACCGAAGGCAAGCCACTCAAGGAATATGTCGAGGCGTTCGAGCGGATGTTGATCGACAATACGATGCGCCGGCACAAGGGCTCGATTGCGTCCGTCATGGACGAATTGTGCCTGCCACGCAGGACGTTGAACGAAAAAATGGCCAAATACCAGTTGCAGCGCTCGGATTACCTCTGAGCGCCGCCGCCGCGGTTCAGCCCTGACCCATCTTGTAAAGCTGCTCTGCCGTTCCGGCATCGTCGGTGCGGCAAAGCCAGCGAGCTTGGGTGGCGGGCACATCCACGATGAACTGGTTGGCCTCGACGATGGGCAATGTCTGGTTCAGCATTGCCGACGCGTCGCCGGTCTCGTTGCGAACGGCTGATACACAGGTCCGCGCGCCACGCGCTTCGCGACGGACATCGGGATCGACATCAAATTCCGCCGGATCGCAAGCGGTAAGGGCCATCAAGCAGCAGCAAAACAGGGGCAGGGGGCGCAGAATGGGTCGCATGGTTATTCCTTCGATCTGGGCGTTAACGCGGGGGCGAGCCTAGGGGCATAATGCCATTCAGGCAACCACGAGGCTGGCGGTTGCTGCGCGTGAGCCTGCCGGAAATGTAAGCCTCAGGCGATTGACCATTGTATTTACCGGGCCGGTGGCTTTAACTAGCTGTACGGGGTTCTGCGCGCGAAAGCTGTTGGAGCGCCCCAGACAAGAGATTCGCTGCCCGCCCACCCTTACAGGTGGTGTCGCGGCAGACCGATAGAGCCGGAAACGGCGAATGAGACGCTGATGTCCGGAACGGCAACTACCGTAAAAGGCACAGTATTAAATGGACCTGAGCGGCCGGCTTGTCCGCCCTCACGTCGGAGAAGAACCGCGATGACGCGCGCCAATGCTATATGCAGACAAACGTGGGGCCCACCGGGCCTTGCGCGTGCAGCGTCACAAATCGCCCTGACAAGACAGACACCGCATCGCGACGCACCCCCCGGGAGGCGTCAGCGGTCGCGGCTATGCAATACGGATTTATGCCAAAGAAAATGCTTATTGATGCCACCCACGCGGAAGAAACCCGCGTTGTCGTGGTCGACGGAAACAAGGTCGAGGAATTCGATTTTGAATCGGAAAACAGACGCCAGCTAGCCGGGAACATCTATCTCGCAAAGGTTACACGGGTCGAACCGTCGCTTCAGGCGGCGTTCGTAGACTATGGCGGAAACCGCCACGGCTTCCTCGCGTTCTCGGAAATTCATCCTGATTACTATCAGATTCCGGTCGCCGACCGTAAGGCGCTGATCGAAGAAGAACGCGCCTATGCCGAAGCGCAGGCTGCCAAGGAAGAAGAGGACAGCAAGCCCAAGCGGCGATCCCGTTCGCGCAGCCGGTCACGGTCCAAAGCAGAGGATGCGCGGTCTGACGATGCCACCACCAGCGGTGAGATCGAGGGAATGGAAACCGTCGATCTGACCGAGGACGACGAAGTCGAAGTGTCCGAAGACGAAGCGTCATCCCCCATGGAGCGCGTGGCGGACACGCCTGTCGAAACGCCCCAGGCGGATGAAGACGAGGATGATGACCACGACGATGCAGTCGATGCATCCGACAAGGACGATTCCATCGAAACTGTTGCCGAAGAGGACGACAGCGAAGACCTGCGCCCGGTGCGCAAGCCTCGTCCCAAGCGCTACAAGATTCAGGAAGTCATCAAGGTTCGTCAGATCCTGCTGGTGCAGGTGGTAAAGGAAGAGCGCGGCAACAAGGGTGCTGCGCTGACGACCTACCTGTCGCTTGCGGGTCGCTACTGCGTATTGATGCCGAACACTGCGCGCGGTGGCGGGATCAGCCGCAAGATTACCAATGCCGCCGACCGCAAGAAGCTGAAGGAAATTGCGCAGGAGATCGAAGTGCCACGCGGTGCAGGTCTGATCGTGCGCACAGCCGGTGCCAAACGCACCAAGGCGGAGATCAAGCGGGACTATGAATACCTGCAACGCCTGTGGGAACAGATCCGCGAATTGACGCTGAAATCCATAGCGCCGGCAAAGATCTATGAAGAAGGCGACCTGATCAAACGGTCGATCCGCGATCTCTATAACCGCGACATCGACGAAGTGTTCGTCGAGGGCGAGCGCGGCTACCGCATCGCCAAGGACTTCATGAAGATGATCATGCCGTCCCATGCCAAGAACGTGAAGCTTTACTCCGAAGGGCTGCCGCTTTTTGCCCGCTATCAGGTGGAAAGCTATCTTTCGGGCATGTTCAACCCGACGGTTCAGTTGCCATCGGGCGGCTACATCGTGATCGGGGTGACCGAGGCGTTGGTGGCCATCGACGTGAACTCGGGCCGTGCGACCAAGGAAGGCTCGATCGAGCAAACCGCGACCAAGACCAACCTTGAGGCCGCTGAAGAAGTCGCTCGGCAGTTGCGTCTGCGTGACCTCGCGGGCCTGATTGTCATCGACTTCATCGACATGGACGAACGCAAGAACAATGCCGCCGTCGAAAAACGCATGAAGGACAAGCTCAAGACGGATCGGGCGCGTATTCAGGTGGGCCGGATTTCCGGTTTCGGCCTGATGGAAATGTCGCGCCAGCGTCTGCGGCCAGGCATGATCGAGGCGACGACCCAACCTTGTCACGCGTGCCACGGAACCGGCCTGATTCGCAGCGACGACAACCTCGCGCTCGCGATCCTGCGCACCATCGAGGAAGAAGGCACACGCCGCCGGTCTCGCGAGGTGCTGATCAAGGCACCTGTCGGCATCGCGAATTTCCTGATGAACCAAAAACGCGAACACATTGCCCATATTGAAGGGCGCTACGAGTTGTCCGTGCGGATTGAAGGGGACCCCCATCTGGTTTCTCCTGAATTCTCGATGGAAAAATTCAAGACTGCCACGCGTGTCGTGGCTCCGATCACCCATGTGGTGTCGGTCGATACGTCGCTGATGGACCAGATCGACGAGGATGAAGCAGCCGAAGACGTCGAAGATGTCGAGGAAACGACCGATGCAGCCGAAGTTACCGGCAACGGTGATGGCAATGGTGACAACAACGGCGAAGACAAGCCCAAGCGCAAGCGTCGCCGCAGGCGGCGGAGCCGTGGCGGTAAAAGCAACTCTGCTGATGGTCAGGATGATGACGACAGCGGGAATGGCAACGGCAGTGACGATGCGGACAGCCCGATTGAGGCGCAGCCTGAACCTGTGAAGACTGCAGACGCTGAAGCCCCTGCTGCGGAAGAAGCGGCAGAGGAAAAGCCCAAGCCGACAACCCGTTCGCGGTCTCGCAAGAAGCCGGCTCCGAAGGCGGAGGATGTACCTGCCGCTGAAAACGCCGAACCCGTGGCCGAAGAGGCCGCGGCGGAAGAGAAACCGAAACCCAAGCGGGTCCGGGCACCGCGCAAGCCGAAGGCTCCCGCCGTTCCTGCCGAGGATGCGAAAGCGCCAGAGGCAGCAGAGGCACCGGAGGAATCCGCGGCAGCGCCAGAGGTAGCGGAGGCTCCGGAGAAAACCGCAGCAGCTGCAGAACCCAAGGCACCTGAGCCGGTCGCCGAAGTGACACCGGCTGCGGCACCTGAGCCGGGTCCGGCCCCGCAGGCAGAGCCCGTATCGGTCGAAGCGGAACCTGCGCCGGACCAGCCGGCCAAGCCCAAGCGCAAGGGTTGGTGGTCGCTGGGCAGCTGATCGGGTAGTAACAGACAAAGGCAGGCTTTCGGGCCTGCCTTTTGCGTTGCATGGCGGCGTTGCGCCTTGTGGGGTTTTGTCTGTTGCGTTTCATGCTACATATCCACCACAGTCCTGATTGATAGGCGAAACCATGCGTGATCTGAAGATTCCCGACCAGCGTCACCCCGAAAAGGCACGCCGCGCGGACAACCCCCAGCCGAAGAAACCCAGCTGGATCAGGGTGAAGGCCCCCGGTGGGCAAGGCTATGCCGACACCGCCCGGATTATGAGGGAAAACAAGCTGGTCACGGTTTGCGAGGAGGCCGGATGCCCCAATGTCGGCGAATGCTGGTCGCAGGGGCATGCCACCATGATGATCATGGGCGAAGTCTGCACGCGGGCCTGCACCTTCTGCAATATCGCCACGGGTAAGCCGCCGGACGCGCTTGATGTTTTCGAGCCTGGGCGTGTCGCGGATGCGGTTGCCAAATTGGGATTGAAGCATGTCGTCATCACGTCCGTAGACCGCGATGATATTGAGGATGGCGGGGCGGACCACTTTGCCCAAACCATCCGCGCGGTCCGTCACCGCAGCCCTGACACGACCATCGAGATCTTGACGCCGGATTTCATCCGCTGCGACCCATCGGTGCTGGAGGTCGTCGTCGAGGCGCGCCCGGACGTGTTCAATCACAATCTGGAGACCGTACCGGGTCTCTACCCCGAGGTGCGGCCCGGTGCGCGCTACTTTCACTCCCTTCGGCTCTTGCAGAGGGTCAAGGAACTGGATCCGTCAATGTTCACTAAATCCGGCATCATGGTGGGTTTGGGCGAGGATCGGCAAGCTGTGTTGCAGGTCATGGAAGACATGCGCGTGGCCGGTGTCGATTTCCTGACCATCGGTCAATATCTGCAACCGACCCCGAAACATCATGCGGTAGATCGGTTCGTCCACCCCGACGAATTCGCCGCCTATGAAAAATCCGCCTATGGCAAGGGATTCCTGATGGTATCCGCGTCTCCGTTGACGCGATCCTCTTACCATGCCGGCGATGATTTCGTGCGGTTGCGCGATGCACGTCACCGCAAGTTGGGCCTTGCCTGAGCCGCTATTCGACTTCGGGAACTGCCTTGAGATAGGCGGCTATCGCTGCACGGTCGCTGTCTGGCAGTTGTGCCAGATTGCTCACGACCTCCGCCATTTCACCTCCTGCGCTATCAAAGTCAGGGGTGAAGCCAGAGGAGAGGTAATAGGCGATATCTGCTGCCGACCAGTCCAGTTTGGCAGGCGTTATGTTGGGTATCTGGCCTTTTCCCGACGGATTGGGTGTCCCGGCAAGCCATCTGTCGCGATCAAGCCCGCCGAACCTGTCGCGCGGTGTATGGCATTCAGCGCAATGGGCAAGCCCTTCGACCAGATAGCGCCCACGCGTGGCGTCCTCAGGCAGCGCGTCCGAAATGACGTAGGCCTCATCGACGTAAAGTGCCTTCCACAGGCCAAGCCCTCGCCGGATGTTGAAGGGAAACCCCACATCATGCGGTTTGCTGGGTGTGGAGGAGGGTGGCAACTGCCGCATGTAGGCATGTAGATCAATCAGATCCTGCGCCGCCATATGGAGATAGGCGGTGTAAGGAAAGGCTGGATAATAATGCGCGCCTTCCGGGGATACGCCCTGCGTGACGGCGCGGGCGAATTGGTTCACGCTCCAACTTCCGATGCCGTGTTGGGAATCGGGTGAAATATTGGGTGCGTAGAAGGTGCCGAAATCGCTTGGAAAGGCCAGACCGCCCGCGAGAACAAGTTTTGCGTCGCCCTCCGCCTTCGGGGCTGCGTGGCAGGAGGCGCATCCACCGGCGGCAAACACCAAGGCACCAGCTTTGACATTGGGCGTGAGGCCTGCGGCGAAATCAGCAGGCAGGCCGGCTGGCCGGGTCAGAAACCAGAAAACACCCGCGCCGAGGACGGCGCAGGTGAGCAGGATTGTCAGCGTGGTACGCAAGAATCAGTTCTCGGGGCCGCGATACGTTTCATGGCAACTCTTGCAAGTACCGCCGAGGGGGCCCATTGCCGCACCGACAGCCGCTGCATCGGTGGCACCCGATATCGCTGCTGCGGCTTTTTCAAGGTCAGCGAATTTGGCTCCGAAGTCGTCCGGGTTGATCCAGATTTCCGCCTTGGCGCGGGAATCCGGAACGGCTCCCTGTTCGGTTCCCTCGATCCACAGTGTCGCGCGTTCCATCGCTGCGAGCGCCTGAATGTTGGCGGCTGACGCATTGACGATCGCCGCATCGTACGGCATTTCGCCTTTGGCAATCGCGCCGAGGAGTCCGGTGTGGTAGCCATTCATTCCCATGAGCGCCTTTCGCGCCTGAACGGCCTTGTTCCCCTCCGCGGAGTGACTGCCGGCAAGGGCCGCGCCGGTTACGAAAGTAGCGCTAAGAACGGCTGTCGTAAGTGATCTGAAATGTAGCTTCATTTGTACAAACTCCCTTTTCACAAACAGAGCTTACCATAGGTCAATTTCGAAAAGGTGACATTATCGTGATATCGCACGATCAAAATCGCGTTTTTGACCACTCCATCGTAGCCCAATCGGGCCAAATCCCCAGCCGCTCAACCCCGGCAATGACAAGGGCCAGCACGATCACCCCGAATACCAGCTTGACGCGCCACCATGCTGGCGGATTCTGTACCCACCGCTTGGCGCGCAGCAGATGGCGCGGATCGAGCATCAGGTAAAGCGGACCTTGCCGATAAAGGGAAGGTTACGGTTGCGTTGTGCAAAATCGATTCCATATCCCACGACGAATTCATCGGGGATTTCGAAACCGGTCCAATCCGCCTTCATGTCCACTTCGCGCCGGTCCGGTTTGTCCAGCAGCGCGATGGATTTCAGTCGCGCGGGGTTGCGGGATCGCAGCAGGCTCATGACATGATGCAGCGTGTGCCCGGTGTCGACGATATCCTCCACGACCAGCACATCGCGCCCTTCAATAGCGCCGCGTAAGTCCTTGAGAATACGAACTTCGCGGCTGGACTGCATGCCGTCTCCGTAACTTGACGCCTCCAGAAAATCGACCTCGATGGGTAGGTCCAGTTCGCGCACCAGATCGGCGATGAACACGAAGCTGCCGCGCAGAAGACCGACGACGATCAGCTTGTCGGTAGCGGCAAATTCCTCAGTGATTTCGCGGCAAAGATCCTCGACGCGGGCGGCTATCGACTTGGCCGAGATCATTTCGTCGATGACATAGGGCTTCGTTGGCATGGCGTCGCCCTTGCACTTGGGATATTGAACGGTTTGAATTGGCTAACCCGCAGACATCTGGAAATCAATGCCCACCCACTCAGAGACCCGTCAACTTCCCTACTCCGCGCAGCAAATGTATGATCTTGTGGCGGATGTGGGGTCATATCCCGAATTCCTGCCCTGGACCGCCGCCGCGCGGATCCGGTCCAATCAGGACTTCGGCGACCACCGCGTGATGGACGCCGATTTGGTGATTTCCTTCAAAGTGTTCCGCGAGCGGTTCACCAGCCGGGTCGTGCTCTGGCCCGACGTGCTGAAGATCGACACCGAGTATCTCGACGGGCCGTTCAAACACATGATGTCGAACTGGCAATTCGAAGATCGGGAGGGCGGTTGCACCGTCCATTTTCACGTTGATTTCGAATTCCGCAACGCGATCTTGCAAAAGATTATCGGCGTGGTTTTCAACGAGGCGATGCAGCGTGTCGTAAAGGCCTTCGAGAAACGCGCCGATGCGCTTTACGGCGCAAAAGCTTGACGGGCGTCGTGGGGATCACAACGCAATTGATCGACTTTGCGGCACAAACCCCGCCAGATGACGCGCGCGCCATGATGCGCCTGTCGCTGCTTGATTGGGCGGCTTGCGCGATTGCCGGCGCGCGCGAGACCGAATTTGACGCCTTTGTCAGGGCGCAGATGGCGGCAAGCGACGGAGATGCGCAGGTTGTCGGTGGTGGAACCGCGACCGCGCCGGTGGCGGCGTTGGTGAATGGCACGTTGAGCCATGCGCTCGACTACGACGATACGCATTTTGCACATATCGGTCACCCTTCGGTGGCCGTCTTGCCGGCAGTTCTGGCGCTGGCTCAGGGGGATCTGGATCAGGTTATCGACGCCGCGACAATCGGCGTCGAAGCATCGATCCTTGTCGGACTTTGGTTGGGCCGCGGTCATTATCAGGTGGGCTTTCACCAGACTGCCACTGCGGGTGCTTTCGGTGCAACCCTTGCGGCGGGGCGATTGCATGGACTGGACGCCAAACAGCTGCGCCATGCGTTGGGGCTTTGTGCCAGCATGGCGTCGGGCATCAAGGCGCAGTTCGGGACAATGGCCAAGCCGCTCAACGCCGGGCTTGCCGCACGCAGCGGTGTCGAGGCCGCGCTTTGGGCGCAGGCGGGAATGACTGCAGCAGAAGACGGACTTGCCGGTCCTTTGGGGTTTGGTGCCACGCACCACGCTGCGCAGGTTCCCGTGACGCCGGGTGAGGGGGATTGGCATATTCTGAGTATCTCGCACAAGTTTCACGCCTGTTGCCACGGTCTGCACGCGATGCTCGAGGCGATCGGGGATCTTCGGTTGAAACCGGATCAGGTTCAGCAGATCGATATTCGCACACACCCGCGTTGGATGAGCGTGTGTAATATCGCGGTTCCCCGCACCGGACTCGCGGCCAAGTTCAGCTATGCTCAGACCGCTGCAATGGGGCTTTTGGGACACCACACCGGCACCATCAGCAGCTTTACGGACGCGATCACCCGCGACCGCGAGGTCGGGTCATTGCGCGACCTAGTCCGGGTTAACGAAGATGAACGCCTGACGGAAACGCAGAGCGAGGTGGCGATCACGCTGGTGTCAGGCGAGGTA
>JAGXFI010000114.1 GCA_024637305.1 Sulfitobacter sp.
CCTATGCCCGGCGATCACGTCCGGGTTTTCCCCGGTCCGGTCCCCGAGTACATCTAGGGCTTTCAAAAATTCAATATGACATTGGGTGTAGGTCATGCGCGTGTCCCCCCGTCCGTCATATGCTTTCCAGCCGCGACCGTTACTTCGTTTTCGCTGCGACCTTGTCGAGCCAGTCGGCATACGCCTGCATCATCTTGCGCCGTCCTTCGATGTACCGCGCCTTGTTGTAGGCCGACCGCACGTCGTCCTTATCGGTGTGCCCCAACTGGCGCTCTATCCAGTCGCGGTTCCAGCCTTGCTCGTTCATGTTGGTCGAGAAGGTCGTGCGGAACCCGTGGTGGCAGTGATCCTTCCGGGTGTCGTAGCCGAGCCGCCGCAGCGCCGCGTTCAAAGTCGCCTCCGAGAGGTAGCGGTCGGCGTTGGTGGACATCGGGAAAATCAGCGCGTCTTGCCCGCTTTGCGGCGACCATCCGTGCAGCGCCTCAAAGATCGCGAGCGCCTGCCGCGATAGCGGGACGATGTGGACTCCCGCGTGGCCTTTCATTCGCTCTTTGGGGACCGACCAGGTCGCCTCCTCAAAATTGATCTCGCCCCAGCGCGCGCCGCGCAACTCCGTCGAACGCAGGAAGCAGTAGGCCGAGAGCAGTAGCGCCGCCCGGGTATTCTGTCCGCTGCCGTCGGGATAAAGCCGGATCGCCCGCATCAGCGCCCCGACGTCGGACTCCTCGGTCAGCCCGGGATGCCTGCCGCCCTTCCGCTGCACGACGGCCCGGCGGACCATCTGCGCCGGGTTCCACTCGATCAGCCCCAACCCGACCGCGTAGTCGAACACTTGAGCCAGCTTGCGGTGGATGTCTTTCGCCTTCTCGATCTTGTCCTCGGCTTGAATCTCGCCGATCAGCGCGAGTATTTCCGGGGGCTTGATCGCGCCGACGTCCCTGCCCTTGAACAGACCCTCCGCGAGGCTGCCGAGGTTCCACCGGAGTTTGAGGAGGGTTGAGTCTGCGATCCCCTCTAGTGCGCGCTTCTGGATGAACGCTTCGGCCACGACATCGAACCGGCGCTCGTGGGGGACTTCGATCACCTCGGTCGCGGCGACTTCCTGCGCCTGCTGGAGCCGGGCCTTGTTGACGTGGCGCAAGTCGCTTTCGCGGGGGTCCTCGCCGCGCTTCAATGCTGCGTTGATCTCAAGCGTCCGGGCGCGCGCGTCGGCCAAAGTCGTCGCGGGGAACTCGCCCAGCGTGTCTTTGCGGCGCTGTCCGTCGAAACGGTATTCTTTAATGAACACCTTGGACCCGCTCGGGCGGACCTCGACCGCGAGGCCGAAACCGTCTTGCAGCTTTAGTCTCCGGGGTTCCGGCTTGGTTTTTTTGATCAGGGTCTCAGTCAGCATGGCCTATCCTCCAAAGTGCGACATCTACAACTTACGAATGACGCATAGTTGGAATATTAACCCAAACATTGTAAAAGTAAATGCGTCATCGTGCGTCTTTTTTATTGCGTCAAACGCTACTCTGAGGAAACTTTCGTACAGTCGGAAAACCTAAGTGCCTGAAAACAAAGGGAAAGCCCCTTAGCTGTTAGGTTAATTCTAATCCGAAAGTTGGAAAGTGGTGCCCGGGGGCGGAATTGAACCACCGACACGAGGATTTTCAATCCACTGCTCTACCCCTGAGCTACCCAGGCACTGGAACCGCCGAAGCGGTCGGGTGAGCGGTTTCTAGGGGCTTGTGGCGGGGGTGTCCAGCATCTTTTTGCACGCTTTTGAAGCAGGCACTTCAGTGCGGCTTATGCGGCGGCTCTTTGGCCATTGCCTCGGCGACTTCGATTGTGTCGTCAGGATCGGTCGACGGGGCCGCGTAGCTTCCGTTGAACCATTTGACCAGATCGATATCGGCACAGCGGCGCGAGCAGAAAGGGCGGTATTTCGCGGCGGTCTCGGCGGCGCAGATGGGACAACTCATGGCAGAACCTCCATCAAGGGCGCACGCGCGCGCTTGCGCTGCAGTTCGAAATGGCCGAGCGGGGTCCACCCCACCAGCGTCGTTTCCACATCGTCCGTGCGAAACGCCTGTCTGAGGGCCGTTTCGAAAGGGCGGCGGTCTTTCTTGGGCATCGGGGCAAGGTCGAGCGTGATCTGCCCCCCCAGCCCCCGCAGGCGCAGCGCGCGTGGCAGAAGACGGGCGCAGGCGAGATTCGCCTTGATCCCGGCTGCGAGTGAAGCATCGTTGCCGGTGTTGACGTCCACGGCGACCAACGCGCGCGTCGGCTCCACAAACATCGACGCACCGTTGCCCAAGGCCACCTCGGCGGTCAGAATACCGTCGATGGCATCCAGCACATCATGGGTGCCAAAACCGCCAGCCTCCGTGACAACCTCCGCCGGATCGGTCCAGTCACGCCAGGCAAGGATGTGCGGGCCGTCCCCTTCGGCCAACGTTTCCGCTTCCGTGCCGTCATCTTGCATCACAGTGGCGGACAACCCCAGCATCGCCTCGATATCTTCAGCGATGGCATCTGCATCCGCCCCCGCACACGAAGACCGCAGAATCAGCCCATATGCTGCCCCTTCCATCGCTTCATGCGCAGTTTCCAGCAGGCGATCACGTTCTGCTTCGTCGCGGATGGAGCGGGAGATATTGAGGCCGGGCGCGTCCGGCGTGATGATGGCGTAGCGGCTCTTGAACAGCAGCTTGGCTGTTACCGGGATCGCCTTGCCCGGCTCTGCAAAGCCGGTGACCTGCACCAGGATCGGTTGACCGGGAGCAAGGCCTTTGATCTGGCGCAGAAAGGCCGCGCCGTCAGGGGTTTTGAGAAACATGCCCCCCTGCCCTTTGACAGGACGGTCCGCGATGGCGCGATAGACGGTGCCGACCCGTGGCGCGTCTGCGTCGATCAGCAGATCGTCGAGCTTGCCGTCCACCATGAGCGCCGCCGCTTCGATGTCGCCAAAATGATCCAGAATGATAGTGCGGCCCTTCATGGTGCCTCCTTGTCCAGCGGATAGCCTGCGGCGCGCAAAAGATTTGCCGTTTCAGCGAGGGGCAGACCGACAATGGCTGTAAAAGACCCGCTGATCCATGGAATCAACGCAGCTGCAGGCCCCTGAATGCCGTATCCACCCGCTTTGCCCTGCCAATCGTCGGTGGCGAGGTAGGTGTTCAACTCGGTATCTGACAGGCGCTTCATCCGTACCGTGCTGACGACGTCCTTTTCCCAAACGAGGTCGCCGCGTTTCACCGCGATTGCGGTGATGACCTTGTGCCGGCGCCCGGACAGGGCAAGCAGAAACGCTCGCGCCTCATCGGAGTCGAGGGGCTTTCCCAGAATGCGCCGGCCCAATGCGACTGTCGTATCTGCGCACAACACGATGTCGCCGGAATCGGCTTTTACGGCGGCCACCTTTTCGCGCGCCATGCGGGCGCAATAGGGCCGCGGCAGTTCGTTCCTGGCGGGGGTTTCGTCAATATCAGGCGCGCGCACGGCCTCCGGCACAAGCCCGATCTGCCCCAGCAGCTCAAGCCGGCGGGGCGATCCTGATCCGAGAATGAATTTCATCGTCGCGTGCGGGCATCGCCCACCCTACTTGAAACGGTAGTTGATGCGGCCCTTCGTCAGGTCATAGGGGGTCATCTCGACCTGCACCTTGTCGCCTGCCAGAACCCGGATACGGTTCTTGCGCATTTTTCCTGCCGTGTGTGCGATGATCTCATGGCCGTTTTCCAGCTCGACCCGAAACGTCGCATTAGGCAAGAGTTCCTTTACGACACCGGGAAATTCGAGCGTATCTTCCTTGGCCATGGTCTCTCCTTGAACCTTTTGCCCTCCAAAATGAGGACGCACGCTTAAATGGGCGCATTCGGGCGGTTTTTCAAGGGGATTCTAGCGACTTCTCAGCGCAATGGAATTGGATCGGGGGTAACGTCACGGCCCCTCTGTTCATCCCAATGGGCGCGGTTCAGCACCACGCCATCGGTGCGGACGTTCGCGATGGTTTCCAGATCGACCTCTGCATAGGTCCAGCCGGGCGCACATATCTTGCCAACGGCAAGCACTCCGTCCGGCGGAAAACCGGTATCCATCGGGCCGAAAATCCCGCCCGCACCGATACATGTGCCCAGTGCATCGGACCAATCAGCCTCCCCCACACACGAAGACATCGCAGTTACGCATTGGTTTTCCAGCGCCCGCGCCATGGATCCGGTGCGCACGCGCCAGTACCCAGCAAGCGCTTCGGTCACGCTGGGCACGGCGATTACGTCGCAACTCGACAATGCCCGGCCCAGCAGCGGAAATTCGCTGTCATAGCAGATCAAGATTCCGATGCGGCCGATCTCTGTGTCGAAAATCCGGAGCGGCCCGCCCCCGATGATGTCCCAGACCTCGCGTTCAAAGCGCGTCATGATCTGCTTGTCCTGAATGCCGATCTGGCCGCCGGGTGCAATCAGGCGCGCGCGGTTCACGGGGCGGGTCTTTGTCGCCGCCGGGGCGGAGGCCGCGACGATATGCACACCATGTTCCGCCGCAAGGCGCTGGTGAAGCACATCGGCGTCGGCAATGCGATCAGATACCGAAAACAGCGATTTCTCCAGATCTCCCGCGATCTCCATGCCGTCAAGCGTCGCCAGTTCCATCGCGCCGTATTCTGGAAACACCAGCAGATCCGCGCCTTTATCCGCCGCGTTGCCAACCCAGGATGCAATTTTGTCCTCGTATTGCGCCCAGGACGTCAACACATCCAAGGGATAGGCGGCTGTAGCAATTTTCATCGAGGCGTCTCCTGAATCTGGGATTTAAAATGGGCTGGATCCGGCACCGCTGCAAGGGTGGTATCCGATCTATCCCAATAGTTTGAAACTCTTCACGATGGCCGGATCATCGCGGCTTGAACTCTCATTCGGTGCGGTTAGGTTGGCTGCATGAGCAATATCGTGATCCTAACAGGTGCCGGCATCTCCGCTGAAAGCGGGCTTGAAACCTTCCGCGCGGAAACCGGCCTTTGGGCGCAGCACCGCGTCGAAGATGTGGCGACACCCGAAGGATTCGCCCGCGATCCGCGCCTTGTTGTCGATTTCTACAACATGCGCCGTGAACAGGCCGAAGCGGCGCAGCCCAATGCGGCGCATGAAGCGCTGGCGAGGCTGGAGGCGGAACATGATGGCAACCTGTTGGTGGTCACCCAGAACGTGGATAGTTTGCACGAGCGCGCAGGCTCCCGGAACCTGATCCACATGCACGGCGCGCTGAATTCGGCGCTTTGTGCCGCCTGCGATCATCGCTGGCCTGCATCCATGGTGATGAACGTGGGTGACAAATGCCCGTCTTGCGCTGCACCTGCCGCACGCCCTGACATCGTCTGGTTCGGGGAAATGCCCTATCAGATGGATCAGATCTTCGACGCACTTGCGCAGGTGGATTTGTTTGCCGCAATCGGCACGTCCGGCAACGTCTATCCTGCCGCGGGCTTTGTCGCCGAAGCGCGCCGCGCTGGCGCGGAAACCGTTGAAATCAACCTAGAGCGTTCGGCGGTGGGATCGCAATTCAGCAATGTGATCCTCGGGCCTGCAACCCGAACCGTGCCGGACTGGGTCGCAGGCATACTCAAGCGCTAGTTGCTCATGCTGCCGTGATCGGGTTTGCGGTCCTGATCGACGGGGACGATGATCTCTACCTCGCCGGCTTTTTCAAAAATCAGCGTGACAGCTATTTCTTGCCCCTGCTCAAGCGGTGCGGTCATGCCCATGAACATCAGGTGGTCACCGCCGCGCATGAATTTGTGGGTCTCTCCTGCCGGAATGACCACTCCGCCTTCGATTTCGCGCATCCGCATCACACCATTGGCGTCCTGTTCATGCGTATGAAGTTCGATCATACCCTCCAGCGGCGACCGCGCGCCGACAAGGCGGTCATCCTGTCCACTGTTGTTGGTCAATTCCAGAAACGCGGCCCCTGACTTGGAGGACGGGGTGGAACTGCGCAGGTAGGGATCATGTGCCACGAAGCCGTCTGCATCACCCGCCATCACGACGGATGGAACGGTTGTCAGTACCGCGCCAGACAAGGCGATTGCAGCCACCGCGGAAAGGATCAGGCTACGTCTATTCATGGTGTATGCTCCGGTTAGGCTGTTGTTCCACTCCGGTGGCTAGCGCAGACGCACGCCGCATTCCAGTAGCCAAAACGACGCAACCCCGACCGCTGGGGCCGGGGTTGCAAAATTTCGCCAATTTGGCCGAAATCAGGACAGAGCGTCAGCTTCTGTTCCGGATTTCGCAATCGCTTTCTTGATTTTCAGCGCGTTGTCCGACAGTTCGGTGTCTTTGGCCTTGGCCAGAAACTTGTCCAGACCACCACGGTGATCAACGCTGCGCAGAGCAGCCGCCGAAATACGCAGCTTGAAGCTACGTCCCAGCGATTCGGACTGAAGCGTCGTATCGTTGAGGTTCGGCAAGAACCGGCGGCGCGTGCGGTTATTGGCGTGGCTCACGTTGTTGCCCGACATCGGGCCTTTTCCGGTCAATTCGCAAACGCGCGACATGGGAGTATCCTCTTGGCTCAGTGTGGCTCCGGCGATCCGGTTCCACGGCATGAAAGGCCGCGCGTAGGGCGACCGTGTAAATTGGTTCGCTGGCTTTAGGTGGAATCGCGTGCGGGGTCAACCGCAGATCGGCAGACCACGTTCACTTTGCACGCAACTTTTGCACAAAGTCACGCGCGGCGGCGGCGGGATCCACGGTGCCTGCCGCAACCGCATCGCTCAAATCGGCCAGGGATGCCTTGGCCTCCGGCGTGGCCAGGGCCGCCAGAAGCGTTTGCTTCACGGCGTCTTCGAACCAGTAGCGGGCCTGATCCGCGCGAGTGCGCGTCCAGAATCCCGCCTCTCGCCGCCAGGCGGTCAATTCCTGCATCGCATCCCAGACATCGTCCAACCCGTTGTCTTCAATCGCCGAGACCGTCATCGCCTTGGGGAATCCTTCGGGGTCCTGTGGCCGTTTGCGCAGCAGACGCAACGCGCCTGCGTAATCGGCGCGGGTCCTTTGTGCCGCCGGTTTCAGATCGCCGTCGGCCTTGTTGATCACGATCAGGTCCGCCATCTCCATGATACCGCGCTTGACCCCTTGCAACTCGTCCCCGCCAGCGGGGGCCAGCAGCAGCAAGAACACATCCGACATCTGCGCCACGACTGTTTCGGACTGCCCGACGCCTACGGTTTCGATCAAAACCACGTCGAACCCTGCCGCCTCGCAGAGCGTCACCGCCTCGCGAGTGCGGCGGGCGACGCCACCCAGATGGGTCTGGCTGGGCGAAGGCCGGATGAACGCCCCGGCCTCACGGCTGAGCCGGTCCATCCGTGTCTTGTCGCCAAGGATAGACCCGCCGGAGCGCGCGGAACTGGGATCCACGGCCAGTACGGCCACACGCAGGCCCTGCCCCGTCAGCATCATGCCGAAGGTTTCGATAAACGTGGATTTACCCACCCCCGGCGTGCCGGACAGCCCGATCCGCAAGGCCTGTCGGTCCTGGGGCAGCGCGGCTAGCAGTTCGGCCGCTTGCGCGCGGTGATCCTCGCGCCCGCTCTCTACCAACGTGATGCCACGCGCCAGCGCGCGCCGTTCGCCGGCCGCGATCCTGCGGGCCATGTCAGGGATGTCGATAGCCACTGGTTTCTCCGTTCCAACGGCCCTGTTTTCCGCAAGCGCTAAGCAAATGTCCAGCCTTGGCTCTTTCGCGCAGCTGCGCTTTGGCCGATAAGTCGGAGAATGTCTCAGGTCTTGCCCATCGACTCCGTACTGCCGGATGTAATCCGCGCGTTGCGCGACACGGGCCGCGTGGTGCTGGAAGCTCCGCCGGGCGCGGGTAAGACAACGCGCGTGCCGCTGGCGATGCTGGAGGCAGATTTGACCGACGCGACCATCCTGATGCTTGAACCGCGCCGCCTTGCCGCGCGCGCGGCGGCGGAAAGGATGGCGGCGACCTTGGGCGAAAAGGCCGGTCAGACCGTCGGCTACCGCGTGCGCGGCGCCTCTGAAGTGTCGCGCGCCACGCGAATTGAGGTCGTGACCGAAGGTATCCTGACGCGCATGATTCAAAACGCGCCGGATCTGCCCGGAGTAGGTGCCGTCATATTCGACGAATTCCACGAACGCTCGCTGAACGCCGATCTGGGATTGGCCTTGTGTCTGGAAATAGCCGGCGCATTGCGTGACGATCTGATGCTGGTTGCCATGTCCGCAACTCTGGACGCCGCCCCTGTTGCTACCTTGATGAATGCGCCCGTTGTGACCTCCGAAGGGCGGAGCTTTGCGGTGACACCCGTCTGGCTCGATCGTCCGGTGCCAAAGCAGGTGCGGTTTGAAAGCGCGGTCGCAGATCTGGTGCTTGAGGCTTTGGACGCACAGGAGGGTTCCGCGCTTGTGTTCCTTCCCGGCGAGGGCGAGATACGGCGCGTCGAAAGCTTGTTGAAAAACCGTGTGCCCTCCGATTGTACGGTGGCACCACTTTTCGGCGCGATGGATTTCAAGGCGCAGCGCACGGCCATTGCACCGCCTTCGAAGGGGCGAAAAATCGTTCTCGCGACCGCCATCGCCGAGACTTCGCTGACCATCGAAGATATCCGCATCGTCGTCGACGGCGGGCTTGCGCGTCGGGCGCGGTTCGACCCTGCGTCCGGCATGTCGCGGCTGGTGACAGAACGTGTGACCCGCGCCGAGGCGACACAGCGCGCAGGCCGCGCAGGCCGCGTGAGCGCAGGTGTCGCCTACAAGCTCTGGACGCGCGGCGAGGAAGGCGCGCTTGCTGCCTATCCTCCGGCAGAGATAGAGGTGGGCGATCTGGCCGGTTTCGCGCTGGAACTGGCACTTTGGGGGGCAAAGGCATCCGACCTGCAATTTGTTACGCCACCGCATGACGGCCGGTTGGCCGAGGCGCAAGGCGTCTTACGGATGTTGGGTGCCCTCGACACGACCGGGCGCATCACCGATCACGGGCGCATCCTTGCGCGGCTGCCGCTTCATCCGCGTCTGGCGCATATGGTCGCGCGCGGCGGGCGCGATGCGGCGACGCTGGCTGCCATTCTGGCAGAACGGGATCCGTTGCGCGGCGCGCCGGTGGACCTGTCCCACCGGATGCAGGCCGTGCGGGGCGAAAAAGTACCGGCAGAGGTCAACCACGCGGCCCTCGCCCGCATCCGGCAAGAAGCCAAGCGTCTGGAACGGAGCACGCAAGCAAACGGGCCGAACGATCTTGGAACGCTGGCGGCCCTTGCCTATCCTGATCGCATCGGATTGCGACGTTCCGGTGAGGTGCCACGTTTCGTGCTGTCAGGCGGCAAGGGTGCCGTGATGCCGGTGCACGATCCGCTCGCGTCCAGCCGTCTTGTGGTGGCGACGGACCTTGACGGCGACCCGCGCGAGGCACGGATCCGGCAGGCGACCGCGATCAGCGATGCCAGTCTGCGTGCGACCTTCGCGGATCAGATCGAATGGCACGAAATCTGCGCATGGTCGCGACGCGGCGGTCGGGTCGAAACACGGCGACAAGAACGCTTTGGTGCGCTGGTGCTGGATGACCGTTCTTGGCCAGAGGCCCCGGCACAGGATGTTGCCTGGGCCATGCTGGAGGGCGTGCGCCAGATCGGCTTGGTCCCCGACAAGGGCGCGGCCCTGTTTCTGGCGCGCGCGCGCCTGTTGACCGCGGAACCGGATTTTCCGGATTTCAGCGAGACACATCTGCTCGCAACGCTTGAGGGTTGGTTGCTGCCCTATCTCAGGGAAGTTCGCACCGCTGCTGAATGGCGACGGTTCGATCTGTTGCCGGCTTTGCGCGCAAGGCTGGACTGGTCGCAATCGGAACGGCTAGATTCAGTGGCCCCGCCTGCGTTCGCCACGCCGCTCGGGCGCAAGGTGGCGATTGACTATGACGGTGACGTACCGGCCATCGCCGTGCGGCTGCAGGAAATGTTCGGCGTTACGCGTCATCCGATGGTGGCGGGTCAGCCGCTGCAAGTCACGCTGTTGTCCCCCGCGCAGCGTCCTGTTCAGGTCACGACGGATTTGCCCGGTTTCTGGGCAAGCTCGTATTCGGATGTGCGCAAGGACATGCGCGGCCGGTATCCACGCCACCCGTGGCCCGAGGATCCGACGCAGGCCGACCCCACCCTGCGCGCTAAACCGCGCGGCACCTAAAGCGGTCGCCATTCCGCATGATGTTTGCCTTCCATGTCGATCCGTTCAAAGCCGTGCGCGCCGAAGAAATCGCGTTGCGCCTGAATGAGGTTCGCCGTGCCGCGCCCGCGCCGCATGGTGTCATACCATCCAAGCGCCGCCGAAAGGGTGGGCATCGCGACGCCCAGATTGATTGCCGCAGACAACGTCCGGCGCAGGCCGGGCAACGTCACTTGCAATCGCTTGCGCATGATCGGCGCGAGAATGAGATGCCCCTGAGGCAACTCGCCGCGAAAACCCTCAGCCAGCTCGTCCAGCAAGGCAGAGCGGATGATGCAGCCTGCGCGCCAGATCTCTGCGATCTGCGCCATGTCGAGATGCCAGTCGAAATCCTTCGATGCCGCGTCGAGTATGCGAAACCCCTGCGCGTGCGAGATGATGCGCCCCGCCATCATCGCCGCCTGCAAGTCATCATCACCGGGGATCTCAACCTTTTCGGTTCCGGCCGGCAATAGCGGTTCCGCCATCACGCGCACCGCCTTTTCCGAAGACCAGCCGCGCGCGCCGACGGCGGCTTCGATGGTGCTGGCGGACTGGCCCATCTTGAGCGCTTCGATGATCGTCCAGCGGCCTGTGCCTTTCTGGCCGGCCTGATCGAGAATGACATCGGCCACCGGCTTTCCGGTCTCGGGGTCCACCGTCTGCAACGCGGCGGCGCTTACTTCAATGAGGTACGAACTCAACGGCCCCTGCGCCCAGCGCCCGAAGCGCGCGCCGATTTCCGGTGCCGTCTCTCCGTTTGCATCGCGCAGCAGGCCATAGATTTCCGCAATCATCTGCATGTCGGCATATTCGATGCCGTTATGGACCGTCTTGACGAAATGCCCCGCCCCATCGGAGCCGAGGCGTGCGACACAAGGTATGCCTTCGAACTTGGCGGCGATCGCCTCGGCCATGGGGCGCATCTGCTGCCAGCTATGTTCTGATCCGCCGACCATCATCGAAGGGCCGTGCCGCGCGCCCTCTTCGCCGCCCGAGACGCCCATCCCCACAAAATGTTTACGGCTACCCTCCAGGCGCGCAAAGCGCCGGCGGGTGTCGTTGAAATCGGCGTTGCCGCCGTCGATGATCGTGTCACCGTCCCCCAGGAGCGGCAGAATGGCGTTAATCATCTCGTCCATCGGCGCGCCGGAAGGGATCATGAACAGGATCGTGCGCGGGGCCGCGATGGCCGCTACGAAATCCTCAAGGCTTTCGGCGGGGACGAGCCGATCAGCCAGTGGCCCCGCTTCGGCCACGAATTGCGCAATCCAGTCGGATTCTCGGTTGGTAACAGCGACAGAGAAACCGTTGTCCGCAAGGTTCAGTGCCAGCGCGCTACCCATCGTGCCGAGCCCGTATACCCCGATATCCGCCCCACGTCCGGCCATTCCGCGCCCTCCGATTTTCGCAAATTACCCCCAGACTGGCGGTTTCAATCAGGTGTCGCAAGACAGTATGGTTGGAAATCAGCCGGTTAATGCTATATTAAAAGAAACCAACGACAATAATAATAACTTTTCGAGCTGAGTGATCTTAGGATGATGCATGTTTTCAAGAACGCTTGGGCGGGAATGTTCCGCCCGATCCTGCAACGCCCCAAGCGGGTGCAGGTGGCGGCGCTATGCCACAGGAAATCCGCTGGTGGCAAAGAGGTTTTACTGATCACCAGCCGTGATACAGGCCGTTGGATCGTCCCCAAGGGCTGGCCCATCGACGGCCTTGACGGGGCGGGTGCCGCGCTGCAGGAGGCGTGGGAAGAAGCTGGCGTCAAGCGCGCGGAAATCATCCGCGAACCGATTGGCATGTACGAATATGACAAGGACCTTGGCGAAGGTCTCAGCACCCCGGTGGTGACGTCCGTTTATGCCGCCGAAGTGCAGGAACTCTCTGCCGACTACCCCGAAGTCGCGGAGCGGACGCGCGCCTGGTACTCACAGCAAATGGCCGCCGATCTGGTGGACGAGCCGGAATTGAAAGCGATTTTGCGCGCGTTTTGATGCCTATTGGCCGCGTGCGGCTGCTTTGTTGACGCATGCCGCCGCTCTGCGCGTTGCGTCTGCGGCGTCGACGTGCATAACGCAGCCCTTGCGCAAGGGGCCGTCACGATGAGCAGAAAACCGCAGGGCAGCCAGTGGAAGACGCTTGATACCGATCTCAACCGGATCAGCCAGCTGGAACTTGGCACCGCCTATGTCTCCAGGCCGCTCGTCGGGCTGGGGCTGGGGTTGGCTTTTATGGTGCTTGCAGGGCTCGGCACATCGGTCTTTTTCGGTGTTGGCAATGCCGGTCTTGTCGTGATCGTAGCGGCCGTATTCGGGGCGTATATGGCGCTCAACATCGGGGCCAATGACGTTGCCAACAACATGGGGCCGGTGGTCGGTGCCAAGGCCCTGACCATGAGCGGTGCGATCCTGATGGCAGCATTGTGCGAAACCGCCGGTGCCTTGCTGGCAGGCGGTGACGTCGTGTCTACCATCTCACAAGACATCATTGATCCCGCCGCGGTTGCCAGTTCGGGCAGTTTCGTGCGCGCGATGATGGCGGCGTTGATTTCTGCCGCGCTCTGGGTCAACCTTGCCACTTGGATCGGCGCGCCTGTGTCGACCACCCATTCCGTCGTCGGCGGGGTAATGGGGGCGGGCATCGCGGCGGCTGGTCTGATCGCGATAAACTGGCCATCAATGGGCCTGATTGCGGCAAGTTGGGTCATATCGCCCGTGTTGGCGGGCGTTTTCGCAGCGCTGTTTCTCGCGTTCATCAATGCGCGTATCATCTACCGAGCCGACAAGATCGCCGCGGCGCGGGTATGGGTACCGGTGCTGGTCGGCGTGATGGCGGGTGCCTTTACCAGCTACCTGGCCCTCAAGGGTCTGAAACGGGTGATCGGGATCGACATGACCAGTGCGCTGTTGATCGGTGCAGTCGTCGGGGTGATCGTTTATGCTGTCTCCAAGCCACGGATCAGGCGGCAATCCGAGGGTATGGAAAACCGCAACAAATCCATCAAAGCGCTTTTCAGTTTGCCGCTGGTATTTTCCGCCGCCTTGCTGAGTTTCGCGCACGGAGCCAATGATGTCGCAAACGCGGTTGGCCCGGTCGCCGCGATTGTCCATGCCACGGAATTCGGCGTCTTTGCGCAGAAGGTCACGATCCCGCTTTGGGTCATGGTGATCGGTGCTTTGGGGATTTCCTTTGGCCTGTTCCTCTTCGGCCCCAAACTGATCAGAATGGTCGGCAGCCAGATTACCAAGCTGAATCCGATGCGCGCCTATTGCGTCGCCTTGTCTGCGGCGGTCACCGTGATCGTGGCATCATGGCTGGGCCTTCCGGTCAGCTCCACGCACATCGCAGTCGGCGGCGTTTTCGGCGTCGGCTTCTACCGCGAATGGTACATGGAGCGACGCCTTCGCCGGTCCGGAGAAGCCGTCGGGGACGTCAAGCTGATCGCGAAGGAAGAGCGGCGGCGGCGCAAATTGGTAAGGCGGTCGCATTTCATGACAATCGTCGCGGCATGGGTCATCACGGTCCCTGCAGCGGCGCTGATGTCCGGCGTGATCTACGGAGTGCTGGGGCTGATGATGGCCTGACGCAGGTTACCGACCAAGACAGTAGCGCATGATCGCTTTTTGCGCATGCAGGCGGTTTTCAGCTTCGTCGAAGATGACTGAATTGGGGCCGTCCATCACCGAACTTGTCGCTTCGTCGTCGCGATGTGCAGGCAGGCAGTGCATGAACAGCGCGTCCGGCTTGGCCTTTGCCATCAGCGCGTCATTGACCTGATAGCCGCGCAACTGGTTGTGACGCCGTTCGCGCGCGCTTTGCGGGTCGTGCATCGAAACCCACGTGTCTGTAACGACAAGGTCGGCACCCTGCACCGCCTTGTTAGGATCACGTTCGATGGAATACAGACCATCGAGCGCGCGTTCGGGGTCCAACGGTGGCGGCCCCGTAAATACCAGGTCGAAATTGAACTGCCTGGCCGCGTGGGCGAAGCTGGCAAACACATTGTTGCCGTCGCCAGACCACACGACTTTGCGACCCTTGATCGGGCCTGAGTGTTCCTCGAACGTCATGATATCGGCCATGATCTGGCAGGGATGCGTCCGGTTGGTCAGGCCGTTGATGACGGGGACGGTTGCATATTCCGCCATGTCGAGCAGGGTCTGTTCCTCAAAGGTGCGGATCATGATCAGATCGACATAACGCGACAGCACGCGGGCCGTATCGGAGATGGTTTCGCCGTGGCCAAGCTGCATATCCGCGCCCGACAGCACCATCGTCTGGCCACCCATCTGGCGCACCCCCACGTCGAAAGATACCCGCGTACGGGTCGATGGTTTTTCGAAAATCAGCGCGACCATCCGGTCCTTGAGCGGTTGTTCATCGTCCAGCGCCCCCTTGGGGCGGTTTTCCCGCGCATTTTTCATCATGCGGGCGTTGTCGATGATCTCGCGCAGGTCTTCGGGGGCGGTTTGGTCGATGTCGAGGAAATGTGTCATGAGCAGGCTCTTTTCGGCAGGTGCCAAATGGATATTTGAAGAACGATGAAAGTCACGAAGCGGTCAGGCTACGTGCTGCAGCATCAAGCCGCGAAACGGCTTCAGCGATTTCTTCGTCCGTTATGGTCAAAGGCGGCAACAGTCGGACGACGTTGTCGGCGGCAGGCACGGTAATGACGCCATGGGCGTATCCCGCAGTGACGATATCGGCGTTGCTGGCCTTGCATTTCAAACCGAGCATCAGGCCCGCACCGCGGACGCTTTCAAAAACGTCAGGATGTGCAGCGATCAGGCCTTCGAGTTTTTGACGCAGCAGCCCTGCCTTTCGGTTCACTTCTTCAAGGAAACCCTTGGCCGTGATTATGTCTACCACCGCGCCGCCAACCGCGCACCCCAGCGGGTTGCCGCCATAGGTCGACCCGTGCGTGCCCGCAGTCATGCCGGATGCCGCATCTTCGGTGGCGAGAACTGCGCCCAAGGGAAAGCCGCCGCCAATGCCCTTGGCGACCATCATGATGTCAGGAGAAACGCCCGCCCATTCATGCGCGAAAAGCCTGCCTGTGCGCCCCATACCGCATTGCACCTCGTCGAGAATCATCAGGATGCCGTGTTCGTCGCACAGGTCGCGCAAGCCCTTGAGGCAGGCGTCGGGCAGCGGGCGGATGCCGCCTTCGCCTTGCACCGGTTCGACCATGATTGCCGCTGTCTTGTCTGTTATCGCGGGCGCAATGGCATCGTGGTCTCCGAATTCGAGATGCACGAAACCGGGAAGCAGAGGGCCGAAACCCTTGGTCATTTTCTCCGATCCGGCGGCGGCGATGCCTGCGGAGGACCGGCCATGGAAAGAGCCGGAGAAGGTGATGATCTCGACCCGCTCGGGCTGGCCCTTGTCATAGAAATACTTGCGCGCCATTTTCACTGCCAGTTCGCACGCCTCGGTGCCGGAATTGGTGAAAAAGACCGTGTCGGCAAACGTATGTTCCACAAGCTTGTCCGCCAGCGCCTGCTGTTGCGGGATCTGATAGAGGTTGGAGGTGTGCCACAGCGCTCCCGCCTGCTTTGTCAGCGCGTCGATCAATGCCGGGTTTGCATGCCCGAGAGCGTTCACGGCAATACCTGCACCAAGGTCGAGAAAGCGTCGCCCGTCCGCCTCGATCAGCCAGGACCCCTCGCCTTTGACAAAGCTCAGGGGCGCGCGCGAATAGGTAGGCAGTACGGAGGGGATCATCAGGATCATCCTTGTTTATGGGCCACTAACAGGCCGATAGAAGGCCATGAGCAAAGCGGAGGGTCAATGGGGATTGGTTTGGAAATGGGCAAATGAAACGGTCGCCGCAATCGCGAGGACCAAAGAGGCAGACGTCAGGATTTGCGTCGTCGGATCATGTGCGTTATGTTCATGGACCATGCTTAAGTGGCATCCTGCCGGAAGGTAAAGTAAAAAATCCCGCAAAATTTCGCCCGCAAGGCCAGGCAAGACGATGACTGCCTTTTTCCAAGGTTTTTTCGGGTAAAATACGCGTGCTGGCCTTGATCGCAAGCTACTCTGCAACGCTTCGTGCCTTGCGCGTGGCGATCAAGTGATTAGTATAGGGTGCTGAATGAGACGAAGCGGTCACCACGGGGGCCGCTTTTTAACTTGGGGAACGGCCGATGTCCTGGACCGACGACCGCGTAGAGACGCTTAAGAAAATGTGGGGCGAAGGCCAATCCGCAAGTCAGATCGCCAAGGAACTTGGCGGCGTGACGCGCAATGCCGTGATCGGCAAGGTTCACCGGTTGGGCCTGTCCAACCGCGCCACGACAGCCAGCCCCGCCAAAGCGGAGGTGAAGGCAAAGCCAGCCCCGAAAGCGGAGCCGAAGGTCAAGGCCAAGCCGGTCGAAGAAAAGCCCGAGCTCAAGACCGAACCTGCGATTGCGCCCAAGCCTGCGGGCCTGCCTGCGCGCAAGCAGATCATCCCCGCCGGACAGCCCTTGCCACCGCAGCCTTCCGCGAACGAGATCAGCCCGGAGGCGCTTGCCAAGGTCAACGAGATCGAGAAGAAAGCCAAGAAGATCGGCCTGATGGAATTGACGGAGCGGACCTGCAAATGGCCCGTGGGCGATCCTGCGACCGAAGACTTCTGGTTCTGCGGCCTGCCCGTGCAGCAGGGCAAACCCTATTGCGAAGCCCATGTCGGTGTGGCGTTCCAACCGATGAGCGCCAGACGCGACCGCCGCCGATAGTTCCAGATCCGGTGAGTTTTCCAAAAGCCGGTTCGGGGTGCAATAATTTCGACACGATGGTGAGTTGCCCTTGGACTGCAGGCGTGGTTTGACTCTTGCAGTCGCGCCATGCGCAGGGGTCGAACATGTCCAGTCCATCAACCATACGGGCCGCAGACGCCCTCGCCCGGCGACTCTTTGACGAGGGCTGCCGGTATGCATTCGGAATGCCCGGCGGCGAAGTTCTGACACTGGTCGATGCGCTGGAAACAGCGGGGATCAAATTTATCCTGTGCAAGCACGAAAATGCTGCCGGTTTCATGGCAGAGGCCGCGTGGCACATGACCGGCGCGCCTGGCATTCTGGTGGCGACACTCGGGCCCGGTGCCCTCAACGGGGTGAATTCGGTCGCCAACGCGATGCAGGATCGCGTGCCGCTGATCGTGCTGGCGGGATGCGTCGATGCCGACGAAGCGGCGCGTTATACCCATCAGGTGCTGGACCAGCAGGCGGTCTTCCGGCCGATCACCAAGGCGAGTTTCGCGCTGACGCCCGGGGCCGCGCATGTCATTGCCGACAAGGCCATTGCCATAGCGCGCGAAGGCCGCCCCGGTCCGGTGCATATCGACGTCCCGATCTCTGTTGCTGACGCGCCCGTCGCAGCCACGCCGCCCGCCCCTCGGGCAGTACCGGTCTGGACTGCCCCGGCGGGCGATGCGCTGTTGACGGCGCGCGCATGGCTTGGCGACTCCAGTCGGCCGGTGATGATCGTCGGAGTTGATGCCATGAACGAAGGGGCAAGTGCGGTCGTCACAGACTTTGCCCAAAAGTTAGGCATCCCCGTCATTACGACCTACAAGGCCAAAGGCATTCTACCCGAGAACCATTCGCTTTCGCTGGGCGGCGCAGGCCTGTCCCCCCTCGCGGATACCCATTTGCTGCCGTTCGTGGCGCGGGCGGATCTGATATTGTGCGTGGGCTATGACCCGATCGAGATGCGCCCAGGATGGCGTGACATCTGGGATCCGCGTGCAACACGCGTGATCGACATTACAGCTGCGCCAAACCACCATTACATGCACCAGGCGACGCTTTCGGTGATCGCCGATTGCGCGGCCAGTCTTGAGGCGATTGCCGGTGGCGTCACCCCGCGCAATACATGGCCGGACGGCGATATCGCCGCGCTCAAGCAGGCGCTCGCCGACGCCTTTCCAGACGACGATGCCTGGGGGCCTGCCGCAATCATCGACACTTGCCGGCACATGCTGCCCGAAGATACCGTGGCCACTGCCGACAGTGGCGCGCACCGGATCCTTCTGAGCCAGATGTGGCGCTGTGAAGAACCGCGCGGTCTTTTGCAATCCTCCGGGCTTTGCACGATGGGATGCGCCATGCCGCTGGCAATGGGCGTCAAGCTGACAGCGCCGGAACGGACCGTCGTTTCCTTTTGCGGCGATGCCGGGTTTCTTATGGTGGCGGGCGAACTGGCCACTGCCGCCGAATTGGGGCTGGCACCTATCTTCATCGTGTTCGTCGATGCGTCCCTTGCGCTGATCGAATTAAAGCAACGCGGCCGCCAGATGCGCAATGCCGGTGTCGATTTCGGGCATCATGACTATGCTGCCATCGGCCGCGCCATGGGCGGCAATGGGGTCACGGTGCGCGATCGCGTGGCGTTGAAAGAGGCCTTGCAAGCTGCGAAGACTTCCCAAGACTTTACCGTAATCGCCTGCGAGATCGAAAAGGGGAGCTATGATGGCCGGATCTGAGCCTAAAGGGGCCTTGGACGGGCTGTTCGTTCTGGATCTTACACGGATTCTCGCCGGGCCGACCGCGACACAGATGCTGGGCGATCTGGGGGCTACCGTCATCAAGGTCGAGAACCCCGGATCGGGTGGCGATGATACGCGCGCCTGGGGACCGACCTTTGTGCGCGGCAAGGATGGGCAGAAAACCGACCTCAGCGCCTATTTCATGGCCGCAAACCGCAACAAGCGTTCCATCGCTGTCGATATTGCAAAACCCGAAGGTCAGCAGATCATCCGCGCTCTTGCGGCGCGTGCCGATGTCGTGATCGAGAATTTCAAACCTGACGGTCTGAAGAAATACGGGTTGGATCATGCAAGCCTGCGGGCGGCCCATCCGGGGCTCGTGTATTGTTCGATCTCCGGCTACGGGCAGACCGGGCCGAACAGGGCGCTGCCGGGTTATGATCTGATGGCGCAAGGGTACGGTGGCATCATGTCGCTGACCGGAGAGCCTGCGGGCGCACCAATGAAAGTGGGCGTCGGGATCGCGGATGTGATGTGCGGGATGTACGCGACCATCGGTGTGCTTGCCGCGCTGCGCCACCGTGATGCCACCGGCGAAGGGCAGCATGTGGAGCTTGCGCTTGTCGATGCACAAATGGCCTGGTTGGTGAACGAGGGGGTGAATTATCTCACCTCCGGCACCCTGCCCGTGCGCCGCGGCAATGCGCATTCCAACATTGTGCCCTATGATGCGTTCGAATGTGCTGACGGTCATATTCTGCTGGCAGTGGGAAACGATGCGCAATTCGCGCGGTTCTGCGATGTGATCGGGCTGGCGTTGTCGCCTGGCTTTGCCACCAACATGCGCCGGATCGAAAACCGTGATGCCTTGATGACCGCGATGCAGCCTATCCTGAAAACCTGGTCCAGGAACGATCTGCTGGAGGCACTGCACGCCGTAAAAGTGCCCGCAGGCCCGATCCATACGGTGGCGGAGGCGCTGGAATCGGATCAGGCGCAGGCGCGCGGTGCTGTGCAAGAGATGCCTCTCGACGGGGTAGAGAACGACGCGGTCCGGCTGCTCGGCAACCCGCTGAAGTTCTCGGCGACGCCGGTGCAGTATCGTCGGCCACCGCCCCATTTCGGACAGGACACCCAAGAGGTGCTTGAGACATGGGTGCTTCCGAAAGACCCATGAGTGGCGGATTCCGGCAATTTCGTTGAGGGCACGCGCCATTGGCCTCGGTCCCGATCAATCCTGTCACAATGGCTCACGAAAGTCCTTTCTTGCTTCACGTTGACGTGTGAGAGGCGCGTTTGCCGTATGGCTACGCGCCCCCAGAGGTTATCTGTTGGGACGTCAAACGCCAGCTCAAGGTAATTCGCCCCGTGCCCATGACAGACATCTGCGCCTGCCCCGTTACCCTTCACAGTCAGGGTGCGCTAGACGACTGGAACGCGATGATCCGAGGATTTCTTTCCCACCGGGCGCAGACGCCGATGCATCTGGGCGCGGTTCTGACGGCAGAGCCGGATTTTGTCATGGGCCACGCCGCGCGCGGGCTGTTTTCGCTGATGATGGGGCGTGCCGAGTTGATCTGCGTGGCGCGTGAAGCGCTGGCGTCTGCGAACGGTGCCCGCGAGGCTGGCGGCATTACCCCGCGCGAGACGCATTGGCTGACCGCGCTGGAGCGTTGGCTGGGCGGTTCGCCCTCCGGCGCTGTCGCCGCTCTCGAAGAGGCATTGCGCGCGCATCCGACAGACACGCTGTCGGCCAAGGTCGTGCAGGCTATCCGCTTTGTCCTCGGGGATGCCAAAGGTATGCGTACGTCGGTCGAGGCGGTCCTTCCTGCCCATGGCAACGACCATCCCTTGCGCGGGTATCTGCTGGGATGCCATGCCTTTACGCTGGAAGAAACCGGCGACTACACCGCAGCAGAGCGTATTGGGCTGGAAGGCCTGACACTGGCCGCCGATGATGCCTGGGGGCTTCATGCGGTGACGCATGTTCACGACATGACGGCGCGTCCCGATCAAGGTATCGCGCTGATCGAAAACAATGCGGCGGCGTGGTCGGGCTCAAACAATTTCCGCTATCATGTCTGGTGGCACAAGGCGCTTTTGTATCTGGATTGCGGAGAACTTGACCTGGCGCTCGGCCTTTATGACGCGCAGATCCGCGCTGACAAGACCGACGACTACCGCGATATCGCCAATGCCACTTCACTCCTGAAGCGACTGGAGCTTGAAGGGGTGGATGTCGGCCCCCGCTGGGCAGAGCTCGCCGATCTGTCGGAACGGCGGTTGGAGGACGGGTGCCTTGTCTTTGCCGACCTGCATTACATGCTTGCATTGACGGGTGCCAAACGCGGCGATGCGCAACAAGCCTTGATCGGACGTTTTGCCCGGGATGCCGCGCGCCGCGGAGAGATGCCGGCGCGGGTGGCCGACCCCGGTGTTGCAGCGATTGCCGGATTGAATGCGTTTTCCGAAGGCCGGTATGACGCCGCCTTCCGACATCTGATCGCAGCGCGGCCCGCCATGCAAGACATCGGCGGGTCACACGCCCAACGCGATATATTTGAACGAATGACCATTGACGCAGGCCTGCGCGCAGGCCATTTCAGCGCGACCGAGGAAATACTGCTGGACCGGCTGGCGCTTCGCGCGGGAAACCGCGACCGCTTTGCCCGCAAACGTTTGGAAAACCTCGAAAATGCGCGGCGCATACCGGCGCAATGATGCCCCGGTCACCCCCTCCTATGAGATACCAAACCTGATGACACTCGCCGCCACCGATCCCAGATCACCGACCGCGACCAAGCCCTCGCCCAGCGCCACCGCGAGCGCTGCATCGGCGACGCCGCGCGTGCGCGACCTGAGGCTTGATTTCTTTCGCGGGATCGCGATGTTCATCATCCTGTTCGCACATACTCCGGAAAACTTCCTGGCCTTGTGGATTCCCGCGCGCTGGGGATTCTCGGACGCGACTGAGATCTTCGTATTCTGCTCCGGCATGGCATCGGCCATCGCGTTCGGCAGCACATTCGACCGGGCCGGATGGCTGCTTGGTACGGCGCGGGTGATGTTCCGTGTCTGGCAGGTCTACTGGGCGCATGTGGGCCTGTTCTTTGCCACGCTGGCGCTGACCGTCTATCTGACCCAACTTGACCTCACCGGAAGAAATTACTGGGGCCAGCTGAACCTGTGGATGATGTTTGTCGAAAGCGACAAATGGGACAACGCCGACATCCTGCTCAGTTTCATGACATTGCGCTATGTGCCCAATTATTTCGACATCCTGCCGATGTACATGATCGTTTTGCTGATGATGCCCTTGGTAATGGCGCTGTCGCGTGTGCATCTGGGGCTGGTGGCGGCGTTCGTGGCCGGGGTCTGGATCATGGGGCAGAGCGCATTCTTGCAACAACATGGCGTCGGGCACTGGCATCTCGAATTTCCCGCAGAACCGTGGAGCGATCGAAGCTGGTTCTTCAATCCCTTCGGCTGGCATCTGATCTTCTTTACCGGTTTCGCCTTCATGCGAGGGTGGTTACCGAAACCACCCGTCAACGCAGCCCTTGTGACGGCGGCGGCTATATTGGTACTGGCGAACATTCCGCTGTCCAATATCGGGGTGCGCGAGCTTGGCTTTGACTGGGCCGCCGACTGGCGCTCGGCGCATTCCGCGCTGATCGACAAGTCGGACTTCGGCGTCCTGCGCTATGTCCATTTTCTGGCCCTCGCCTATCTGGCCTGGGTCGCAGCGGGCGACAAGGGGAAGCGCTTGCTGGCCAGCGGGTCCGGCGTAGCAGCGCGGATCTGGCACTATTGCCTCACGATCATCCTAAAGGTCGGGCAGCAAAGCCTTGCCGTCTTCGTGGTCAGCATGTTCACCGCGCGGATCATGGGCTTCGCCATGGATGTGTTGGGACATGATGTCGGCATGACCCTGTTGGTCAATCTTGCCGGTTGCTGCGTTCTGGTGGCGGTGGCCTATGGCGCGGGCTGGTTCAAATCTCAACCTTGGCGCAAGAAAGCAGTCTGATGGATCGTCGTGAATTTCTGGCCGCGATGGCCGCGCTGGCGGCTGTGCCCGGAACCGCGTTTGGCGGCACGCCGGGTCTGAAGCTCGGCGATGCTCAGCTTTTTGACGACGGCTTTGTGCGCCAGCGCGCGCGCGCGCTGGCGGCGGAGCCCTATGTGCCGCGTCCGCAGGTCCCGCAAGGCTGGCTTGACCTCAGTTATGACCAATATCGCAAGATCTGGTTTGACGGGCGCAACGCGCTTTGGGAAGGGACTGACTCGCCGCAGCGCGTCGATATGTTCCCGCCCGGCCTGTATTTCCCCCAGGCGGTCGCCTTGAATGTCGTCGAAGACGGCAGCGCAAGACCGCTGGTGTTCGATCTGGACGTCTTTGACCGCACTGATGGATTTCCCGACCTGCCCGTGGATGAAACGATGGGCTATTCCGGCTTGCGCCTGCGCGCGGAACTGGAGAAGCCGGGAATATTTCAGGAATACGCCGTCTTTCAGGGTGCAAGCTATTTTCGGGGCATCGGCAAGGGACAGACCTACGGCTTGTCTGCGCGGGGGCTCGCGCTCGGGACAGCGGACCCGATGGGCGAGGAGTTTCCCGATTTCACCAGCTTCTGGCTGGAAAAACCCGCCCCCGGCGCGCAGACAGTCGTGGTGCATGCCCTGCTCGACAGCCCCAGCTGCACAGGCGCTTACCGGTTCGAGATCACGCATGGACTCATCCTCGACATGCAGGTCAGTGCCCATGTCTTTGCGCGCGAGACGTTGACGAACATCGGCATCGCGCCGCTGACGTCGATGTTCCTGTTTGACGATACCATGCGACAGCGGTTTTCGGATTTCCGGCCTGCGGTCCATGACAGCGACGGCCTGCTGATTCACAACGGTGCCGGCGAGGTGCTGTGGCGACCGCTTAGCAATCCGCGAACGTTGCAGGTCAGCGCATTTTCCGACAGCGCGCCGCGCGGTTTCGGGTTGATGCAGCGCAAGCGCGACTTCAGCGATTTCAACGACCTTGAAGCGCTCTATCACAGCCGACCCGCCGTCTGGATCACGCCAGCCGAAGATTGGGGCCAAGGGGCCGTGACGCTGGTGGAGATCCCGGCGGATCTGGAGATTTACGACAATATCGTCGCATATTGGCGGCCCCTCGACCCTATCGAAGCGGGATCCGAACACGAAATGCGTTATTCGCTGCGATGGGGGGCCGCGCCCGCACCCGAGACGTCGCTCATTCATGTTTTGAAAACCGCAATGGGCGGTCGCCCCGAAGGCGGGCATGTCATCGTGATAGATTTCGAGGGCGGTACCGCGGTGCCTGATGACCTGAGCGACATCGAAATCCTGCTGCGCAGCAGCGCCGGAACGACGACACCGGGCAATCTGCAACGAAACCCGGAAACCAACGGCCCTCGTCTGGCGTTCACCTTCCACGCCGAAGAAGCCGATCACGCAGAGTTCCGCGTGCAGCTCCGCCACGACGGCGCGCCGTTGAGCGAAATATGGCTTTATCGTTGGACCCGACCATGACCGATCGTTTCGACATGCCGATCCGTACGCCGCTGCATATGGATGTACAGGACCTGCAGCTTTCGCCAGCGCAGACGCGGACGGTTGTACCTGCGGTGCGCCACCTTGGATGGCGCTTTGCCACTTTCGTGCCTGCGCTGATCGGGACCGCCGTGCTGCTTTATGGGCTTTACCGTTTGTTGGCGGGGCAAGGCATGACGGGGCTTGAATGGGCGATCCTTGCAATGATCGGCGCAACCTTTGTGTGGGTCACGCTGTCGGTCAGCACCGTGGGGGTTGCTGTCGCCGGTCTGCTGGCGCGCGCGGATGCCGATGACCGCGGACCGCGCGATGTCGACAGGATCAACGTGGCATTGCTGGTTCCGATTTACGGAGAGGTTCCAGAAGACGTCTTTGGCAATGCGGCGGCGATGCTTCAGGATCTTTCCAGCCGCAACAGCCCACACCGCTACACGTTTTTTGTCCTCTCCGATACGCAGGATCTGACCACCGCTGCACTGGAATGGCGTGCGTTTCAGACGTTGCGCGATGAAGCGCCGGCGGGGATCGCCGTACATTACCGCCGTCGTCCGCTGAATACCGACAAGAAGGTCGGCAACCTGTCCGACTGGATCGAAGGTTGGGGGGCCGCCTATGAGGGGATCGTCGTTCTGGATGCCGACAGCCTGATGAGCGGGCGCGCCATCAACCGGCTGGCCTCGGAATTGTCGGCGGACGCGGGGGCGGGTCTGATCCAGACCTTTCCGATGCTGATCGGCGCGCAGACAGTATTTGCACGGCTGCAGCAGTTTTCCAACATCGCGTATGGCTGGTTGCTGGCCGAAGGTCTTGCCCTCTGGGCGCGTAGCGAAGGGAATTACTGGGGCCATAACGCGATCATCCGCACCCGCGCCTTTGCCGCATCGGCAGGGCTGCCGCATCTTTCCGGACGCGGCGGGCGAGACCAGTTGATCCTCAGCCATGACTTCGTCGAGGCCGGATTGCTGCGTCGCGCCGGTTGGGGCGTCCGCTTCCTGCCGCGCGTGACTGGCAGCTTCGAGGAAACGCCGGCCACCCTGATCGACTACGTCATCCGCGACCGGCGCTGGTGTCGTGGCAACCTGCAACATCTGCGCTTGCTGGGCACTGCCGGCCTGCATCCGGTATCGCGATTTCATCTCTTTCACGGGGCGGTCGCCTATCTGCTCAGCCCTGCCTGGTTCTTGTTGCTGGTTTTCTGGGCGCTCTTGGGCAAAAACGCCGAAACCAACGTGCTCCGCTATTTCAACGAGGCCAATCCGCTGTTTCCCGACTGGCCCCCTGCGATGACCCATATCGACAGCGCGGTGTTTCTGGTCATCATGTACGCCATGCTCCTCACGCCAAAACTGGCAGGGGCCGGCATCATTGCCGCCACACCCAAGGCGGTGCGGGTGTTCGGAGGGGTGCGATCATTCCTCGGATCATTCCTTGTCGAAGTAGGGCTTTCCATAGCTTATGCGCCGATCCTGATGATCCAGCAGACGCGTGCGGTGCTTCGAGCATTGACCAGCGATGCCGAAGCCTGGGCTCCGCAAAGCCGAAGCGCGCAACGGCACAGCCTGCGCGTCCTGTTCGCGTTTCACTGGGTCGAAACGGTTGTCGGGTTATTGCTGCTGACCGGACTGCTTGCCGGTCTGATATCGCTTTGGCTGGTACCGATCATGGCAAGCCTTGTCCTGGCGGTGCCGCTGTCGGCGCTGTCAGGGGCCAAACTGTCGTCGCGGGCACCCTTTCGGCTGGACAGCCCGAACACGCTGCGCGAACCCGCCATCGTCGCGCGGGCGAGATGCGCGCGGGCGCATCTGCGCGAGGTTCTGGCCGCAGAGGTAAAGGTGGTGACCGAGTAGGCTCATCCCTTGCTCACCGGCAAACCCGCCCTCAGCCACCCGGGGCCGGCTCCGGACCCGAGCATACCTTCGGGAACGTCGAAGACCGCCGTGAACCCCGCGTCGCGCATCTGACGGGCAAGTTGCCGAGACCTGACCCCGCGTGCACAGATCAGGGCGATGGATGTATCGCGTTTGCCTTCGACCGCCGCCAGCAAACGCTCCACGAAACCGGCGTCACGCATGTCCAGCGCTATGGCCCCCTCGGCCACCCCCGTCCGTGCCCATTCGTCGGGCCTGCGGATATCGACTAGCACTAGCTCACCGGCCAGAGCTGCCTTGTGCGCATCCGCGACGCTCAGGTTTCCGTCACCGGTGGTGGCTGCCACGTTGAACCAACGCCCCGCGGCCACTGCGGCCACTGCGGCGACACCGACTCCTCCGGCCGCCAGAAGTCCCCGTCGCGTCAGGCGCGAAGGGGTTCCGGATTTGTCAGGCTGCGTCATCCTCAATTGACGGGTGCGGCGCTTGACCATTGCGGAATCGTGCGGTCGGACGCCGCGTCGGGTTCGATGCCGGGCCAGTTGCCCTCGGCCAGATTGATGTTTCCAGGAATGTCTTCCTCCCAAAAGCCAACCACGTTCTTGGCGATGTTGAGGTAAAGCTTGCCGTCCACGATCCGCCACAGGGTCGGATTACCCGGCACCTTGCCCCCCTTCGACACACCATAAGCGCAATGTCCGTCATACTGCGGTGCATATCTGGCCGGATTGGCCACGAAGGCATCGCGGTTGGCTTCGGACGCGAAGGCAAAGGTGGCGCCGTTATAGTCGGCGGTGATGCCCGCTTTGCCCGCAACCGGCGCAGGCTGTTCCTGACCGACCGGATTCATCGGCAAATCGAAATATGCCACAACGTCATAGCCCGACGCGGCAAAGCCGGTTTCATCAACGTATTGCTCGCCGGCAAATGCCTGCGAACCAAAGGTGATCGCCGTGGCGATGGCAGCGATGGTCATGGTTGCTCGGTTCATCGAGATTCTCCTGTCATGGGCCACCATGGCCCCCCGGAAAAGAGGATAGAAGGCCCGCGCGATTCACGCATCCCTTAGGCTGATCTTTGCACGCGCTTGTGAAACCCCCGTGATGGTCAAGGCCTGAAACTGCCCGGTTTATTTCAAAATCGGCGGTTTCGCCGGGTCACTCCCCGGAGCCATGCGCGGGGTTTGTTGCAAAGGCTCCATCTGCGGAAGATCAAAGCGCAGCCCGACACGCATCAGCCGCTCGACGATTGTGTCGTTTGGCGCAAAGAAACCCACATCCATCGCCCCCGCCTCGATTCCCGAGAACGTCAGCGCCTCGGACGCCGCCCGTACCAGCGCGTCCTGCGCCCGCGGTATGGCACCGACAAAAGCCAGCAGATGACCGCGTCCGCCGCCCCTGTATTCCACACCGGCCAGCCAGGCGTTCGCGGCCATGCCCGTTGCAGTGGCGAGCTTGGCGTCGATGGCGCTGATCAGGTCTTCCGGCAGCCCTTTCGGCGGCAGCAACGTCTCGATCCGGGCTTCGACCTCTCCGGCGGTGTGGGCGAGCGTTTCGCGCAGCCAGCCTACGGCATCAGATCCGAGAAGGATCGCGGACGGGGCCACATCCATGTTGAGCGCAAGACCGATCCCCTGCCCCTCCAGCATCTGTGCGATCGCGCGACCCGACAAGGCCACATAAGGTGCGGCACCGCTATATTCGCTCAGCCGCGCGGCGCGGTCGAAGGCAAGCAGGTAAGGGGTACCTTCCGTTTCCAACAGCTGCGGGGTGACCTGATCGCCGTCCGGTTCGGATTCCAGCAAGACGAACAGTTCGGCATCCGCGACGCGCTCATAAAACCGCAGGCGTGCGCGATCATCGTCAGGGGCGGCCTGCATCGCTGCATGTGCCGTGTCCAGCGGGGTTTGCTCAGCCATCCATCACCTCTTTTACCGATGCGCGCAGACGGGGCAAAACGTCAGCTTCGAACCACGGGTTTTTCTTGAGCCAACCCGTATTGCGCCACGACGGATGAGGCAAGGCAAACACGCCTTCGGGATGGCTGCGCCAATTGCTTACCGCTTCGGTCACCGTCTTGTATTGCGGCAGATGCCAGCGCATCGCGTGACCGCCGATCAGCACCGTCAAGCGGACGTCCCGAAGCATCGCCAAGGCAGACCCGCGCCATGTGCGCGCGCAAACCGGCGGTGGCGGCAGGTCTGACCCCTTGGCATCATAGCCGGGAAAACAAAAACCCATCGGAACGATCGCAACGCGGCTGCGGTCATAAAAGTTGGCGTCATCCAGTCCGAGCCATTCCCGCAGGCGCTTTCCCGACGCATCCCAGAAAGGGGTGTTCGCCTCATGGACGCGGATGCCCGGTGCCTGCGACGCGACAAGCAGACGGGCTCCGGGCTGAAACCACACCACCGGGTTGGGTTTGTGGCCCGTTGCGGTTGCGGCAAAGCGGTCCGCACACAGGGTGCAGCGACGCAGATCATCGCGAATATCCTTCATGGCAATCCAGATAAACGCGATTGCAGCCGTGCCAAGCCTCGGGTTCACATTGCCTGAAACGTCATAGGCGGGAAGTCGCGATTGCACGCCCCCCTCACCTGCCGGATTCCGCCTATTGCGGACGTTTGAACGCGTTGCCATTGCCGGTGCTCTGCGTCCGCCGTACCGGTATCATCATGCACAAAACATCCTGCCATGACGCCACCCTCAAAAAGACCGCTGCGCGTTTTGCCGCACTGGGGTCTGCCCAAAGGCTCGGCGTGCTGCGGGCGCTGGTGCGCGCCGGGCCCGCGGGCCTCAGCGTGGGGACGTTGGGTAATCTGTGCGGACTAAGCGGGTCGACCTTGACCCACCACATCAAGACGCTCGCCGCCGCCGGACTTCTGGCTCAGATGCGACAGGGCCGCAGCATCGTTTGCACAGCTGTTGATTACGACGATCTGCGCGGGTTGTCGGAATTTCTGATGACCGACTGTTCGGCCACGCCACCGACGCATTTCGACGGCGTAAAAACGGCCTGAGCCTTTCCATGAACTGCAAATAGCGTCGTCAGATCGTCACTTTCATCAATTCCGGCTGTTTTCTTGGGGTTTTTGCGCGCGGGGCTTCCCGGCGGGATTGTATATTTGTTTCCGATCAGGACATAATGTCGTCAAATTCGGTGAATAGACCATTAATACACCTCTGCTAAAGAGGGGCAGGGCCAATACCGGGAAAGAGCAGCCACGCAAGATGTTAGAGTTTCAGAACGTCTCCAAGTCCTTTTGGACCGGAACACAGCACAAGGTCATCCTTGACCGGGTGTCGTTTCGTGTGGAGCTGGGAAATTCGGTCGGTATCCTTGCCCCGAACGGAACCGGCAAGACGACGCTGATCAACATGATGGCGGGCCTTGAAAAACCGGACGAAGGCGAGATCAAGCGGATGTGCAACATCTCCTTTCCGCTCGGATTCATGGGCGGCGTGGTCGGCAAGGTCTCTGCGATGGAGAATGCGCGGTATATTGCGCGTCTTTATCGGCTGGACCCCGATTATGTAGAGAGTTTTTGCCGCTGGTTGTGTAACCTCGGGGAATATTTCGATCAGCCGCTGGGGACGTATTCCGCCGGCATGCGGGCGCGGTTTTCCTTTGCGCTGATGCTGGCACTGGATTTCGACATGTACCTCATCGACGAGGGCATGCCCTCTACGACGGATGTGGAGTTCAATCGAAAGGCAGGCGAGATCCTGCAGGAACGACTGCGCACGACGACGATCGTGATCGTGTCGCATCAGGCGGAGACACTTGAAAAGTTCGCACGCTCCGCGGGCGTACTCATGAACGGACAG
>JAGXFI010000115.1 GCA_024637305.1 Sulfitobacter sp.
CGCCAGAAGATATAGCCCATCCCCGGCAATCCTTCTTTCTGAGCAAAGGCGTTCATCCGGTCGCAGAACTTGCGCGACCCGCCCCCCGGCGCGGGGATGGCGCGGATTTCGGTTCCGTCCTGCTCCAGCAGCTTGGCGAAGATGGCGAAACCCGAGCCGGCGAAATGCTCGGACACAACCTGCATTTTGATCGGGTTGCGCAGATCGGGCTTGTCAGATCCGTACCAGAGCGCTGCATCCTTGTAGGAAATCTGCGGCCAGTCCCGGTCAACGGCGCGACCGCCACCGAATTCCTCGAAAACACCCGCGATGACGGGTTGGATCGTATCGAACACGTCCTGCTGCGTGACAAACGACATTTCCATGTCGAGCTGGTAGAAATCCGTCGGCGACCGGTCTGCGCGCGGATCTTCGTCGCGGAAACAGGGCGCAATCTGGAAATACTTGTCGAAGCCCGACACCATCAACAATTGCTTGAACTGCTGGGGCGCTTGCGGCAAGGCGTAAAACTTGCCCGGATGAAGCCGGCTGGGCACCAGAAAATCGCGCGCGCCTTCGGGGCTGCTTGCCGTGATGATCGGTGTCTGGAATTCCCGGAACGCGGCGTCCCACATGCGGCGGCGCAAGCTGGCGACGACATCGGATCGCAGCACCATATTCGCCTGCATCTTCTCGCGGCGCAGGTCCAGGTAGCGATAGCGCAGGCGTGTTTCTTCGGGGTATTCCTGATCGCCAAATACCTGCAACGGCAGTTCGGCGGATTTGCCGAGTACTTCGACGTCGCGCACGAAAACCTCGATCTCGCCGGTCGGTATCTTAAGGTTCACAAGGGTCTCATCCCGCGCCTTCACCTCGCCGTCGATGCGGATGCACCATTCGGAGCGCACCTTTTCCATCTTCGCAAATGCGGCACTGTCGGGATCGCAGATCAGTTGCGTAACGCCATAATGGTCGCGCAGGTCGATGAACAATATGCCGCCGTGATCGCGGACCCGATGGACCCAGCCGGAAAGGCGCGCTGTCTGGCCTACGTTGGTGGCATTAAGATCGGCGCAGGTATGGGTGCGATAGGCGTGCATGACGGTCTCTTTCTACGGGCGGATTTATCGGCGCAGGTACACCGCCCCGCGCGCATGAAGTCAAGGGCGCTTGCACGAAAAGCGGCGGCTGCCGCGTCATCCCGTGTTTTGGGGCGCGTTACGCCTGCGCTCGCCCAGCATCAACATGGCAGGCGTCACGACAAGCGTCAGGAGCGTTGCCACCACCAGCCCGCCCGCAATCGCCGACGAAAGCTCTGTCCACCACTGGGTCGAGGGGGCACCGTAGACGACCTCGCGCGTGAAGAAATTCAGGTTCACGCCGATGACCATCGGCATCAGGCCCAGAGCCGTGGTGACAGAGGTCAGGATGACCGGCCGCAATCGCTGGGCACCGGTACGGATCGCCGCCTCATAGGGTGATTGCCCGGATTTCTTGAGGTCATTGTAGGTGTCGATTAGAACGATGTTGTTGTTTACCACAATCCCTGCCAGCGCGATCACGCCGATGCCCCCCATGACAACGCCAAAAGGACGTCCCGTAACGATCAATCCCAACAGCACACCGGCGATGGAAAAGACGATCGCGCTCATCACGACGAAGGCCTGATAAAAGCTGTTGAATTGTAGCACGAGGATCACGAACATCAAAAACACCGCCGCGATAAAGGCACCGATCAGAAATACCATGCTTTCCTGCTGGTCCTGCGCTTCGCCAGCGAATTTGAATTCGACGCCTTCCGGCAGCTCTGCGTTTTCCAGAGCATTGGTCAGCGCGATGACCTGATCGTTGACAAGAACGCCCGGGCCGACGTTGGCCTCTATCGTCGTCACCCGCTTTTGATCGACGCGGCGAATGATGCCTGTCCGTTCGGTTGGCACGAAGGTGACGAAGTTCGAGATCGGCACCAGCCCCGAAGACGTCGGGACACGCAGGCCATTCAATTCTGCAAGGGACCTATCTTCGCGCGGGAAGCGCACACGGATATCCAACGACCCGTCCACATCTTCGGGCCGGTAATCCGCGACCGTGATCCCTTGGGTCAGCAATTGCACCGCCTGCCCCAGAAGGCTGACGTCGGCACCAAAGCGCGCGGCTTCGGCGCGATTGACAAGGATCGACACTTCGACGCCGGGAACCGGGCGGGTGTCCGTGACGTCCGAGAACCCGCCGATCCGGTCCATGATATCCCTGATCTTCTGGACGGCGGCGGCTTGCACATCCGGATTGCGCGCTGTCACCTGCAGATTGATGGGCTTGCCTTGGGTGGGGCCGCCGCTTTCGGTTTGCACCTGAACATCTATGCCGGCGATGTCCGCAACGCTTTCGCGGATGTCGGCACCTATTTCCTCGGCGGTTCGGCGCTGATCCCATGAGATCAGCTCCAGCTGCAACGTGCCGATGGTTTCCTCGTCGCCCTGCCCCGCATTGAGGGTCGATCGCGCATAGATGCTGGCAATCTCGTCATAACCCAACAGACGGTCTTCGACGGCACGGACCAATGCATCGCGTTCGAAAATGGAGAAATTGTCGCGCGCCCGCACCTGCACTTGCATGAAATCCGGCTCGACCGAGGGGAAAAAGCTGATGCCCTTGCCGAATTGGCCGTATAGTCCGAAACCGCCCAGCAAGAGCGCAACAGCGAATAGCAGCGTTGTGGTCGGGCGCAGGATCGCTTGTTCGAGCAGGCGCACATAAGCCCCGGTAAAGCCGCCCATTTGACGCGGATCACCTGATTCCGCAGCGTATAGCGCAGCCTTGGCCCTTGCTGTTTGCGGCTGTCGCTTGCCGATCAGCCCGCCCACGACGGGGATAAAGATCAACGCCATGAAAAGGGACGCAAAGAGCGTCAGGATGACTGTGATGGGCAGGAATTTCATGAATTCCCCAACCATGCCCGACCAGAACAGAAGCGGGAAAAACACGCTGAGAGTCGTTGCCGTGGAAGCGATGATCGGCCATGACATTCGCTTGGCCGCAAATGCATAGGCGTCACGCGGTTCGGCCCCTTCCTGCAGACGGCGGTCGGCCAGTTCCGTCGTGACGATGGCACCATCCACCAGCATGCCCACCACCAGGATAAGGGAGAAAAGCACGACGATATTCATCGTATATCCCATTGACCAAAGCCCGATAACACCGGCCAGAAACGCACCGGGAATGGACAGGCCGACAAGGATCGCTGACCGAGATCCAAGCGCCAGAACGATGACGATCATCACGAGGATCACCGCTGCGATCACGTTCGCCTCAAGGTCGCTCAGCAGGTCCTTGACCTGTTTGCTCTGGTCCTGAAGATAGGTCACCTTGATGCTGTCGGGCCAGTCCGCCTGAAGCTCCGCAACGCGTTCTTTCACCTCGGCCACCGTTTCGATGATGTTGGCACCGGACCTCTTTGTTACTTCCAGCGCAAGAGCCGGTTGCCCGTTGATGCGCGCGAATGAATCCGGATCTTCGAAGGTGCGCCGGATCGTGGCAACGTCGCCGAAGGTGACCACCGCATTGCCACGCACCTTGACCGGCATCGCCATGACATCTTCAAGGTTTTCGATGAGGCCCGGCACTTTGAGAACGATGCGGCCGGTCCCTGTTTCAATGGCACCTGCCGCAATCAGGCGGTTGTTGCGCTGGATTTGCCCGATGAGTTCATCGAAGGACAGATTGTAGGTCTGAAAAACGGTTGGGTCGATCAGCACTTCGAGAAACTCGTGGCGCTGGCCGCCGATGTCGACTTCGAGAACGCTTGCCAGCCCCTCGATTTCTTCCTGAAGCTGTTCGGCCAGATCGTTCAGTTTGCGTTCCGGTACGGGGCCGGACAGGATCGCGGTTATGATCGGGAAAAGGGCTGTGTTGATCTCTGTGATCGTGATGTCATAGGCGTCTTCCGGCAGTTCGCTCTCTGCGCGATCCGCAGCCTCGTATACCTTGTCCAGCGCTTCCGCGTTGTCAGAGCCGGGATTGAATTCCAACTGGATGGAGGCGAACCCTTCGGACGCATCCGACTTGATGCTCTCAAGCCCTGAAATGGTTGAAAATTCGGTTTCCAGAGGTTCCAGTAACAGTCTTTCGGCGTCAGACGGGCTGATCCCATCAAGCCCGGTGGACACATAGAACAACGGCAGCGGCACTTCCGGGTTCGCTTCCTTGGGGATCGAGACATATGCATATGCCCCCACGGCAAGCACCATGACGAGCGTCATGATCACCACGCGGGACCGGGAAAACGCGGCTGAGATGATCCCTGCCATCAATCGGCCTCTGCTGGCAGGCGGGGATTGACCGTCTCGCCTTCGCTTACGAAGCCCTGACCGACGGTGATGACGTCGACCGCATCAGGCAACCCAGTCACCCACAGGCCGTCAATCTGCGCCCTGACGACTTCGATGGGGTAGAATTGCACCACACCTTCGGGATTGACCGTTTTGACACCAATTTCGCCGATGGTGTTAAGCGATACGATGGAACTCGGCAGGAAATGCGCCAAAACTTCGCCCGTGGGAATGACGACTTCTGCTGAGATACCGGCAGGAATTGTGCCGTCTTCGTTCGGCACTTCGATTTCTGCCAGAAAAGTGCGGGTTTCGGATGCCGCGGAGGTGCCGACGAAGGTCACCGCACCGGTCCGCTCTTCCCCTGTGATGAAGTTGACGGAAGCGGTTTGGCCGACTTTCAGGCGGGTCAGGGATTGCTGCGGAACCTGAATGGCGACCGTAAGGGGTGTGATATCCACCAGCCGCCCCACCTCTGTCCCGGCTGAAACAAATTCTCCCTCGTCAATATCGAGTGTTTCCAGCCGACCCGCGAACGGTGCGGTGATCGCCAATGCCTGTGCGGCATCTTCCGCGCTGGCAACCTGCGCCTGTGCGGCGGCAAGCGTCGCGCGTGCCTGTGCCACACGGTCGGCGGTGGCGATCCCGCGCTCCAACAATTGCTGCGCGTTATCCAGCTCTCTTTGCGCGCGGGCAAGTTCCTCGGTGGCGCGATTGATGTCCGCGATGTTCGTCGTCGGATCGAACCGCGCTATGATCTGCCCCGCGTCGACGTCCTGACCTTTGGCAACAAGAACCTCGTCGATGTCGCCGGATATTTCTGCGCGCAGCATCGTGTCGCGGTCCGGCAGTGCCTGACCCTCGGCCTGATAGGATTGCGTCACCGTCTCGGCGACGGATGCCGAGACGGCGACGGATACCGGCTCCGGATCCTCGCGAACCTGCGGCGGTCCCGGGTTCTGCGAGGGAAAGACAAAACCGCTCCCCATCCAGCCGACAATCGCGACGACCAGTGCAAGCGCGATCCAGGTCGAACGGGATGCACCCTTGTCGTCCTGAAACGAAAGCATCGAGCGTGACCCCTCACCCTGCCCCGCGTCAGGCCGTTTGGCACTTTCATCCAGCATGTCGGTCATATGTTTTCTCCCTCGGCGCAATGACCGTTGCTGAAAATACGCCCGATCACTACCTTGAACGTCGCAACACAGGAACAGACGCGGCACCAGTCCGCAACGATTGCGCGCGATCGCCTTCGGGTGAGAAATCAATCTACATTACTCAGGGCGAATTCGAACACGCGCCCGGACAGTCAACGCAGAGTCGGCGATTAGGTTCAACCGTATATGATCAAACCCTCTTTGCGGGCAGCAAAGAGGGTTTCTGATAGCCGGGAAAATGAGCCTTATGCCGCGCTGCTTTTTCGGGCGGATTGAAGAAATCTCGCAAGAAAAATACCGACAATAAGGGCTGCGGTGAAGAGAAACACTTCCCATCGTCCGGTCCCCAGCGCGGGAAGCGCACCACCGGGACAAAAACCGGAGATGCCCCAGCCAATCCCAAACACCGCAGACCCGCCTATCAGTTTGCTGTCCATATCGCGCAAGGTAGACAAATGGAATTTCTCCTCCAAAAGAGGCGCGCTGCGGCCGAATACCAGCTTGTACCCGACGAAGGTGACGACCACGGCACCTCCCATGACAAAGATCAAGGACGGATCCCACGTGCCGGCTATGTCGAAAAAGTTCAACACCTTGGCAGGGTTCGCCATTCCCGAAATTGCGATCCCGACACCGAATACGATGCCGATGAGATAGCCTGCGATGATACGCATTCAGGAAACTCCGATGATATGGCGGACGACATAAACCGTCGCGAAGGTGAAAAGCATGAACGTGATGGTTGCGACGATGGATCGCGGCGAAAGTCGCGCCATTCCGCAGACGCCATGTCCGGAGGTGCAGCCGCCGCCGTAAGTGACGCCGACACCCACGATCAATCCGCCAATGACTAGCATGAAGGGCGAGATCGGCACCTGGACTGCAGGCATCTGGCCACTGACAACCCAAACGACCAACGGGCCGCTGACCATGCCGGCCAGGATTGCCGCACGCCAGGCAAAATCATCTGCCGATTTTGGCTGCAGCAATCCCGCAAGGATGCCTGTGGCCCCCATGATACGACCGAGAAACAGCATGAGAAGGGTCGAGGCGACGCCGATCAGGACGCCGCCAGACAAGGATGCCCAAGGGGTAAATGCAGTTTCCATTATCTCAGCGCCGACACGTTTTGATGCCAAAGATCGAATAGAGCGGGCAAATCCGCATGGCCGCCGTGGCGATCAGTACGAGGCCGATAATGATGGCAAGGAATTTGACCAGACCGGTCTCGAAAAACGGCAGGCCGCTGGCAAAGGCCAGATACAACAGAATAACCCCAAGCGCTGCGCGCAAAATGCGGTCGATAGTGCCAACGTTGACAGACATGATGGTCCCTCCAGAATCATGGTTCGAGACAACCCTACACCGCTCTGGCCCAGCGCTCAGTGACAATGTCACCAAAAAAGGAACCTACCCGTCAGAAGTTGGGCGGAAATAAACACACTTGAACGCTTGCCGGGCGGATAACAATCCATCATATTCTAATAATAGAATTTTTGGGAGAGATCGTCATGGTGTTTTCGAGACGTAGGTTTTTGGCTGGTAGTGCGGCATTGGGGATGGTCCCGGCAGCCGTGCACGCACAGCTTGTTCTGCAAAACCTCAAGCTCGATGTGGTCAGCGACGGATCTCTGATCCTTCCGGGTGGCTTCATATTCGACCCAATGCCTCAGGATGAACTTTTGCCCATTCTGAAAACATACGGTCAGGACGCGGATGTTCTCACGCCGCCCTGTAACGTCACGCTGCTGCGCGACGGGGACCGCACCGTTCTTTTCGATGTTGGTTCAGGACCCGATTTCGCGCCGACTGCCGGCATGCTTCTGGACTCGCTTGATGCGTTGGAGGTCGCACCCGAAGATGTGACAGACATCATCTTTACCCATGCGCATCCCGACCACCTGTGGGGTCTGCTGGATGATTTTGACGACCCGCTCTTTCCCGACGCGCGCTATCTGATGGGGCGCGACGAATGGGGATACTGGATGAACCCCGAGACGGTCGACGAGATTGGAGAGGCGCGTGCATCCTTCGCTGTCGGAGCACGGCGGCGGTTGGAGATCATCGAGGACAAGATCGCGTTTTTTGATGACGGGGACGAGTTATTGCCCGGGGTCGCCGCCCGCGCGACTTTCGGTCATACGCCGGGCCATATGTCCTTCGAAGTACGTCAGGGCTCCGACTCCGTCATGATCCTGGGCGATTGTATCGGCAACGATCACATCGCGTTCGCCAGGCCGGATTGGCATTCCGGTTCCGATCAGGATCTGGAACTGGCGGCCAAAACCCGCGTGGCGCTGATGGATCAGTTGTTCCATGACAAGATGCGGGTGATCGGTTTCCACCTTGGGGGTAACGGTGTGGGATATGTTGACAAGACAGCGGACAGCTATGTTTTCGTACCGGAGGCAGGATGATGCGGTATTTTATCCTGATATCCGCGCTGTTGACCGCGCCGGCGCTGGCCAGCGAAGACATTGCAGATCAGTATCCGGCGTCGCTGCTGTACTCGAAACCCGTCGAAGTCATCCCCGGCGTCTTTTCCGCCATCGGAGCGACAGCGCCCCCGACCTACGAAAATGCAGGTCACAACAACAACCTGAGCTTTATTGTGACCGGCGATGGCGTCGTCGTGATAAACGCGGGCGGGTCCTATCTGCTCGCAGAGGCGCTGCATAAAGAGATCAGGGCCGTGACGGATCAGCCGGTAAAGATGGTCTTTGACGAAAATGGCCAGGGTCATGCCATGCTTGGCAACTCCTATTGGGCCGAACAGGACGGTGTCGCGATTGTCGCCCATGCCGACGCGGCGGCAGAGTTCGAGGAATACGGTGCCCAGTCGCTGCAATCGACCCAATCTGTCTTGAAGGAACGCGCCGATAAAACGCAGTTGGTGCCCCCCACCCAGACCTTCGAAGACGAATTCATCGTGGAGATGGGCGACATGCGCATTGAGGCGCTGTATCTCGGACCGGCGCACAGCCCGGGCGATATCGTAATCTGGCTTCCGCAAAAGGAACTTGTCATTTCCGGAGACATGGCCTTTCACGAACGCATGCTGCCGATATTTCATCATACTCTGACCGCCGACTGGATCGAAACCTGGGAAACCGCGTTCGAACCGCTTGGTGCTACTTACGTCATTCCCGGCCATGGCCATCCCACGAACATGGATCAGGTCCGCCGCTACACCCGCGACTATCTGGTCTATCTGCGTGGCAAGGTTGGTGAGCATCTCGAAGACGGCGGCGATCTGGCCGACGCCTATTATGTGGACCAGTCACCCTATGCGCATCTCGATACGTTCGAAGAACTGGCAACCAGGAACGCTGGCCGCGTGTACGAGCAGATGGAGTTTGAATAGACCGTCACCGTTGATCTCAGTCAAGGCGCAAGAAGAAGCGCAGCAACAGGTGGTTTCTAGCGTGGCGAGGGCAATCTGCTGATGGAATTCCTGATCGACAACCTTGGCGATGACGGTGTCATGTTCGGGATTGCTATCCTCATTGGCGTCGTTTTCGGGGCGGCCGCCCAACATTCCCGGTTCTGTCTGCGCGCCGCGACAGTAGAGTTTTCGCAACGCACGTGGGGGCCGCGCATCGCAATCTGGTTCGTCGCCTTCTGTGCCGCGGTCACAAGCGTTCAAGCTGCAATTTCAATAGGTTACCTCGATGTGTCGAGTGCACGCCAGATCGCTGCGACAGGCAGCCTATCTGGTGCCATCATTGGTGGGCTGATGTTCGGATCCGGCATGATCCTTGGACGAGGATGTGCAAGCCGGTTGCTGGTTTTGTCCGCAACAGGCAACCTGCGCGCGATCGTGACCGGATTGGTCCTGACACTGACCGCACAGGCGTCCTTGCGCGGTTTTCTGTCACCGCTCCGCGAACGGCTAAGCGCGCTTTGGACCGTTCCGGGCGGCCCTTCGCGCGATATGCTCGCCTATCTCGGCTTGTCGCCCGGCATCGTGGCCGGTATCGCAGCTTTGTTGCTGGTGGGGTCATTTTGGTATGCTACCCGCATGGGAAATACGCTTGGCCGGGTCATAGCTGCCTGTCTCGTCGGGATCGCAATCGCCGCCGGTTGGGTGGGAACCTATCTCGTCGCGCAAAGCTCGTTCGAGGCGATCGCGATATCGTCCATCACCTTCACCGGGCCATCAGCAGACACGCTGATGGGTTTGGTCAACGAAAGACAACTGCCGCTTGGCTTTGGATCAGGTTTGGTACCGGGCGTGTTCCTGGGGGCCTTGGTCATGGCCTTGCTGACCAAAGAAGCCCGGATACAGCGGTTTGGCCCTGAAACACCGATGGAAAGTTACCTGGCAGGCGGCACCCTGATGGGCTTTGGCAGCATGCTTGCGGGCGGCTGCGCTGTCGGGGCGGGCATGTCGGGCGGGTCGATCTTTGCCTTGACGGCGTGGTTGGCACTGTTCTCGATGTGGGTGGGCGCAGTCGTGACCCATAGGCTGACGCGCGCCCCCGCAGGGGCCATTGGGGGTCAGCCAGCCTGACGGGATCATTGTGCGGCAAGCGGAAGCCGGGCAAGCTGACATTGTTCCCAAAGCGCTGCCAAAGCTGCGATCAGGTGGTCGATATCCGTTTGGGAATGCACGGGCGACGGCGTTATGCGCAGGCGTTCCGTCCCCTTTGGTACGGTCGGATAATTGATCGGCTGGATATAGATGCCATGGTCGCGCAGCAGGACATCCGAAATGTATTTACACTTTACCGGATCCCCAACCATGACGGGGATGATGTGACTGGGGTTGTCCACATGCGGTATGCCGAGCGCCTCAAGCCCGGCACGGACCTTTGCGACGGTGGTTCTGTGCCGCGCCCGTTCTGCGCCGCTTTGCTTGAGATGCCGGATTGAGGCCGCCGCACCCGCCGCGACCGCAGGCGGCAAGGCCGTGGTAAAGATGAACCCGCTCGCGAAACTGCGCACGAAATCGCAAAGCTCGACAGATGCGGCGATATAACCGCCCATGACGCCGAATGCCTTGCCAAGCGTGCCTTCGATCACGGTGATCCGGTCCATCAGCCCTTCCTGTTCGGCAATACCGCCGCCACGGGGTCCGTAAAGACCAACGGCGTGGACTTCGTCCAGATAGGTCATCGCGTTGTATTTGTCCGCGAGGTCACAGATCTCTGCGATCGGGGCAATATCACCGTCCATCGAATAGACACTTTCGAACGCAATCAGCTTGGGCCGGTCATGCGGCAAGGAGGCAAGCTTGGTTTCCAGATCATCAAGATCGTTATGCTTCCAGATCATCCGTTCGGCCTTTGAGTGGCGGATGCCTTCGATCATTGACGCGTGGTTGAGCGCGTCCGACAGAACCACGCAATCGGGAATCCGCCCTGCGAGGGTTCCCAGCGCCGCCCAGTTCGAGACATAGCCGGAGGTAAAGATCAGTGCCGCCGCCTTGCCGTGAAGATCGGCCAGTTCCCTTTCAAGCTGCACATGATCATGCGTGGTGCCCGAGATATTCCGCGTCCCGCCAGCCCCTGCCCCGCAGCGGTCAAGCGCCCCGTGCATGGCACCCAGAACCTTCGGGTGCTGTCCCATCCCGAGATAATCGTTAGAACACCAGATCGTTACGTCAGCCGTCTGCCCGCCGCGCGCCGTGGCACGCGGGAACGCACCACAGTGGCGCTCAAGCTCTGCAAAGACGCGATAATTGCCCTGATCGCGCAGGGTATCCAGCGCGTCTTTGAAAAAAGCCTGATAGTCCATTATTCCCCGACTGCCTCGCGCGCGATTTCATCCAGAAGCGCCTGAACTTCCTGCATCGGGCCGTCAGGATAATTCCGGTATCCGACCATCACCTTGCCCTCGCGTTCCGCCACGAAAATCCCATAGGGGCAATGCGCTATGTTCATCGGGTCTGCTTCCATCACACTTCTGGACACTATGGCAGAGCAGAACAGAAAGATGTCCGCTTCTTCAAAAAGC
>JAGXFI010000003.1 GCA_024637305.1 Sulfitobacter sp.
CTGGCCCCGATGGTAGGCGCATCAGGGGCGATCTTCGGCATCGTGGGGGGATTGCTCGCCTGGAACTATGTCGACCGCTACACCTTTTCCGAAGGACTGTGGCCGGTGGCCCGCGCGCTGGTGCTGCTGGCGCTGATGAACTTAATGCTGTGGTGGGCGATGAACGGGCAACTGGCATGGGAAACCCACTTGGGCGGTTTTGTCGCGGGCTGGGTGCTGGCTCTGCTGATCGACCCGCGAGGACGCCCCGAAGAAGACGCCTGATAGGTGCCCACCGATGTGGCAGGGAATGGGGCGATGCGCTGGCGGTCCAGCGCACGCCCGCGCAAACGAAAATTCCGGAACGATCAATTATTTTCGTCATTGACACTGTTTAAGAAAAGTCATTGCCAGGAAAAGGAGTTACGCGCGTGCCTGATCCTTGAGGACCACAAGACCGCCTTTTCAACGTTCCGAAGGCGGCTAGCATCTCAATTAAACATGCGTTCCACGTCGTGTTGCATGGCAAGCCCTTCGAGAGGGGCGACTTTGGCGCGCGGCACATCCACGAGCTTTACAAGGTTAAGATTCCGGTCACGCGCGAGGACATCGAGGCGCTGGACGGCTATTGGACTTTCACCGTCCTTCGCGATCCGGCCAAGCGCTTGCTATCGGCCTATAGCAAGCGGGTGCTGTACCATCGCGATATGCAGGAGAATTCTCGGGCGTATCTGCGCGCGGCGCTGCGCGGCCTCTCGACGAGCCCTTCGGTAGACGTATTCTTGCGCAAGCTTGCCCGCTACCGTGACTTCTCACACTCGATCCGCAGCCACACCGACCCCGTCAGCACCTTCGTTGGCCCCGAACTTTCGCTGCTCGACGCTGTCTACCGGACCGACCAATTACCTCACCTCGCCGTCGGCGCGGATCGGGCAGAATGTCGAGATCCCGCATCTTCAGACGGGCGGCCCGAAAATCGCATTTGAAGATCTCAGCCCGGCGAGCCGCGCGCTTTTGCTGGACTATACTGCGGAGGAATACGCGTTCATGAAGGGTTTATACGTTCCGCCCTCGCGCTGAGTCTCCGCTGGCGACGCGCGCCTTCGCTCCACTGACTGAAGTCAATCGTGCGCTGGACTACGACAGGCAATCAGTTCCGTTGCCAGAGCTTGGTTTCACTACCTGAAATATCCATAGCGTCGCAGGTCCAGACCCGTTCTATCGCTTATTTTATGATTTTCTGCCGCATAGGCCTGTAGCACCTTCCGGGAAAGACTATCGGTGAGTTCGATTGTGCCTGGACCTCTTCGCGACGGCAAGAATTTCGACGCCATGCGGCGTAGTCGGCTGGGCGTGTGTCTCAACCTCCAGATCTGTCCTGCCGAACGCACATTTGCATCCGACCCCGCAGCTGCATCGCAAATCGCCTGGATCTCGTCGGCAGGGGTATTCAGGCTTGGCAGAAGGGTCTGCAGGAATCCTGCCGCATCTTCCTGGACATGCTCGAAGGGCCAGACCAGCACATCTTCCGATCCCACGGTTGCAGTTATGGCTTGGTACAGCGAGCCATAATCAAGCAATGCACCAAAGCCGTAGCGGGATCGCTGAGGAGATGTGACGTCATTCAGCAATCCCTCGAAATCGCGCTGTCCCGCCTGTGGATTCCGATCCGATACCTGAGCGTAGTGCGAGGCCAGCCAGGTGTCTTGTCGTCGGACCAATAAAATGACCTTCATTCTATCGAAACCCCACTCGGCAGCCTTATCCCGCAACCCTGCCAGATGACCGGCAAGCAAGGATGAACGACTTCCCTGCCGTCCAATGCTTTCATCGGAAATCAGGGTATCCCGCCCGAGTTTCTGCCAAGCGGCCTTGTCGCCAAAAACCTCGCTGAAAATCGGGTCGCCATAGATTTCCCAGATATGGCTGGAGCGCTTGAACACGCTCGCCATGTGCCAATTGCCATCATTGATGTCCTCGGGGCTCTGAAACAGGTGACCACGCGGCGAGTCGAAGTATGTCAGGTGTGAAAGTTCGCTGAAGACCTTGGATTGAAGCCACGAAGATGCGGTTTTCGGGATTCCAATATGGAGGTAAAGAGTCCTCCCAGAGGGTTTGGCTTCTGCGGTTTTTCTGCTCATTCAGTTGAACCGACCCTTGTGGATGGACTTTTGGATTCAGCAGGTATGATGACCTTTTCCTTGTTAGTGCATGGTCGGTTTCCTGTCCATCGGCAGCACGCGCTGAACCGCCGCCGGCTCGTGGCCGTGGCTCCGCTCGGCTGTTGAAATCTTTTATCGCCATGCGGCCCCCTCAGAGGCGCAATGCACACTCCCCCGGCGGCAGGCGGAATTCCATCAGGCGTGTCTTTTGCAGGGGCCGGAAACCGTTGTCCGTCACCACGCTCAGCACCACGCGCCCGTCCGGGGCCGCCCAGGCGGAAATGCCTTCGGCATTGCCCAGCGTCGCGGCGGGTGAGGTATAGAGCGGTGTGTCCTCCCATGCGCCTTCACGCCCCGCCAGACGCCGCACGCGAAAGGTGAACCCGGTGGCCACGCTAAAGCGCCGCTCTACCAGATAAAGGCACCCGTCGGGACCGACATCCGCACCGGCGATCGCAAATCCGCGGCCAACCGGCAGGGGCGGACCACGCCGCCAGGTTTTCCCGTCATAGATCACCGTCGCGGCCTGACCGGGCGCGACCGGCACCTCGGTAATCGCCAGCAGGCGACCATCCGGCAGTGTCGCCAGCGCCAGAACTCGCTACTCCCGGCCAAAGGCCTCGCCACGCGGTGGCCAAACCGTGCGGACATGCTCGGGCAAATCACCCTTCATGATGCGATCGAAAACCTGCAAGGCGTCCTCGCGACGCAGCATCCCCGTTCTGACGGCAGGCCACGCATCGACATTGCAGCGGTCAGCCATACGGTGCGGAAAAAACAGCAGCGGCACGCTCTCGTAGCCAAGCGCGGCCAATACCGGAACCCGATGCTCGCTGCCCCATATGATTGCAACGTATTCCTCTCCATCCCGCAACAGGAAGCCCCACACATGGTCGAGCGGAGTCCTGACGCGATAGCCTTCCTTCGCGATCGAGCCCAAGACGGCGAGGATTCGTTGTATCTCGAGCTCTGCCTTCGCCGGCGAGACCGGCCCGATGAAGTTCCACCCGTCATCCAGCGTCAGCGACGGCCCAAACTCACCGGAGTCCGAAGCCATTAATTTCTCTCGCTTTTTCTTGACCTCTGGGCCAGACACAGAAATCCAAGGCAATTCTCCCTCAAGTGCCTCGGACTGTTGGAGCGCCGCGACACCGGGAAGACCGAGCAGGTCGGCCGCTGTGCGGGGTTGTACGCTCTCGTAATAGGCTTCGAGCGGCGATCCAGCATATCCGCTCAGGCGACCGGCCAGATAATCCATCGCAGTCAAGACATATGGATGGCATGATTGCGGCGTCGGTGGAAAACCGATCACACCGAAGGTACGGCACTTTTGCAACGGTACCTCGACAATCTCGCCGCGCCCTTTGTATCGACGTACCGCCCGGAGAGGGTTGTCTTCGAACCTCCTGCAATCCTTCGGTCCGAGAAGCCGATCGAATGACGCAGCCAAGAGCCTGCGCCGATATGACGCTGCCGACTGCAGTCTTGTCATGAATGCCAAGAGATTCCTCCGATTCAACCACAGCGGTAAGTGAACGGGCGCAATAGGCCCCAATTGAAGGCCCGGTACTGTGCCAGTAGCGCAGGATTCGTGCAAGCTGGTTATCCCGCTCGGCATCTTGCCTGGTCCGACCACAGGCGGTAGCCTTGGCTACGTGTGGGCTTCGGCACGCCGAGCGGCGCAGGGTTTTCAAGCATGATCATTAGCTACAAGCACCGGTTCATCCACATCCACAATCGGAAATGCGCGGGAAGTTCGATCAATGCGCTGCTTTGCCGGCACCTCGGGGATGACGACATCATGCTCGATTCGTGGGGCGATGCGCTTGCGGCGGGCTGCCGATACAACCGGCGGTTCTACCGCGACTTTGCAACCCCGAGCGGCCTCGTCTCGCTTGTCAAATTTGTCGGTCCCGCCCTGCGCCGCGGACATCGCCTGCGGCCAGTTCTTTTCCACGAAGCCTACAAGGAAATTTATCGTCGGCGACTTCGTGACCGCGTCGCGTTTCCGCCTGCCGAGACGGTAAAGCGCTGGATGGCGAGCGACTGGGATCAGTTCTTCAAATTCTGCGTGGTTCGCAATCCCTATGCCAAGGCAGTGTCGGACTACCGATGGCGGACCCGCAACCTCGGCCAAACGATAACATTTCGCGAGTTTTTGGAGCGAGCAAGCGACCCTAGGCGTCCGGACCCCGAAGGCGTCGTCCCCTCTCCCGTTACGAATTGGGAGTTGTACACGATTAATGGCCGGATCATCGTCGATCATATCATCCGGTTTGAGAATCTGGCAGAAGACCTCGCCGAAGCGCTGCTGATAGCCGGGCTTCCTTCGGCCGTGATCATCCCCCATGCCAAGAATACCGGTGGAAGTGACCATCGCGACTGGTATGGCGACGTCGAGCGGCGTTTGGTCGAAAGGCTTTATGCTCAGGAAATTCATTATTTCGGGTACGGCTTTTGAGAAAGATCAAAGGAAATGTGTCAGAGAAGGCGGAGGTCAAGCCTCTTCCCTCCGCCGGAAAGGCAGATGTCCTCCGCGCTCTTGCGCAGCGGACGATGGTCTCGCGTTGGGCATCGGAATAACTGCTCCAACCGCTCCACGATCTACGCGCAAAAAAGCAGGCAATCTTGCCGTCAAGCGGTAGGCCACTTGGGGAATGTCAGGAGAGTTAGATCTTATTCCGGGGCTTGTATGCCAATCGCGATAGCGGGGCGTGGCGATGCTTGAGGCTCACCCCCTTCTTCTCATAACCGAAAGGCTCACGATGTTATGCCTGATGCAGCCACGACAAAATGACCAACGGCTTGTCCGCGGCAGTCAATTTCGCCTCCGTATGCTGACGTCGCCCCTGCGCGCGCTGCCAAACTTCTTTGTTCTGGGCGCGATGAAATCTGGCACGTCGAGCTTGTTTGACTACGTCTGCCAGCATCCAGGCGTCGCGCCGCCCTTCCGAAAGGAAACCCACTACCTAACGTTGGGCGTGCGGGAAGGTCTTAGTTTGGACTGGTACCGGGCCCATTTTCCAATCCGGATGAAGCTGGCCAACAAAATGACGGGAGAAGCGACGCCAGACTACCTGTTCGAGACACCTGCACTCGAAAGGCTGAAGCGGCTGCGTCCTGCGGCAAAGCTGATGGTGCTGTTCCGCGATCCGGTTGAGCGGGCAATTTCGCAATATCAACACGAGGTGCGGATGGGGAGGGAGACGATGTCGTTGGAAGACGCCCTAGCGCATGAAGATGAACGCATCGCATTTGCAGAGAAGATGGGCCCTGCAGGGTCGGAAACCGTGCTTCACGCCACCTATAAGCGCCGCGGACAGTATGCCGAACAGCTTGAACGGCTGTTCAAATATTTTCCGCGAGATCAGGTGCTGGTGTTGTGGAATGCAGATTTGTTCGCACGTCCCAGAGAGACAATGGTACGCGTGTTCGAGTTTCTCGGTTTGCCCGCCGCCACGAAAAGTTTGAACTTCGAGGTCAAGAATGCTGCCACGCAAGAATTTCGGGCCTCACCGAATGTGGTGGAGGCACTGCAAGCCCACTATCGTCCGCATGACGCGCGGTTGGCCGAACTGCTCAGCCAGCCAGTGCCCTGGTCATCGTTACCCTGACAGGACGTCATGCGCGGCGCTGATCTGTCCCGAGAATTCTGCGTAGCCGATTTAGACCGCTGCGTGCGCGCCGTTCGACACCTGACGCGCGCAACGTGCTGAAACCCAGAACTGCGGGATATATCCGTCGAATAGGTGGTTGTTCCGGTTTGTAACCGAAGCCTTTCATTGTGCTGCCGCAGATCGCGTCAATGACATCGATCTCGCGCGTGCTCAACCTGCTACGCCACTTTGACAGCCCTTCAGTTGAAATTATGGCCTTTGACTTGTCCTCATGCTCGCGCACCCAAGCCTGCCATTCCGGCTTGCGGTTTTCAGCCACGGCTCCCTCCAGCGAATCACGGGGCTCGAGCATGCCGGGTTCGAACCGCTCCCCCAAGAACTCTGCCACCTCGGCTATGCGCGCCGCGGGCTCTGCCACCAAATCCTCGTAGGAGACGAAGTGGAAACGAGGATCGTCACTCGGCGTCACGTAGCGCCCGTAAGCCTCTTTCCAGAGCTTGGCATGATGGGCGACGTGGAACATGCGGTAGCGCGGCACGATAAGTGAGCCCGGTTTGGGTTGTTGAATCTGCTGCGTAACCCAAGGTGCGTCAAGGTGTGAGGAAATCGTCGCGCGCGGATCGCGTCGCACAACGATGATTCGCGCATCGGGCCACCAGCGAAAGATTCGATGGATATAGAAGTAGTGTCCAGGCGTCTTTTCGCCTACGCGCGGCTTCCCCTCCTTCTCAGCGTAAGCGGCCAATATGGCACTGAACACGCCCCGGAAGGTCCGACCACCATGTGCCTCAATTAGCGCAATCACCTGCGCGGGTTCGATTTTGAGGTCGCGGAATTGTATCCGCTGGCAGAGTTGTGTCCAGAAAGCTTCGAAGTCGTCGGGTGCCTCAGCATGTTTGGCCCCATGTTCGTCGATCCATTTCAGGTAATGCGTCTCGGGTGGCACCGCGAGGCGCGAATGGGCCGCAAGCATGGTGCGCACGAGTGTCGTTCCGGACCGCCCATGGCCAACGATAAAGAAGGGCGCTCTGTTGGTCAGTTCGCTCATGGGGTTCTCCTTTGGAGAATTGCGGCACCCAAATTATCTGGGATGTGAACTTTCGCTTAGTGGACGCGGTAAACAATCTTTTGATAGACGGAATCGCCTTTCCAAGCCATCTGAATCAACTTGAAATATTTTGAAAAGGTTCTGACGTTATGACCTCCGGAGCTGGCTGCCGTCATCTGACAGTTTCGCTCGGGATACTGCCCCTTGACCTCACGCCTGTCTTCACACGGGCATCTTGTGTCAGGTGCAGAACACTCTCATGTTCGCCATTTCAAGAGATTGATACGAGAATTTTTTCACTTGCTTGGGCAAGCGTTGCGTTCGAGTGGCTGCTCCTGGGCAAAGCAGGAGGCACGGTCAATGAAACGACGGTTGATCATGCTCTGATACGCGGGTTGGTTACCTCCGGACCTGATGCGTCGCGGAGCTGCCTCGGTCTAGGATCCAGCGTCGGACATCGTTTCCGGCTGTTAGTGTTTGCGAGGGTTCTCCTGCCGTGATCGTGCCTCCAGCCTTATTCAGGCTCAGAGGGGTCATAGTCTGTTTGTTCCTCCATTGGTCGGGCTTACGATTTTGATATCGGACTTCAGTTCGCCGGTCGCGGCACCTGACAGGCGATGGCCCAGACGAACCCCGCCAGTTCGCGCGCGATTGCCGTGGTCACAGTGGTGGCGGGCTTTCCGGCTCTGCTGAGCTTGCGATACCGGCTGCAGAGCCGCACCTGCGCTTTCCAGGCAGTGTCGCGGATCGGTTTTGGCAAGCTTTCCTGTCGCAGCAATTGTTCCCGGCTGATCCGTGCCGGAAACCGGTAGCTCCAAGCGGCTTCGACAAGCATCCGCCGGGCGGTCCCGTTACCTGCCTTTGTCACACCGCCCTGACGCCGGGTTGGGCCGCTCGAACGCTCGGAAGGGACCAGGCCAAGATACGCCATGAGTTGGCGAGGGTTGTCAAAACGTGTGATGTCACCCAGTTCCGCGATCACGGTTGCGGCGGCCACAAG
>JAGXFI010000016.1 GCA_024637305.1 Sulfitobacter sp.
AACAAAACGCAATGGGCGCAGCCGCTTGAGCTAACTGATGGCTCCGCGCCTGCGCCCATTGCTCACGCTGCCGAATGATGGCAGACCAAAGGAGAACAGGCTCGACTTACGAGTGGCCCTGAAAAAAGGGGCAGGTCACAGCCTACCTCGCATCCGTTGCTCAAAAATTACGAACACGCGCAAGACGAAGCTGGCCTCTTCTTTTCGACGATCGGGCTGCGCCGCGGTGAAGAACATGCTAAGAAACGGCGTGCGGCAAAGGCTGCCAATATGCCGCCGGCTGACACACCCCAGCACAGATCGCCGCGGGAATACCGAGAAGCATGGCAAAAATCCATGGTCGACAAACAAGACGCAATCGAAGCGCAAGAGATTGAAACAGATCTTCATCGGATTCTGGCTGTGAATGAGCGAGAAAGGGCGCAGCAAGATGCCAGAATTGCATCAGACAAACAGCGCGAAGCAGATGATCGAATTGCCGAGGCCGGAACAAGGGAGGCTTCTGCAGAAGCCTTCATCACCGCCTTGACAGTTGGCGTCGAGGTTATCGAGTCCCGACAAATTGACTACAAGCAGAAGACGGAGAATTCGAAGGAGGGACTGAAATATGGACCGAAAGCCCCGAAGGACGAATCGGAACGAACGAAAATTGTGGAAATCATCCGCCCAGCCTACGACAAGCTTGTGAAATTTGCGCGCGGTCTTTTCCGAAACCGCCAGCGCAAGGAAAAACTGGAACTCGCGGCGGCTGAAAACGCACGTCAGGCTGCGATTCTGGCACAGGTCCGAGAAGACACAGGGCAAGATCGGCTTCACGTGCTGCCTTACGGAGAGAGCGCTCCACTTCGGAGAATACCTGTTCCAAGCCCAGCCCTCGGGAGAGATCGTCAGAGATACCCAATAGTTCGGCGACTTTCGCGCCAGAGTAATGCAACCGTCCATCGAGAGATGGTGTCGAAGAACATGCAGTCTGCGCCTGCTTCTCGGCGCTTTTGACGATCCCGGCAACCTCTCGTTCTGACAGGTCTGGTGTGGCCATTGCCGCGATGCGAGCGACCTGCTGCTCGATATCGCAGGCCGCGCCAGTATGTGTCAGACAAGTCGCAACGAGATGAAGATAGGTGTTGCGCCAACCTTCCGGCACCCTTCCGCCCCAGTGAGCCGCAATCCTGTCGAGATCACGCTGGATCATAGAGAACCGTGCCTTCGGCGACAGGCCACGTGCTTCGCCCGACCTGGGTTCGGCCTCCTTGTTCTTTTTCCGCTGGGACAGCTGGTGGCGTGTAGGTCTGTCGGCAGCTCTGAAGATCTGGTCTGCAAGGTCATCGAACTTGTAGCGGCGCAGCGTTCCGTCGATCGTTCGGACTTCATGCCCGGATTTGAGGTTGATGGTGCCGGGCACACGGAAAATCCTTGCGGTATCGCTGCAGGCGCTATCCGCACCCATGTGCCGGAATAATCCGATGAGACATATCAGACACGCACGCCAACGAGGCTCCGCTTTTGCTGGCAGCGGATCGAACAACCAGATCGCAGCGAGCCCTCGTCCTGTGAACGTCAGGATCGTAGGACGCGGCAGTTTTTTCGCGTCGAGCTCGTCATGAAACCGGTCTGCCCAGTGTTGGTAAGGCTGGTTGCTGCCGGGAAGGCGGTGAACGTCGAGATCCAGATAGAGTGCATTGATCTGAGCCAGACGATCTGAGCGCCGTGGACCGTTGAATCTGTTGAGGGTGAGGTACGTGCTCTCGTTGAGAAGAGAATCCACGACGATGGGCGCAACGTCCAAAGAATACGTTCTTGTCGTCGCACCATCGACGCCCGGGTTCAGAACGAACGAGACCTTACCTCGACTGCAAGGCGGATGGAGCAGTCGGACGTAGTCGGCTGCAGACAGGTCTGCCGCAGCCGGTGAAGGGAAACGGAGTGAGGGAGGAGAGTGCTTCATCGCAAGGAACTGGTTCCATGCGTCTCACCTCGGAAATCGCTGCTCCGATGCGTCCTTGCTGAGGGCCTTGCTCTGGCAAACAATTCGCCGTTTGGCGTTGTCGGTCACGCAGAAAGCCCTCCGTTGCATGAACGGAGGGCTTGAAAATCTGGCGGGTCAAATCGATATCAGAGAGGGGCCAACAGGATTGGCCACCAGGACCAGCCTTCGTATTTGTCGCCGGTCTGATCAATGTGTATGTACCGCGTCAAGCTGCCGTCTGGGGAGTGGCCTGTGTACTTAAGGATCATGTGACGGCTTCCACCCCCCAGGGCGATCTCGAAGAACCTCGAAATTGCATCATGTCGCAAGTCATGAAAATGCAGATCATGGATATTGAGCAGCGCGCAGGCTTCGGTGAACAAGCGCGACACGACATCCGCACAATACGGAAAAATGCGATCGTTGTTTCGTGGCATCGACTCAATCAACGATTTCGCTTCGTCAGTAACCCAAACTTCGACATCATTGCCTTGCGTTTGCCGCGGGTGCTTCATGTTCCGAATCCAAAGCCGATTTGCTTCAAAATTGAAGTCGCGCCAAGGGAGTGAGCACAGTGCGGATTGTCGGTGGCTGAGCGTGATCGCTCCTGCAATGACCTTGTGCATCGGCACGCGGCGTTTGTCCGACTGATAGCGCGCGTAGAAATGCGACATGAGTTTGTTCATCTCATCAACGGTTGGACGGCGGCTCCTGATCGCAGATTTTGAAACGATCCTTTGATGCTTGAGTGTCCGCACGGCGGTTTCGAAATCTCCAATTGGCATTTCGACTCTGCTGATCGGCCCGCCGTACATGACGACGGTCCGCAAGGTTGCCAGATATGTGTTAACCGTTTGCGGCATCCTCGGTTTCAATGCGAAATGTTCCGGGCAACTATGCTCAGGGTTTCCAGGAGGAGCCTGCACTCCACGCAGAAGATCACGGGCGAGGGTCACGAAGTCGTGGTCGCTTGTCTCCTCGACCGGCTTGGTGCCAAAATCCAGCCTCTGGAGGTAGGCCAGATTGGCTGTTTTGGTTTTGCCGAATTTGTCCGGAGATGCTTCGCAATAGTCAGCAATAACCTCAGACCATGTCTTGCGCTGCCGGGACTGGACCATGCGCTCTACGGCACCTTTTTCTTTGAGGTCCCGCTCACGATGCTTTATCCAGCGATCCGCGGCCTGACGGCTTGGGAACGTCTCGGTCAGTGTGAGAATGACTTTGCCGTTCTGCTTCTTGCGGATCAATGCAGTGAATCTCGACGCGCCCTTCCTGTTAGGCCGTTCCATGATTGTTCCCATCGGGCTTTCCTTTCCGGTTTGTTTTCTGATGTTCAGGAGATCGATCCGGCATCCGGCATCCGGTCGGATCCGTGATCAGGGTTCGATATCTTGAGCGTGAGTTCGGGTGGCGATCGTGCGGACGCGTAAAGTCGTGGCCTTTCCCCTGGGTGAGAAAGGCCACGAAAAACGCGTCGTTTGCGGTGCAACAATTCGGGGGTGGTGCAACATTGTGTTGCACCACCCCCTGAAAACGGGGCAAACAGCCCTCTAATCAAGGAAAACGGAAACGATGTCCGATCAAGGAACGCCAGCAAAACAAAGGAATTCGGACGTCCAGCGGGCGGCCCGTCTATCCACGGCCCCGATGATGGATTGGACGGATCGCCATTGCCGGTATCTGCACCGGCAGCTTAGCAGCCACGCCTTGCTGTATACCGAAATGGTGACGGCACCCGCCCTCGTGCGCGGGGGGGCGGTTCATTTGCTGGATCATCATCCGGCAGAGCATCCCGTCGCCTTGCAGCTTGGTGGATCGGATCCGGCTGAACTGGCGGAGGCCGCGAGGATCGGCGCGCAAGCGGGATATGATGAGATAAACCTGAATGTCGGTTGTCCGTCCGACCGTGTGCAATCGGGGTGTTTCGGCGCGGTGTTGATGAAGGATCCGGCGCTGGTGGCGTCCTGCGTCGCCGCGATGCGCCGTGCGGTGGACGTCGACGTGACGGTCAAGTGCCGTATTGGTGTGGACGATCAGGATCCGCATGAGGTTCTGCCCGAATTCCTGTCACGAATGGTAGGGGCAGGGGTCGAACGCATTGCGGTACACGCGCGCAAGGCGTGGCTGGAGGGCCTTAGCCCCAAGGAAAATCGTGATATCCCGCCACTGGATTATCCGCTGGTGCATCGGATGAAGGAGCTGTTTCCCAACCTCCATCTTTCCGTCAACGGAGGGATCACGACGCTGGATCAGGCGCAGGCGTTTCTGGAGGGCGGGCTGGACGGCGTCATGATCGGGCGCGCCGCGTATCACAGCCCTGCGGATATACTGGGCGAGGCAGACCGCCGGATCTATGGAGACGGGGTCGACACCTCTGCCGAGGATGCCGTGCGTGCCATGCTGCCGTATATCGACGCGCATCTGGACCAGGGCGGCAAGTTGGGCCAGATCACCCGGCATATGCTGGGGTTGTTCGCGGGCCGCCCCGGTGCGCGGCAATGGCGGCGGATGCTGTCGGAGGGCGCGCCTCTGCCGGACGCGGGGACGGCGTTGGTGGTAAGCGCGCTGGAACATATCGAAGAGGCGCGCGAGAAACAGGCCGTTTGAAGTCGCACCTCCGGAACGCGGCCTGGTGTTCCGATCCAATCGCGAAGCGTGGACCTTTTTCCATTGTGGTGACGCTGCGTTAGAGGCAGATAAACGGCACAGACAAACCGAAGGGTGCCTTATGCCGGATACGATGTTGCTCATTCAAATGGCCGTGATGCTGCTAGCGATCGGGGCCTTCGCCGGTGTGCTTGCAGGGCTTTTGGGTGTCGGTGGCGGCATCGTGCTGGTACCGGCGTTCTTTTACGCGTTCCAGACATTGGGCTATGGCGGGCCTCAGCTTATGCAGATGTGCCTTGCGACGTCGCTGGCCACGATCATCGTGACCTCACTGCGATCGGTGCATGCGCATAACAAGAAAGGTGCCGTCGACTGGACGATCCTGCGCAGCTGGGCACCTGGTATCGTCATCGGTGCGATCATCGGCATGCTCTTGGTTGCCCAACTCCGCACGGTGACGTTACAGGCGATCTTTGGAGGTCTGGCGCTGATCGTCGGTCTTTACATGGGGTTTGGTCGCAGCGAGTGGCGTCTGGGGCAGGTGATGCCAACGGGGCTGGCGCGTGCGGCCTTGTCGCCTGCGGTCGGCTTTCTTTCGGTTCTCATGGGGATTGGCGGGGGCAGTTTCGGCGTGCCGCTGATGAGCCTTTACAATACGCCCATTCACCGGGCGGTGGCGACTGCTGCGGGCTTTGGTGTGTTGATCGCCGTGCCGTCGGTCATCGGGTTTCTGTTCGTGCAGATCGACCCGTCCGGACGGCCGCCGTTTACGCTTGGGGCGGTCAATCTGGTGGCGTTCGCGCTGGTTATCGCGATGACGCTCGTCACGGCTCCGCTTGGCGCAAAGATGGCGCATGCGATGGATCCGCGTCCGCTGAGGCGCGTGTTCGCCGTGTTTCTGGTGCTCGTTGCGCTGAACATGCTGCGCAAGGCGTTGTTTTGACGTCGCAGTTTCAGGCGCGCGGTTGGCGGGCCTTTCCGGCCGAAGAAGCGGTTTTGAACTGGCTCCGTCATGCGACCGGACCCGCATACGCCGTGTTGAACGACCCCGACCATGTCGCCCAATGGCAATGTGACGGGACGTGGTTCGTCGGGTTGGAGGCGCTTGCCAACGATCCTGTCGGACGCATTGATGGCGGGCCGTCCCTTGCCGGCAGAGCGGTGGATTTTGCCGCCAGCCTATGTGGTACTTTACCGCCCCTGCACCGCGCGCAGCTGTCGGTGATCCGCCCAGGATATCCCAAACCCCGGCAGGGCGAGAGCGACGCCGGCTTTCGCTACCGGTTGAACCGCGACGCGGCGCATGTGGACGGTGTCTTGGGGCTGGGCCAGCCGAAACGCCGGTTTTTACGCGAGCCGCACGGGTTTCTCTTGGGTATTCCGTTAAATGATGCCAGCGCGCAGGCCGCACCGCTCGTGGTCTGGGAGGGCAGCCATGAAATCATGCGCAAAACGTTCCAAGACGCGTTGAAAGGTCATGCGCCGGAACACTGGGCGGATGTCGATGTTACGGATGCCTATGTCGCGGCGCGCAAACATTGCTTTGCGACATGCCGCCGTGTGGTCGTACATGTCCCGGTCGGGGCAGCCTATGTCGTCCACCGTCTGGCGCTGCACGGCGTGGCACCATGGCGGGAGGCCGCGACATCGGCGACCGAAGGCCGGATGATTGCCTATCTGCGCCCCGAACTTCCCGGCGGCCTGCCAGATTGGCTCGACTTGCCGTGATTGTTACGAAAATTCCCGCAATCACCGCTTTATCGCCGCATTGTTGCCTGAAATCGGCGCTCTAACGAGAACAAAGGAAGAAGCGCCCAAAGAGGTGCGGACAGGAAGAGCAGGTATGACACAGACAATCACAGGCCCACGCGGAACGGTCGCGTATCTCAAGCGCAACCCGAACAAGCACGCCCAATTTCCCGAATTGGAGCCGCCCTGCTGTGCCTTCGCGCGCTACGGTGGATTTGCGCATAACGCCAATCACGCGCCCTCGGTGCGAACGATGCCCCGACAGTTGCGGCCCCTCGCGGCAATAGAAATGTTCGGCTATCCTGCGCCGCGCCGCAATGCCTGAAGCGTTGTCTCAATAATCTGATACATCAGACATCGGTTGTCGCGTTCGAACCCAAATCCCGTAAGATTTAGGTCTTGCGCGCCAACCGCGCTGCACGTCCGCCGCGCCGCTTGGTCAGCAACCCTGCGCGCGAGGGCAATTCTTGCATGATGGCCCGGCGCGTTTCGGGCGTCATGCGTGACCACGCGCCGATCTCGTCGATGCTGCGCAGACATCCGGTACAGAGTCGTGTCTCGGGGTGGACGACGCAGATCTTGATGCAGGGGCTTTCCACCTCCGCGCGCTTCCAGACCTCGTCGCTCATCGTGTGCCTCCCGCGCGTGCCAATACCGCCAGCCGGTCCAGCACGCCTTGCAATATATATCCTGCAGCCACGTGGTCTATCACCTCTGCGCGACGTTTGCGTGTCGTATCCGCCTCCAGCAGCGCCCGTTCAGCGGCTACGGTCGACAGGCGCTCATCCCAGAAGGTAATGGCGAGACCTGGATGCAAGCGATCAAAATTGCGTGCGAACGCCCGCGTCGACTGGCAGCGCGCGCCCTCCGACCCGTCCATGTTGCGCGGCAGACCCAACACCAGCCCGCCAATCTCGCGATCCGCCATGATCTCGGACAATCGCGCGGCGTCCAATCCGAATTTACGCCGCCGCACCGTTTCAAGAGGGGTAGCGACGGCGCGAAAGCGGTCCGTGACGGCGACGCCGATGGTCTTTTCCCCAAGGTCCAGCCCGATCAGCGCCCGCATCGGGGGCAGAGCGGCGGCAAATTGTTCCACGTCATCGAAGATCAATTCGCGATACCGGCCCGTTCGCCCGCGGATCGGATCTGGTCCAGCGCGCCATTGTCGCCTGCAAATACCTCAAGCGCGTTGTCAAAGATCGCCGCAGCGCGCTGCGTTTCGCCCAAAACGCCCAGTGACGTGATCAGCCGCGCCCAGTCCTGTGGCGGTCCCCCTTCGCGGGCCAGCCGGTCGGACAAGCTTTGAACCATCCCGCCAATCATATCCATCCGTTCCTGCGCGCTCATGTCCGAGGCGGCGTCGATGTCTGATTCGGAGGGGCCGCGAACAGTCGTGGAGCCTGCCTCCGGCATCTCGTAGCGCACGCCTGCCAAGTCGGCGACCGGCATGATCTGCGCCCTGATCGGACCCATCCAGGGTGCGTCCTCCGGACCTTGCCGCAGCAGGGCGTCCCACAACCGGAACGCCTGATCGGGGCGACCCGTCTGCACCAGCATCAGTCCGAGATAATAGCGTGCGCGCCCGTTCGTGGCATCCGCATTCAGTGCCGCACGAAACGCCGTTTCAGCTTCCGGCGAGACATAGCCGCCCGCCGCAAGCACCAGAAATTCGCCCAACTGCGCGGTATCCTGCGCGGTCGCTTCGGCCCCCTTGATGGCGACGACCCGGCGCTGTGCATCCGCCGCGGCCACGAAATTGCCGATGTTGGATTCGTTCTGTGCCATCAGCACATTGCCTTGCAGGTCTTCGGGTCGTGCCGCCACCGCCGCGCGCAGCCGCTCGACAAGGCCGATATATTCAGCGCTCAACTCCGGTGGCATGACGAAGGGGGGCAGGCTGGCTTCTGCAGTCTGTTGATCCGGCCTGTTCTCGCGCAGTTCCGCAGCAAAGGCGATCCTGTCCACGCGCGCCATGTCACCATAGCCGGGTGAACCGAGCCATAAATAAATCGCGCCGGTGGCAAGGATGCACACGGCGATCAGACCTGTGGTGACCAGCGGTCCCGGACCAGCGCGCCGGATGCCGACCTCCTGCTGTTCCGCATCGGCGGCAAGCAACCGGCGCGCAATCTCGGTGCGCACGCGCTCCGCATCCTGCGGCGCGACGATGCCCCGCGCGACGTCACGTTCCACCTCTGAGAGCTGCGCGCGATACACCTCCATGTCCGAGGTTGCCCCCACCTGTTCGGTGCGCGCGTCGCCGCGTGCGGCGGCACGCCCTAGAATCGCCGCCACAAGCAGCACGATCAATCCGACTGCGATCCAGAAACTCAGCATTTTTTTAATCCTGTCATGACCCTCATGTAACCTGCCTTGACCCGCTGCAAAAGAGCCCATAGAGCGCGCAAAGCGTCCTGATCCTGCGACAAAGCCGCCCGATTGTCGCGCATGTCGCATTTTTGATAAGGAATGCCGCGGCGGGTATCCTATTTTTCGCCCGCAAGCGCATGTAAGACCGAATGTCGCCGAATGGCCCGAATCCAGCCTGTGGGAAACCGAAATGAAAAAATACTCCGTATTTGCCGTAGCCCGCGAGGCGATGCGCCACCACACCGGCTGGACCCGCGCCTGGCGCGATGCGGCCCCCAAGAAGAAATACGATGTCATCATCATCGGGGCAGGCGGGCACGGCCTTGCCACGGCTTATTACCTGGGCAAGAATTTCGGCATCACCAATGTGGCGATCCTTGAAAAAGGTTGGCTTGGTGGCGGCAACACAGGCCGAAATACGACGATCATCCGGTCCAATTACCTGCAGGATCCGTCTGCCGCGATCTATGAGAAATCGCGCTCGCTTTATGAGACGATGAGCCAGGATCTGAACTACAACGTCATGTTCTCGCCACGCGGTGTCATCATGCTGGCGCAGACCGAACACGAAGTGCGTGGCTACAAACGCACGGCCCATGCCAACAATCTGCAAGGCGTATCGACCGAATTCATCGGCCCCGAAAAGGTCAAGCAACTGGTCCCGATCATCAACATCGACGGACCGCGCTATCCGGTTCTGGGGGGGCTGTGGCAGGCGCGCGGCGGCACGGCGCGACATGATGCCGTCGCATGGGGCTACGCGCGGGCCTGTTCCGACATGGGCATGGACGTGATCCAGAAATGCGAAGTCACCGGCATCCGGCAGTCCGGCGGCAAGGTCACTGGCGTGTCAACGAACAAGGGCGACATCGACTGTGACAAGCTTGGCATGGTCGTCGCTGGGCATTCGGGTCATCTGGCCGACATGGCGGGCTTTCGACTGCCCATCGAATCCGTCTCGCTTCAGGCGCTGGTGTCTGAGCCGATCAAACCCTGCATGGACGTCGTCGTCATGGCCAATACGGTCCATGGCTACATGAGCCAGTCCGACAAGGGCGAAATGGTCATCGGCGGCGGCACCGACGGTTACAACAACTACACCCAGCGCGGGTCGTTCCACCATATCGAGGAAACCGTGCGCGCGCTGATCGAGACGTTTCCGATGGTCAGCCGGCTCAAGATGTTGCGCCAATGGGGCGGGATCGTGGACGTCACCGGCGACCGCTCTCCGATCCTCAGCAAAACCCCGGTCGAGGGTGTCTTTGTCAACTGTGGCTGGGGCACTGGCGGATTCAAGGCGATCCCCGGATCGGGCTGGGCCATGGCTGAACTGATGGCCAAGGGCCGGTCGCCCCTGACGGATGCTTTTGGCTTGAACAGGTTTGTCGAGGGCCGGTTCATTGATGAAAGCGTAGCCGCGGGGGTGGCGCATTGATGAAAGCCGCGACAACAAAGATCGTCCTGGCCTCTACTGGCACCTTGCAGTGGAGCTTGCATGATCTTTCTGACTATTGGTTAAACGGAAACGGGTGGACGACATGCTGACAATTCATTGCCCCAATTGCGGCATTACCGCCGAGGAAACCGAATTTCACGCGGGCGGCGAGGCGCATCTGAAGCGCTTTGGTCCCGGATCGTCGGACGCGGAATTCGAATCCTACCTGTTCATGCGCGACAACCCAAAAGGCGTGCATTTCGAACGCTGGCGGCACAATAACGGCTGCGGCAAGTGGTTCCACGTCGCACGCGACACCACCACCCTCGAAGTTTTCGGCAGCTACTCCGCCCAGACGACGGAGCCACCGCAGGACATCCTTGATGTCATCACCGATCGCCACCCCGACTGGACACAGGGCCGCAACGCATGATCGCCAAAACCGTTTTGACCCCAAACACCCCCACTGGAGGCATATCAGGTCTCCGCACAGACAAAGGTCCGCGCACATGAGCACCCGTCTTGCCACAGGTGGCCGCCTGCTGAAGAAATCCCAAGCTGTTGAATTCACCTTCAACGGCAAGACGATGCGCGGCTATGCGGGCGACACGCTCGCGTCGGCTTTGCTGGCGAATGACCAGATGCTGGTGGGCCGCTCGTTCAAATACCACCGCCCCCGCGGCATCGTGGCGGCTGGCCCCGAAGAACCCAATGCGTTGGTCAATCTCGGGGATGAAGCGTCGTTCGAGCCGAACCAGCGCGTCACCACGACCGAGCTTTTTGAGGGTCTCACCGCCACGTCGCAAAACCACTGGCCCAGCTTGGAATTCGACGTCGGTGCCATCAACAAACACCTCAGCCGGTTTCTGCCGGCGGGTTTCTACTACAAGATGTTCATGTATCCGCGTTCGTTCTGGAAGCACGTATATGAACCCATCATCCGCCAGTCCGCCGGTCTGGGCAAAGCGCCCAAGACCAAGGATGGCGACACCTACGAACATTTCTATGCTTTTTGCGATGTTCTCGTCATCGGCGGCGGGGTCGCAGGCCTTGAGGCTGCGCTGTCAGCTGGCCGGTCCGGCGCGCGCGTCATCTTGATCGAACAAACCGCCGAGTGGGGCGGGCGTACGCCGGTCGACGGCGGGATCATCGACGAAGCAGACGCACAAAGCTTTGTCGACAGGGCCGTCGCGGAACTGTCCGCCATGGAAAACGTCACCTTGCGCACCCGCACGATGGGTGCGGGCGTCTATGATCACGGCTATGTCCTGGGCTATGAGCGCGTGACCGACCACCAGCCCGGTGTGGCAGGTCCTCGCCACCGGCTGTGGCGGATCCGTGCTGGCCATATCATCACGGCGACAGGTGCCATCGAACGGCCCCTCAGCTTTGCGGGCAACGACATTCCCGGCGTCATGCTTGCCGCTGCGATGCGCGATTATGTTGTTAATTTCGGCGTTTCGGTCGGCGATCGTACCGTGGTCGTGACCAACAACGATGACGCCTACCTGACGGCGATTGCGCTGAAACATGCAGGGCTGGATGTGCCCGCAATCCTGGACGCGCGGGTTTTGCCGCAAGACAGCGAACTCATGGCACAGGCCAAGGCGCTGGGCATCCGCGTCCTGATGGGTCACGCCGTGTCTTCGGTCAAGGGCGGCAAGCGCGTCACCGGCGTTGTGGTGTGTTCACAGGCCGGCGAGGGTGCGGTCCTTGAGGAAATCGCCTGCGATGCGGTTGCCATGTCCGGTGGCTGGTCGCCGGTGGTTCACCTGTGGTCGCACTGCGGCGGCAAGCTGGTATGGGACGAGGCGCACGCGTGTTTCAATCCCGATCCGAACAACCCGCCAATTGGCGCAGATGGCGCAGGTTTTGTGACCGCCGCCGGCGCGGCATCGGGCATGTTCCAGCTTGACGATGTTCTCAACGACGCCCATGCCGCCGCCGATGGCGTAACCCGCAGCCTTGGTTTCAAGACACCCAAAGACGCGAAGGCCCCCAAGGGTGCGCGCCGCGACGATGCGCCGATGATGCCCGTTTGGCTCATGCCGCAGGGCGCGTCTGCCAAACTGCGCGAAAAGGCTTGGCTGGATTACCAGAATGACGTCAAAGTCTCCGATGTGCGTCTCGCGGCGCAAGAGGGGTTTGTCAGCGTTGAACATGCCAAGCGCTATACCACGTTGGGCATGGCGACAGATCAGGGAAAGCTAAGCAATATTAACGGACTGGCAACGCTTGCTAATGCTGTGAATGCGCCAATCCCGTCGGTCGGGACCACCACCTTCCGCCCGCCGTATCACCCTATCTCGATGGCGGCGATCGGCGGCGAGGCGCGTGGCGCGGTGTTTCAACCGGTCCGCCGCACGCCTCTGCATGACTGGCACGATGCCAACGGTGCCGAATGGGAACCGGTCGGTCATTGGCGGCGTCCCTATGCCTACCGCCGCGCGAACGAGACCACGCACGATGCGGTCATGCGCGAGGTTTCCAACACGCGCGAGAAAATGGGTTTGCTGGATGCGTCGACGCTTGGCAAGATCATCGTCAAGGGGCCGGACGCAGGCAAGTTTCTCGACATGATGTACACCAACATGATGTCGACATTGAAGCCGGGCAAATGTCGCTATGGCCTGATGTGCAGCGAAAACGGCTTTCTAATCGACGATGGCGTTGTCGCGCGGATCGAAGAGGACACATGGCTTTGCCACACCACCACCGGCGGGGCGGAGCGGATCCATGGCCACATGGAAGAATGGCTGCAAACCGAATGGTGGGACTGGAACGTCTACGTCGCGAATGTGACCGAGCAATATGCGCAGGTGGCCGTGGTCGGCCCCAATGCGCGCAAATGCCTTGAGAGACTAGGCGGCATGGACGTCTCCAAAGAGACGCTTGGCTTTATGGATTGGGCCGATGGCGAACTCGGTGGTTTCAAGGTCCGGGTCTACCGCATCTCGTTCTCGGGCGAACTCAGCTATGAAATCGCCGTTGACGCAAGCCACGGTCGCGCCTTCTGGGATGCGTTGCTGGTGGCGGGCCATGACCTGGGTGTGATGCCCTATGGTACGGAAAGTCTGCACATCCTGCGCGCCGAAAAAGGGTTCATCATGATCGGTGACGAAACCGATGGCACGATCATCCCGCAGGATCTGGGGTTGAGCTGGGCGATCTCGAAAAAGAAAGACGATTATCTTGGCAAACGCGCGCAGGAACGGTCGCATATGACCGATCCGAACCGCTGGAAACTTGTCGGGTTGGAAACTGTCGACGGTTCAACGCTGCCCGATGGTGCCTATGCCGTGGGCGAAGGCACGAACGAGAACGGCCAGCGCAACGTGATCGGGCGCGTGACCTCAAGCTATCATTCGCCAAATCTGGGCAAGGGTATCGCGATGGGTCTTGTCCTGAATGGCCCGGACCGGATGGGCGAAACCCTCAGTTTCCCCGGCACCGATGGCAAGACCTACGAGGCGCGGATCACCGATCCCGTCTTTTATGACAAGGAAGGGGAAAAGCCGAATGTCTGAGCCCGTTACAGCGCTGCATAATGCCTCGTATACATCCGGAATCGCTGAAGTTTTTGAGGTTGGCCCCATCGGCATGATCACCCTGCGCGGCGATCTGAACGCCAAGCCGCTGCGCAAGGTGGCGGTTGCGGCGGCAGGGGTCAATGTTCCCGACCAACGGGGCATCCTGACAGAAGGCGCGCGCGGCATGGCCTGGATGTCTCCGGACGAGCTGTTGATCCTGTGTCCCTATGACGAAGTACATGCGCGCCTTGCCGACCTGCAATCTGCCACGGCCAAGCTGCACGCGCTGGCAGTCAACATGTCCGACGCTCGCGCGGTTTTCGAAATACGTGGCCCACATGCTCGGGAAGTGCTCGCCAAGCTGGCCCCCGTTGATCTGGCCCCCGGTCGGTTTGCCCCCGGCACAATCCGCCGGACCCGGATGGCCCAGGTTCCGGCGGCGTTCTGGATGGTCGATGACGTGACCTTCCGTATCGTGTGTTTCCGGTCGGTGGCGCAGTATATGTTCGATCTGCTGAAAATCGCGGCGCAACCCGGATCTGAAGTCGGCGCGTTTAAGTAAACCGCATTCTCGCCACATTTTGCCACTTTCAGCTTGAGCGGTGCCCCCCTTTGCGCTACACCACAAACTTGTGGGGTTTCGGTGAAAAGGTGTTGTTTGTGAATTGGTTACAGTGTGTTCTTGTGTCGGCAACAGTCCTTGGCGCTGCTACGACGGGAGGACACGCATCTGGTTTGCTCTATGAATGTGACCTGCCGCATTTCAAACGAGGTAGCGGCTGGGTGTCACCGAAAATGGCGCTGGTCCTTCCCGGTGACGGGTCCGTCAGTGTCGTGGACGGGGTAATCCTCGACGTTCATAATGCAGCGTTTGCCGGCACCATCGTGCGCGAGAATGCAAAGCGCCTGATCGTCACATGGACGTTGGACGACCTGAAGACCGTCAGCGGACGCAGCTTTGCCAAGTTCGACTATCGCGTGTCGATCAGCAAAGGGTCCGGTGCGATGAACTTGACGGCGGCACCGCGGGAAATCGATGCCAGCCTCAGCAGCAGCGGAACCTGCATCGCACGCCGCAAGTGAAAGCTGCCTCCGCGCGGTTGTCCGCCAAAGGGCAGCCGGAAGTCCTGCAAAAACCGGAATGACCCCCGGAGACTGGCCGATCGGTGCCGATTAAATGCCGCCGTCCCTTGACGCATGGGTTATACGCACTCCATGTAGCGTATGTAATTCTCAATAAGGAGGCCCTGAATATGGCTTTTGAACTTCCCGATCTTCCCTATGCCCATGATGCCCTCGCGTCCAAAGGCATGTCCAAGGAAACGCTGGAATACCATCACGACAAGCACCACAATGCTTATGTGACCAATGGTAACAAGGCTATCGAAGGCACCGAGTGGGAGGGGAAATCCCTCGAAGAGATCATCAAGGGGACCTATGACGCGAACGCGGTAGCGCAGTCTGGTATCTTCAACAACATCAGCCAGTTGTGGAACCACAATCAGTTCTGGGAAATGATGAGCCCCGACGACAGCAAGATGCCGGGCGAGCTGGAAAAGGCGATCAACGATAGCTTTGGTTCGGTGGACAAGTTCAAGGACGCGTTCAAGGCCAAGGGTGGCGGACAATTCGGCTCCGGCTGGGCATGGTTGGTCAAGGACAGTGACGGGTCTTTGAAGGTCACGAATACCGAGAACGGCGTGAACCCTGTCTGCTTCGGTCAGACTGCACTGCTGGGCTGTGATGTCTGGGAGCATTCCTATTACATCGACTTCCGCAATGCGCGTCCCGACTACCTGACCAACTTCCTCGACAATCTGGTTAACTGGGAAAACGTCGCCAGCCGTATGTAACCACTTCTCAAATCTAGAATGGACGCCCCGCCGCTTTGCGTGCGGGGCGTCTTGCGTTTCGGCGGCAGGGGGCTATCACGGGGCATCGCAAGGCGGGATCACAACGATGACAGGTAAGGCAATCGGGATTCTCGCGATGATCGGGGCCTGCACGATCTGGGGGCTTTCGCCGCTGTACTACAAGCTGTTGAACCACCTGCCACCGCTCGAAATTCTCGCGCACCGGACGATGTGGTCGCTTGTGTTCTTTGCGGGTCTTCTAACCTTGCAAGGACGGCTTCGGCTGCTCGCAAAGGCTTTGGCCACGCCGCGGATGGCGCTGACGCTTGGCGCGTCCGGGCTGATGATCGGGGCGAACTGGTACCTGTTTATCTGGGCCATCCATGCGGAACGTGCCACCGAAGCCTCGCTCGGGTACTATATCTTTCCGCTT
>JAGXFI010000116.1 GCA_024637305.1 Sulfitobacter sp.
TCCGGGTCAGAACCAGCCAAGGTTCGTGCCACCACAGCAAAGGCCCAAGGGAAATGTGAAGGTTTACAAAACTGTCACATTAGTTTTGCATAAGTGTCATAGAATCCGCTTAGCACGCTGCTGAGGTCGAATGCTCCGGCCTGAAATGACAATCAGGAGTCTCCATGTCTTATACACGAATTTCAACGTCGGTTCTGGCCGTGCTGGCCGTTTCCGCGACCGCTGCTGCCGCACGCGACCAGATCAGCATCGTGGGTTCGTCCACCGTGTTCCCATACACCCAGGCTGTGGCCGAGCAGTTTGCCAACAACACCGGCTCGCCCTCTCCCATCGTCGAATCGACTGGCACCGGCGGCGGCATGCAGATTTTCTGCGAAGGCATCGGCGAAGGCTTTCCCGACCTGACAGGTGCCTCGCGCGCCATGAAGGCATCGGAATGGAATGTCTGCGTCGAGAACGGCGTAACCGAAGTGACCGAGGCGCTGATCGGCTTTGACGGCCTGTCGCTGGCCGTGTCGCGCGCCAACGATTACAACTGGGACCTGTCGCTGGGCGAAATCTATCTGGCGCTGGCCGCCGAAGTGCCGGTCGAAGGCGAGTGGGTCGCAAACCCCTACAGCAAGTGGTCGGAAATCGACAGCCGTCTGCCCGACACCGATATCGTGGTGCTTGGCCCGCCGCCGACATCCGGCACCCGTGATGCTTTCGTCGAACTGGCGATGCATGCAGGCTGTGAAGAGCTGGACTATGTCAAGGACGGCGGTTTTGACGGTGACTGGATCGAAGAAAACTGTTCGCGTATGCGCACCGACGGACCCTTCGTCGAAGCCGGTGAAAACGACAACCTGATCGTTCAGCGGCTCGATTCTGACCCGAACGCACTGGGCATCTTTGGTTACTCGTTCCTGTATGAGAACCTGGACAACCTGAAGGGTGTCAACATCGGCGGCGTTGAGCCGACCATCGATACCATTGCCGACAAATCCTACCCGGTGTCGCGTCCGCTGTACTTCTACGTCAAGAACGCGCATCGCGGCGTGATCCCCGGCCTGCAGGAATTCGTCGAGGAATACATGTCCGAAGACTCGCTGGCCCCCGGTGGCTACCTGTCCGAGCGTGGCCTTGTGCCGCTGAATGACGAGCGTCGTGCCAAGTTGCAGGACGAGGTCGTCAACGGCGTGGCGATGGCACCCAAGCAGTAATCGGGAAATTTTCCCGAGGTAATCTCTCGACGCTTCCGCCCGTTAGAGCGGGGGCGTTTTTCACAAGAAACGACAGGCATTCCCATGACGCTTCTCGCCTTCCTGATCCTGTTCTGCGCAGTGATGATCGGATACATGCTCAACCTGCGCGCCGCACGCGCGATCCGTGCAGGCGGAACCAGACTGCATTCGCTGGACGGGTTTCACGGAGGCTTTTCGGCCCTTGTGACGTTGGTTCCGACGTTCTTTATCATCCTCTTCTGGATGATGTTTCAAGGCACGGTCATCCAAAGCCTCGTCAAGGCGGGTCTGCCAGCCGGCACATTGGAGGGGCTGGGCACCGGTGAGGTGCAGTTGATCATGTCTGAAATTAGGTCCATCGCGGGTGGGCGCATTTTCGGCACGCCCGAAGACTGGAAGCTGGAGGCCGCTGATCGTCTGGTGTCGCTGCGCGCCACGTCGTCGATCCTGCTGGTGGTGGTGACGGTGATCATGACCGCGGTTCTGATATTGCTGTCTCGCAAAACAGTTGCCGCCGAATTCCGCGCCCGCCAAGGGGTCGAGAAAATCATTCTGAGCCTGATGATCGGCTGTGCCACGGTGGCGATTTTCGTGACTGTCGGCATTGTCGGGTCGCTGATGTTCGAAACCTACCGGTTTTTTGAAATGGTTCCGATCGCGGATTTCCTGTTCGGCACCACGTGGGAGCCGCAGATCCCGATCCGCGAGGACCAGATCGCAGCCGAAGGCGCGTTTGGCATGGTGCCGGTGTTTCTGGGCACGCTGGTCATCGCAACGATAGCAATGATAATCGCCACGCCCATCGGCCTGTTTTCCGCCATCTACCTGCATGAATTCGCGTCCGACCGTGCGCGCGCCTATATCAAGCCGCTGCTGGAAATTCTGGCCGGTGTACCGACCGTGGTTTACGGCTTTTTCGCCATTCTGGTGATCGCTCCGGCGATCCGGTCGTTCGGCACCGATCTGGGCCTGCCCATCGCGCCGAACACGGCGCTGGCGGCGGGTGTCGTGATGGGGATCATGCTGGTGCCGTTTATCTCGTCCTTTGCCGATGACGCGCTGGCCGCTGTGCCGCACAGTTTGCGGGATGGTTCGCTTGCCCTTGGGGCCACCCAGGCCGAAACGATCTCCAAGGTGCTTTTTCCTGCGGCGATCCCCGGCATCGTCGGCGGTATCCTTCTGGCCGTCAGTCGCGCAATCGGCGAGACGATGATCGTGGTGATGGCCGCGGGCCTGATCGCAAAGATGACGATCAACCCGCTGGACAGCGTGACCACCGTGACGGTGCAGATCGTGACACTGCTGATCGGCGACACCGCCTTTGACAGCCCCAAGACCCTGGCCGCATTTGCCTTGGGCATGGTGCTTTTCCTGATGACGCTGGTCATCAACATCTTCGCCTTGCGCATCGTGCGCAAGTATCGCGAAATCTACGACTGAGGATCGCGCAATGACTGAACAGACAGCTTCGAACAAGTTCGACTGGGCCGGGCCCGCCTTCAAGGCACGGCTGAACAAGCGCAAGCGGAGCCAGTTGACACTGAAATTGCTCGGGCTTGGCGCGATCAGCATCGCTTTTGGCATGCTGTTCCTGCTGGTGGCGTCCTTGGTATCAACCGGATACCACGCCTTTACCCAGACGCATATCGAGGTCGAAGTGTTTCTTGACCCCGAACAGATCAATGCCGACGATCCTAACCGCGGCAATTATCGCCAGATCATCACCGATACGCTGGTCACGCAGTTTCCCGAAGTCGCTGACGACCGGGCGGAGCTGCGCAAGCTGACCTCGATCCTGTCGAACGGGGCGCAGTTCTCCATTCGCGACGAGGTTGTGGCCGATCCTGACCTGATCGGTCAGACTGTGACATTCAAGGTTCCGGTATCGGACCCTTATGATCAGTTGAACAAGGGTTTGATGGATCGTGAGACGCCCGAAGAATTCCGCCGACTCAAGAACGAAGAAATCGCGAACTTCGATATTTTGAAAGAGCGCGGAATGGTGTCAAAGCCGCTCAACACTGCGTTGATCACCAATGCGGATTCGCGTTTTCCCGAGCTGGCAGGTCTGAAGGGCGCGATCATCGGGTCTTTCTATGCGCTGCTGACCTGTTTCCTGCTGTCCTTTCCGATCGGCATCGGTGCCGCGATCTATCTTGAGGAATTCGCCCCAAAGAACAAAGTGTCCGACCTGATCGAGATCAACATCAACAACCTGGCGGCGGTGCCCTCTGTGGTGTTCGGTCTGCTGGCGCTGGCGGTGTTTCTGGGCTGGTTCGGTATGCCACGCTCGGCCCCGTTCGTGGGCGGGATGACGCTGGCGCTGATGACGCTGCCGACGATCATCATCGCAACGCGCGCCTCGCTCAAGGCGGTACCGCCGTCGATCCGCGAAGCCGCGCTGGGGGTCGGCGCATCCAAGCAACAGGTTGTGTTCGGGCATGTCCTGCCACTGGCCATGCCGGGCATCCTGACCGGAACGATCATTGGTCTGGCACAGGCACTGGGCGAAACCGCGCCGCTGCTTCTGATCGGGATGAACGCCTTTATCACATCCGCCCCGGCCACACCGTTTGACAGCGCCACCGCTTTGCCGACCCAGATCTTTATCTGGGCCGATAGTCCCGAACGCGGTTTCGTATCGCGCACGTCGGCTGCGATTCTTGTGCTGTTGAGCTTTCTTATAATGATGAATGGCATCGCGATTTTCTTGCGGCAGAAATTTCAACGCAAATGGTGATCGTCCCAGAAAGGGAGAACGACATGAACGACATGAGAAAGATCGAACGGGACGTAAAGATGACCGACACCAAAATCACGGCCAGGAACGTGAATGTCCACTACGGCGATACGCATGCGATCAAGGATGTGAACGTGGATATCGCCGACAAGACGGTGACGGCGTTCATCGGTCCGTCCGGATGTGGCAAGTCCACCTTCCTGCGTTGTCTCAACCGGATGAACGACACGATCGACGTCTGCCGCGTGCAAGGCGACATCAGGATCGACGGCAAAGACATCCACGACAAGTCGGTCGACCCGGTGCAATTGCGCGCCCACGTCGGCATGGTATTTCAAAAACCCAATCCGTTTCCGAAATCCATATACGATAATATCGCCTACGGCCCCCGCATCCACGGTCTGGCCAAATCGAAGGCAGAACTGGACGAGATCGTTGAAAAGGCCCTGCGCAGAGGGGCCATCTGGGACGAAGTCAAAGACCGGTTGACGCAATCTGGGACCGGGTTGTCGGGTGGCCAGCAACAGCGGCTTTGTATCGCGCGTGCGATTGCGACCGAGCCTGATATCCTGCTGATGGATGAACCCTGTTCGGCGCTCGACCCCATTGCGACGGCGCAGGTCGAAGAGCTGATCGACGAATTGCATCGGGATTACTCGGTGATAATCGTCACGCATTCCATGCAGCAGGCCGCGCGCGTGAGCCAGAAAACCGCATTCTTTCATCTCGGCAACCTGGTCGAGTTTGGAGACACGGATCAGATATTCACGGACCCCAAGGATCCCCGGACCGAGAGCTATATCACCGGCCGGATTGGTTAAGGACGTAATCATGAACAGCAAGCATATCGTCGCATCGTTTGACCGTGACCTCGAAGGCATTCAGGCAGCGCTGATGAAAATGGGCGGACTGGTCGAAGAGGCGCTTCGCAACTCCGCCAAGGCGCTCGAGGCTCGCGATTTCGACCTTGCCGAAAAAGTTCGTAAAGGTGATCGTCTGATCGACGAGCTGGAACTGACGATCAAGACAGACACCGCCAAGCTGCTAGCCCTTCGTTCACCGACAGCGGTGGATCTGCGCACCGTCCTGACGGTGATGGAGATCAGCTCGCATCTGGAGCGCTGCGGCGACCTTGCAAAAAATATCGCCAAGCGCACCATTGCTACGGCCGATGCGAGTAACATCAGTGGCACTTTGGCGGCGTCACGTCGCCTGTCCAATTTTGTCGAGATAATGATCCGCGACTCTTTGGATGCCTATATCCAGCGCGATGTGGAGATGGCCAAAGAGATCATCGAGCGCGACGCGGAGGCCGATCAGATCTACAACACGCTGTTCCGATCCTTGCTGACACATATGATGGAAGACCATCGCAACATCGCATTCGGGATGCACCTGCATTTCATCGCCAAGAACATCGAGCGCGTCGGCGATCACGCAACAGGTATCGCGGAACAGACCATCTATCTGGTAACCAATGCGTTTCCCGATGACGACAGACCCAAAAGTGATGCAACCGCTCTCGGATTTCGGGATGCAGGCGAATGAATGCGGAACTTCAGCCTTCGGTTCTCGTCGTCGAGGATGAACCGGCACAAAGAGAGGTGCTTTCCTACAATCTGGAGAGCGAGGGGTATCGCGTTCTGAGGGCCGCCGATGGCATCGAAGCGCTGCTCATGATCGAGGAAGAGAAGCCGGATCTGATCTTGCTTGACTGGATGTTGCCCGGCACCTCAGGCATTGAGATTTGCCGTCGGATCAAGGCGCGTCCCGCATTCAGGATGACCCCGATCATCATGATTTCCGCGCGCTCCGAAGAGGCGGACGCCGTCAGAGGGCTTGAGATCGGTGCGGATGACTACGTCGTAAAGCCATATTCGGTGGCCGAACTGCTGGCGCGGGTCAAAACGCAGCTTCGCCGGTCGCGACCGGCCACAGTTGGCGAACGACTGACGTTTTGTGACATCACGCTGGATGCGGAAACCCACAGGGTGTTTCGTGCCAAACAGGAACTCAAACTCGGACCAACGGAGTTTCGCCTGTTATCGACCTTTATGGAGAAACCCGGTCGCGTCTGGAGCCGGGAACAGTTGCTGGACCGGGTCTGGGGTAGAGATATCTATGTCGATACACGCACCGTTGATGTCCATGTCGCGCGACTGCGAAAGGTTCTGGCCGCTAGCGGTGGCAAAAACCTTATTCGGACCGTACGCGGTGCAGGTTATGCACTGGGATGATCCCGCGACCCAGATCATGGAAATACACAGTGAACAACGTGGTCTGGTTCTTGTCCTTGGGGTGGACGACAAGCATGACGAGGTACTGAAACGCGCGCTTGCTCATGCGAATTTGCGATGCTTGCAGGCAACGGATGCCAAGGCGTGCTTGCAACTGATCCAATCCGAGAAACCGGATCTTGTCATTTATCATTCCGCCTCGCTTGCGAGCGGCGAGACGAGCTTCAGAGCGGATGTCGAGAAGGCGCGGGCGACCCAGACATTGCCCGTTCTGAGACTCGGAGTACCGCAGCATGATAAATCCGGTTGTATCGGTCTTTCTGCTTCAAGCTCTGTCGCTGAGGTTTTCCTGACCGTCCGCGCGCTGCTGCGCCGGGAACGACCAAGTGCGCTGAGCTGTCAGAGAACTGTGGGCGATTTTATCCTGGATGAACCGGGCTTCAAACTTCGTCACGCTGACAGGTGTGTTCCCTTGAACATGACCGACCTTTGCCTGCTCGGCCCGTTCTTCGATCTGAAGAATGCTGTTTTCGACCGCGAAACCCTGGTGAATCTTGCTTTTGACGAAACCGGTTGGAAAGACGGCAGCCGCACCATTGACGCTCACGTCAACCGCGTACGCCGCAAGATCAAGGCCGGCATCGGACGCGATCCAATACGGTCAGTTCGCGGGGTTGGATATGCGTTCGATTGCGCCTGACCTGCGCCGGGCGTTGACAGAAAGGGGAGGGGGGTGCGGCCCATTGTGTGAACGCTGAGCGTACCCGGCATGAATCCGGCGATCTGCAGAAAGATATTTTTAACAAGGATCCTTGTGGGTGAGTTATCAATCGCGTATCGACGATAAACGAAAGGTGGAGTTGCCTGATGCAGGATCCCGACTTTGACATCGCCGAACTGGCCAAGGCACTGGCGCATCCCGCGAGGCTGCGCATCCTTCGGCTGCTGGTTGCCTCGCCCGGCTGTATCGGCGGAGACATCGTTCAGGCCGTGGGACTGGCGCAATCCACTGTTTCCGAGCACCTGCGCATTCTCAAGGCAGGCGGCGTCATTACGGGCGAGATTTCCGGGCCGCGTATTTGCTATGCGCTGAACCCCGCAGCGCTTCAGCCGCTTGTCGACTTCATCGCCGCATTGGCACCGCCCCCGGCAGATGTCTGTATTATACCCTCGAAGGAAATTCCATGAGCCTGTTCGAACGTTGGCTGACCCTTTGGGTCGCTTTGTGCATCCTTGCCGGACTCGTTCTCGGCAATCTATTGCCCGGCGCATTCGGCGCGCTGGCCTCTCTTGAATACGCGTCGGTCAACCTTGTCGTGGCCGTGCTGATCTGGGCGATGGTCTATCCCATGATGATCGCTATCGACTTCGGCTCGCTCAAGGCGGTGGGGAAGCGCCCGAAGGGTCTGATCATCACCCTGGTGATCAACTGGCTGATCAAGCCTTTCACCATGGCAGCCCTCGCGGTGCTGTTTTTCGACTATGTCTTTGCCGGGTGGATCGACCCGGACCGCGCGCCGGAATATATTGCGGGTCTGATCCTTCTGGGGGCCGCTCCCTGTACGGCGATGGTCTTTGTCTGGTCGCAGCTGACCAAGGGCGACCCGAACTACACGTTGGTGCAGGTGTCGGTGAATGACCTGATCATGGTGGTGGCCTTCGCGCCGATCGTGGCCTTCCTGTTGGGGGTGACCGACATCGAGGTGCCTTGGGAAACGCTGGTCCTGTCGGTCGTGCTCTATATCGTCATTCCGCTGATTGCGGGGGCCCTGACCCGGCAGGCGCTGCTTGCGCGGGGCGGTGTTGCGGCCGTCGACGCCTTTACCGCGCGGATCAAGCCGGCGTCAGTTCTGGGCCTGCTGCTGACCGTTGTTCTGCTCTTTGGATTTCAGGGGCCGGTGATTCTTGCGCAGCCGCTGCTGATCGCGCTGATCGCGGTGCCGATCGTGATCCAGTCCTATGGCATCTTCGCGATCGGTTATGGCGCGGCCTGGGCCTGGCGCGTACCGCACAAGGTGGCCGCCCCCTGCGCGCTGATCGGCACGTCGAACTTCTTTGAACTGGCGGTTGCGGTGGCCATCGGGTTGTTCGGGCTCAACTCCGGCGCGGCACTGGCCACCGTCGTGGGCGTCCTTGTCGAGGTGCCGGTCATGCTGAGCCTCGTCGCCATCGCGAACCGAACCCGTGCGCGGTTCCCCGCATGACTTTCTTTCCGGTTGTCATCCATCACAATCCCGACTGCGGCACCTCGCGCAATGTGCTGGGGATCATTCAGGCGGCAGGGTATGAACCAACCGTCATCGAATATTTGAAGGAAGGCTGGACGCGGTCGCAGCTTCTGGCGCTCTTTGCGGCGGCAGGGACCACACCGCGGCAGGCTTTGCGGATTGCGAAATCGCCGGCAGAAGAGATGGGTCTGACAGCGACCGACATCACCGATGATCAACTCCTGACGGCAATGGTGGCGCATCCTGTTCTTGTGAACCGCCCCATCGTCTGCACCCCGAAGGGCGTGCGACTGTGCCGTCCTTCCGAGCGCGTTCTCGACTTGCTGGACGGCCTTCCGCAAGGTCCACTGGCCAAGGAAGACGGTGAACTGATCATCGACAGCAAAGGAAACCGAATTGGCTGAACCGGTCACCGATCCGTCCACCCCACAGATGGATGAGGGGTGCTTTACCCCCATTAACCACGACCGTCTGATGGCTCCGCCCGTCCGCACTCATCCGCCCCGCATCCTGATTCTTTACGGATCGCTTCGGTCCCGGTCATTCAGCCGATTGTCGGCTGAAGAAGCAGGGCGCATTCTGACCCGGCTTGGAGCCGAGGTCCGGTCGTTCAATCCTTCAGGACTGCCGCTGGTGGACGACGGCGTGGACGCCACCCACCCAAAGGTCCGTGAACTGCGCGACCTTGCCGCGTGGTGCGAAGGCATGGTGTGGTCCTCTCCGGAACGTCACGGCGCGATGACCGGCGTGATGAAAACCCAGATCGACTGGATTCCGCTGTCCGACGGAGCCATTCGACCGACGCAAGGCAAGACGCTGGCGGTGATGCAGGTTTCGGGCGGGTCGCAAAGCTTCAACGCGATCAACCAGATGCGCATCCTGGGCCGCTGGATGCGGATGCTGACCGTTCCGAATCAATCTTCGGTGGCCAAGGCATTTCTGGAGTTCGACGAGGCGGGGCGCATGAAGCCGTCGCCCTATTACGACAGAATCGTGGATGTCATGGAGGAACTGGTGAAATTCACCCTTCTGACCCGCGATCGGGCAGGGTATCTTGTGGACCGCTACTCAGAGCGTAAGGAATCTGCAGCCCATCTGTCGGCACGGGTCAATCAACGATGACCCAGAAAAGCCCCTAAGTGCCTTAAATCTTTGCGGTTGCGCGGACCCGATTTGGGAGGTTCCAAAAAAAACGCATTTTTTTGAAAAACCTGCTTGCGACTCTCTCGGACTAACTCTAGAACCCCCTTTACCGGCGGCGCTGAGGCGCATGTCGGTGCGTCGGACTGGCGGGTTGGACTGGGAACGGGACGGTCTGCGGCGAGGCGTTAGAAAAAAATCAGAGGTAAACGAGGCGGGGCGCGCCAAGAA
>JAGXFI010000117.1 GCA_024637305.1 Sulfitobacter sp.
AAGATCAAGCCACTGAATGGCTCTGGACTTATAACAACGAGCGACCCAACATGGGCATCGGCGGAATGACACCCGCCATGAAACTGAAAGCAGCTGCGTGAGTTCTACCGCTGCACCCCATTAAAAATGGGGGGATTACCGACCGAGCGGCGAGTCTCGTTCTGAGCATTCAGAAGGAGATGGCGATGGCGGATGGTGGGGACGGGTTTGACGGCTGTATCGAGGTTGTGCAGCGGACGCGTGGATATCGGCGCTGGCCGGATGATGTGAAGGCCCGGATCGTGGCCGAGAGCTTTCAGCCGGGCGCGCGGGTGGCGGATGAGGCACGTAGTCATGATCTGGCCGCGCATCAGCTTTCGGATTGGCGGCGTCAGGCGCGCGAGGGCCGTCTTGTCCTGCCCGCTGACGCCATGGCCGGTGTGGCGTCTGACGCTTTGCCGGCCTTTGTGCCGGTTTCGGTGGAGCCTGAGGATGTGTGTCCGTCAATAGTTGTCGGCCGGACCGGTGGCGTCATCACGATCGAGATCGCCAACGACCTCGTTCTTCGGGTGCCGGGCGATGTTCCGGCAGAACGGGCAGCAGCGGTGGTGCGTGCGTTGCAAGGATCAGCATGATCGTCGCGGGACAGCGCCAGCCGATCCTGATTGCGACGCGTCCGGTGGACTTCCGCTGCGGGCAGGCAAAGCTTCCCTGCTCGAGCCGTTTGTAAACCAGCACCAAAACGGTGCCATCCCAGACCAGGATTTTCAATCTGTCACCGCGTTTCGAGCGGACGATCACCGTAAGCCCGGAATGCGGATCAAGCCCAAGCTCGTTTTGCACCGTCGCCGCCAAACCGTCATGTCCACGCCGGAAGGCAACCGGGCGTGTCGCCATCACCATCGGCAGGCGCTGGCCCGCGATGTTCATGCTGCCCCACCACGCAGCGCGCGCACCAAGGCAACTGCCCGATCCACCGCAACCGCGCCAGGCACACGCATCACGATGTCATCGCCAATCTGGATGTCGATGATGCCATCCGCAGCATCGTGCCGCTCGGGCGGTGCCGCAGCCTCAGCTTCAACTGTGACAGGCACAAAATTCGATACTCGCGCCGCGCCAGCCTGACCCATCACTTCCGCGGGCAGCACCAGAAGACCCTCGCGTGCCTGCCGGTGCCAATCTGATAGCTGATGAGGAATGATCTGGTAACGCCGCGCGACATCAACGACGCGAACTCCGGGCTGAAAGCTCTCGGCCACGATCCGCGCCTTCACATCATTCGACCAGCGCCGATTCCCACGTGGCCGCTCCACCACCTCGCATCGTCCGCCAAAGCCTTCACCACCATCCGCCATCACACCCTCCAATCAAAACTCTGGAGGATCATCCCAAACCAAGCACTGGCCCGAAACCTGTCAAATCAATGGGGCCGAAACGGCGCATACTTTTTAGCGGGGTGCATCTGTAGAATTTATGCGGCCATTTTCAGTTTCATGGCGGGTGTGATACCGCCGATGCGCATGTTCGGGCGGTCGATGTTATAAGTCCAGAGCCATTGCGTGGCGTGATCCTGTGCTCTGAGCAATTAAGTGGATTACATGAAGGTGGCTGAAGTTATTGTTGTTCCAGCACTTCGGCCACCGCCCGGACGACGCGATACTGGCCCTCATGTGCAATGCGGAAATCTTCGCCAAAAATTGTCTCGTCCGGTGCTTCGGTGATGATAGTAACCGGATAACCGGGATCAGCCTCGGGGTGGGTGGTGAACGGAATGCAGCCTGCATGTATTTGGAAACCGCGGGAGGACACATATCGATCATACATATCGATCATCCGGCGGTTTTGATCAGCAAGCGGTGTGAATGACGCTAAGGAGTCGAGTGCGGCTCTTAAAACCGAGTTGGCCAGTGTTTCTTCACGGGGATCATAACGCAGAATGAGGAAGAACCCCTTGGGGATAGTCCACTGTCCAAATCCTTCGGGAATATAACCTGATAGGGGCCGGACCCACTCATGGCTTGGATATCCGTGCAGATTGAGATGGACGCTGGCGGGCAGATGTTCCAATGCGCGGGTACGGATTGCGCTCTCGTGAAGTCCACCCCCACAACTTAAGTCAGCGCCGCTGGCAGTGTAGCGCGCCGCATGCTGCATATGTCGAGGATGGAGGGCACAAAGCTCGCGAAAGACAGCATAACCGTCGGGGTTCTCCAGCGGGTTGATCGTAAATCCCACCCGCCCTTCATCAGCCAGCGCGTGGGCAGCCCGTAAAGCCCCGACCATCGGCGATGTCTCATTTGGATGCTGGCCAGCTGATATGGCAAGCATCGCGTTCCCCGTACCAGCGACATACCGCCCCGATACTATTCGGCCCTGACGAGAAATGACGTGGTAAGGCACCCCTGGAAGAGCTTCCAAATGGTTCGCGATCTCGCTCGGGGTGAGCCAAGTTGTTGCTGTCTCTAGATCAGGACGCCCTCCCCTGTCTTGGTCTGACACGGGATCTGAGTGACTTAATACCATCCGGAGGTGGGGAGTTTTCCCAACCGTTATGCGCGGGATAACCTGGCCGAACGTGACCGCGCGTGCGCCAGCGGGAAGGCCGAGCCGATGACGGAATATTTCAAGGCTCGCAAAATAGATTTCCTCATGCAGCGCTTCGGCAAGAGAAATGCATTCATGCCCTACGGCGAGCGGCTGGTCTGCAGCTGGAATTACCACGTCAATCTCCAGCCGGTCGAAGTACACCGGTCCGTCTGGCTCGTCCGGGTTGAGGGGGTCCAAAGGAAGTGCGGCCATCGTGGCGCAGACACGAGAAAAGATGTACTCGAACTCGGTTTCCAGCGGATGCCCCTGCCCCGCTCTGTCGGCTTGCCAGCCGCAAGCGGCGAGAACGGGACTGCCATCGCAAGCCTTCGTCCATCGCACCGGCACCGTCACGCGTGTATTTCCCTCAGGCGTCTCGATCTCGTAATCTGGAAGCCCGTCGCCATGGTGCACCCGTGGTTCGAAACGGATGTCGCAACCGGCGCAGAGAGCGTGGAGTGGATAACATTCCAAACGAAACCGGTCGTCGGGGCAGCCGTCAACGACGGGATAGTGGATGGTAGCCGACGTCGCGCCAACAAGCAGTCCGTCCTCCAGCACATCATGCAAGAGCGTCTTGTAGGCGGAGCGCACGCGCAGATTGCGCCCGGCATCGCGCGCAGCGCGTTCAGTATCCCGTCGCGCAGACAAGCTCTCAAATAGCCAGACGGTCTCAACATTCCGTGGAATGCGCTCGAGCGTGCGCGGAACTGCCTCGTTGATCAACTCCTTCATCGTGTCCTCCCAAGCGGATCAAGCCGATCCCTGAGCCAATCGCCAAGAAGGTTCAGGCCCAGCACTGTCAACATTATTGCGAGGCCCGGAAAGATCGTAACCCACGGTGCAGTCTGGATGTAATTGCGCCCGTCGGCAAGCATACCGCCCCAACTGGGAATAAGCGGATCGATGCCCAATCCGAGAAAGGTCAGGCTACTTTCGAGCAGGATGTTATTGGCCACGTTCAGCGTTCCAAGAATGATAAGAGGCCCCATCGCGTTGGGGAGGATATGAATGAAAAGTTTGCGCCAGTCTGACAGTCCTTAACTTTGGGCTGCTTGAACATATTCGGTCTCGCGCAGCGAAAGAACCGTTCCGCGTATGAGGCGCGCGTATTGAACCCACTGGGCAACGATCATCAGTAAAATAAGGCGGTCAAGTCCAGGACCGATGATTGTAATTACCGTCATTGCAAGCAGGATAAATGGTATGCCAGTTGGATGTCAGCAAACCGCATCAGGAAGGTATCCCACGGCTCGAGAGAACAACCCGTGAAAAGGCCGATAACAGCTCCGATCAGCAGAGGACCGCTTCGTGGTTCCCGAATCATGAAGAAAGAGGGTGTGGTGGCGATGGGCAAAATACCCATCTTCCTGCCCGGAAATCAGGCATACGGGCTTTTGCTCGTAGACCACACCGAGCCACGGAATTTTGACGAGGCCGACACCGATTTCCTGCAAACCTACGCTGCCATCCTCGGCCGCGTTGTCGACCGGCTATTCAAGCTCGACGGCCTGCGCGAAGCCGAGCAACGCTTCTGGATCACAGTCGAGATCGTGACAGACTACGCGATTTTCATGATCGACCGCGATGGACGCATCACGTAAGTGTCGTTCCCGAACATTACGTGGACATTCCAGTTTGCCAAAAACCAATCGACCTCGCTGCGGTTTCCAGGCTTTTGATCAGGTAACGCAGCAAAAAGGAAAGGCCGATCACAGAAGTTGCGATTCTTTTCTCACATTCAGAGATAGCGAAAGAATTAGACCTTGGTACACAGCTGACATGATCCCGAAGTACCAAGGGCAAGTACGCCGCCAATGCCGTTCAATGCAGGTATGGCGAATGCTTCCCAAGTGACTTGGTAACACGCACTCGGTCAATACTTACGGCGCTTGATGCAGCAGCGGACACAATAAAAATGAGTGGCCGACTGGAACCTACCTTAGCTTCCCGCATTCAGTTCAGAGATGGTTGATCCAAGATAAGAATTGGCCTTGCTCGCTGACAGATCTTTGGAGGTCTCATGTCCCACAATAAAGTTCCGCCGCGCGCCGGTATTTCACGCCGAAGTTTCCTCGGCTCAACTGGTGCGGTCGGTGCTGTACTCGGTGCCGGCACCCAGCATGCTTCGGCGCAACAGTCCGACACTGGCGTCGCGCCCAATTCGCAACCGAAGATCGAATTGACCATCAACGGAAAGAGGCGAACCCTAACAGTCGAACCGCGCACTACGTTGGTCGAGGCGCTACGCGACAATTTGGGGCTGACGGGGACCAAGATAGGCTGTAATCAAGGGCAATGCGGTGCCTGCACAATTCTGCTGAACGGGAATCGCGTAAATTCCTGTCTGATTCTGGCGCTCTCTGTTAACGGGGCCAAAATAACTACGGTCGAAGGACTGGCCAATCCCGATGGGTCTTTGCATCCGATGCAAACTGCCTTTGCCGAACATGATGCATTCCAGTGCGGCTATTGCACACCCGGTCAGATCCTGTCGGCGATCGCCTGCATCGACGAGGGTCACGCCGGCTCTGCAGATGAGATCCGTGAATATATGAGTGGCAACCTTTGCCGTTGCGGTGCTTACCCCAATATCGTCGCTGCGGTCGAAGCCGTCCGCGACGGGAAGGAGGGCTGAGCATGCGAAATTTCACCTATCATAGCCCGAGAACCTTGGCCGATGCTCTTGATGCAGCCCGCGAAAGCGGCGGCGATATTCTGGCCGGTGGCACGACCGTAGTGGATCTGATGAAAATCGGCGTGCGCGAGCCTGCTGCGCTGGTCGACATCACCGGCCTCACAGATTTGGAGGGACACGAGATTGGTCCCAACTCGATCCGTTTTGGCGCGCTGGCGCGCATGAGCGTTGTGGCCAATGACCAGGAATTGGTAGCTGCGGCCCCCGTTCTGACGGAGTCGCTTTGGAAGGCGGCCAGCCCGCAACTTCGCAACGTGGCGCGTCTGGGCGGCAATATCCTTCAACGCACCCGCTGCCCCTATTTCCGCGATACTGCCTATGCCCAATGCAACAAGCGCGAGCCCGGATCGGGCTGCGCGGCGTTGGACGGAGGCGAGACGAGCCACCATGCTGTCCTCGGTGGTTCATCGTCCTGCGTGGCAAAGTATCCAGGCGACTGGGCGCAGGCGCTGATCGCTTTTGATGCGGAAGTTCACACGCAAGGCCCCGGCGGCCGACGCACGATCCTCTTCGCTGATCTGCATCTAATGCCGGGTGACACGCCAGAAGTCGAAACAATATTGCAACAGGGCGAGATTGTAATCGAAATCACCGTACCCGTCGTACCAGCCCTGAAAGCGAGCCATTATCTCAAGGCAAGGGATCGTGAAAGTTACGCCTTTGCCAGCGCCTCGGCCGCTGTTGGGATCGAACTCGATGGTGACACCGTGCGTGACGTTCGCATCGCCCTCGGGGGTGTTGCGACGACACCGTGGCGCGCCAGTGCCGCAGAAGATAGCTTGAAGGGCAGTCCGTTGACCGAAGCGACGGCACGCGAGGCCGGGCGGATCGCCTTTGCCGAGGCGCAGGAGCTGGAAGGCTCGGCCTACAAGATCAAGCTCGGCGCGGATGTTGTCGCCGGGGCACTGATGACCGCGAAATCCCGCGCGAACGGAGGCAAATAATGGCCCAGACAATCAACACTGCGGTCACCCGCACCGATGCCCCCCGTAAAGTTACTGGCACCGCGACCTACGCTGCCGATTTTATGCCTGCCGGCATGCTGCATGGCGCGCTGGCGACATCGTCGGTGGCCGTTGGTACGCTGACAGGGATGGACATCTCGAAAGCTGAAGCCGAGCCGGGTGTTCTAGCCGTTTTCACACGCGAAACGTTGCCCGATTACAAATCGGTCAAAGGCTTTTATGCAGGTGGACCCGGCTCGGCCAGCTTTTGGCCGATGAACGAGTCGCAGCTTCGCAGCTATTCGGCCGGCCCCGGGTCAGCTAGTTTCTGGCCGATGGAAGATGCGCGCATCCGCTATGCCGGTCAGCCGATTGCCTATGTCGTGGCCGAGACCGCTGCGGCAGCGCGCCGAGGTGCGCAGTTGATCGAGGCAACATATGACATCGCCGAAAGCACAATTGCCATGGATCCCGCTGACAGCTTCGTCATCGGCGCGGGCGATGACAGTGATGGCATGGTGATCACCAAGGGTGATGTGGCGGAAGGTCTGTCAGTCGCCACACAGATCGTCGACTCGGAGTACGTCACGCCCTTTCAACACCACAATCCGATGGAAATGTTCTCAGCGACCGCCGAATGGCGTGGCGATCGGCTGACTGTCTGGATGCCGTCGCAATCGGTCAAGACTTTGCGCTCCGGCATTGCCAAGGCTTACGACATGTCGGAAACCAGCGTCCGTGTGATCTCACCGTTTGTCGGCGGCGCGTTCGGGTCAAAGGCAGGGGTCACGCCTTACACAATGCTGACCATCGCTGCGGCCAAGGCGATGGGTGCCCCCGTGCGTCTGATCGTGACCCGGCCTCAAATGTACACTGTTGCCACCTTCCGCCCAGAATCGGTGCAGCGGTTCCGCATTGGTGCAGATGCCGCAGGCAAGTTGACCGCCTTCGAACATATTGAAATCTCGCAGACCTCGCAGTTCGACGCGGTGGTGAACCCCGGTACCCATATTACCCGCGCTATGTATGCATGCCCGAACATCCATACTGAGCAGCGACTGTCCAGGTCCGACACCAATAGCGGCGGATTCATGCGGGCACCGAACGAGATGCAAACCTTCTTCGGTTTGGAATCTGCGATGGACGAGCTGGCGATCAAGCTGGGAATGGATCCTGTTGAGTTGCGGCGGGTTAACGACACCGACCGCCATCCTGTTGCAGACGTACCTTTCTCGTCCCGTTCATTGATGGAAAGCTATGATGCGGTGGCTGACAGCTTCGGCTGGGCCAACCGTACGCCCGAGGTCGGATCGATGACCGACGGCGATTGGCTCGTGGGATATGGATGCGCTACGGCGACCTACCCGACGAATATCCTCGCTTCAAACGCACGGGTGCGGATGCACAGCACCGGCGAAGCCTATATCGAGTTGGCGGCTCACGACGTTGGCACCGGCACATATACGATTATGGCGCAGATAGCGGCCGCGCGCCTTGGACTGCCCGTAGAGGCCTGCGACGTGGTAATGGGCGAGGGCGATATGCCCGTCGCGCCGCTTGCGGGCGGCTCGACCACCGCCGCCTCAGCCGGCTCCGCCGTCCATGACGCCTGTTTGAAGATCGGTCGCCAGATCGCAGCGCAGGTTTCGGCCATGTCCGAAGGGCCACTCTCTGGCGTGGACCCGGCGGCAATCACCCTGGAGAACGGCGTGCTGAAAGCGTCCGGCGGCCAAAGCCAGCCCCTGATCGAGGCGCTGGCCTCGACCGCGACAGGCCAGATAGAGGTGATTGGCGAGTTTCGCCACAAAGCCATGACCGACCAGATGATCAAGACCACCTTCCAAGGTGGCTATGGCAGCGCAGGACCGGTTACGCCCGAGATGGCGATGTTCGCCTTTGGCGCGGAGATGGTGGAGGTGCGGGTACATCGCTGGACCCACGAGATCCGCGTGCCGCGCTTGCACGGTGCCTTTGCCGCCGGAACGATCCTGAACCGCAAGACCGCGCATTCGCAACTGATGGGCGGCATGATCTGGGGCATCGGTTCGGCGCTGCATGAGGTGACCGAGATTGACACGCCCCGCGCGCGCTTTCTGAACACCAACATAGCCGAGTACCTCATTCCGGTAAACGCCGATGTGCGCGAGATCCGTGTCGAGATGCTGGATGAGCGCGACGATTACGTGAACCCGTTGGGCGTCAAAGGTATCGGAGAGCTGGGCATCGTCGGCACGGCGGCCGCAATAGCCAACGCGGTGTATCACGCCACTGGCAAACGTTTGCGCCACTTGCCGATCCGCACATCCGATATGGTTTGATGGTGAGATCAACAAGAGCCGTGCGCACGCCACGTTGCTCTTTACGGTTTAACGACTGAACTTTTCGCGGCATCACTCACAGCTGCACATGCGCATCACGGCCCGATCCGCCCAACTCCTCGCATTTCCACCACCGCAGATGCCGATCGGATTGCAAAACACTTGCTTAACAGGCCCGGTCAGGCGACCTCCGGGCCCGATGGCGCGACTTTACCAAAGTGGTTGCACGCCGTTTGGCCGGATCCATTTGCCAGCGAGGTCACTGCGCGCTTTCGCCATACCCTAGCGACGGGGGAACCTTTCGAAGCGGAAACCGACGAGCGCCGTTCCGATACCGAGGCCACCGAGGCCTCCGACTGGAAGATCGAACGCATCATCCTGCCGGACGGCCGAGATGCTGATCACCCAATTTTTTCCCTGCCTAAGCTGGGAATAGTGTGGATTAAGCGATTGGTTTGATTGCTGGCATGCGCGTCATAATACATGGGAGGGAAGAAGCAGTTCGAACTCGCGATACAGAGTTGCTCAGGTAGCACCCTCTCCAGCCTTAACATTGGGTCCCATCCAAACAAATTACCGGCGTCGCGGGGGGCGTAGAGCGCGTTTCTCGACAGTTTTGCACATAACCTATAGCACACTCGGCCTTGAACTGCGCATAAGCGCACAGAACTATCCCATTACGCCCAAAAGCACTGCAAAAACGCACCCTATTGGCCCATATACCGTGCGTTAGCGCACATGAGGTTTTGCGGCCCCCCGATTCCCATATGCCATTTGGCACACGGGAGCCGTTTCGATGCCAAAGGGCGTAGCGCGAATCGGACGGCCCGGTATCGCGTCAAGAGGGTTTCACGCTCGACCTGCATTTTAATTTTTTCGGGCGATCTCCTGGGCGGACATCCGGGGAGCGCGCGGGCCGCCGGTCGGGGCACTTTCCACGGTTGGTTGACAGGTGATAGCGGAATCCAGAGCGGTCCATTGGTCCATTGCGGTCCATTAGCCGAATAATTTAATGGACCGGGTTAAACTGCTGATTTTTAAGGGGTTTTAGACCTTCGGTCCATTGGTCCATTAGTTTTCACAACATTTGATCCCGCATTCCCCAAGTAGCGCGATGATTTCTCTGTCCTAGTCTAAATATTTCCCATATAAATCATGGGGTTGATGGCTACGAGGGGCTTGTTTCATGGATCACCCAGAGGGTGCGGGCTTGCTGCGGGCAGATCGGGTGGATTTCGACCCTCGTGTGCGGCTGGAATTTCGTGGCACGCAACTCAGTTCGGACGGTGGCCTTCTGGTGATGCGCGAGCTTG
>JAGXFI010000118.1 GCA_024637305.1 Sulfitobacter sp.
ATGGAAAGCGCCGGGATCACCCTGCTTGGCGGCGACCTGATGGGCATTGTGCGTGCGCGCAAGCTGGCCCGCGCCACCTTGCGCAATATCAAGCAGAACCTGTTCTTTGCTTTCGCCTACAACGCGCTTGGCGTGCCCATCGCGGCAGGGCTGCTTTATCCGGTCACCGGCCTGCTACTGTCGCCCATGATCGCGGCGGCGGCGATGAGCCTGTCTTCGGTGTCGGTCATCACGAATGCGCTAAGGTTGCGGCGAACGGACCTTTGAGTGGGTAAGAGGATGCCGCAAACCCGTAATCGGCGCGCGCCCGCAGCGCTCCGGGGGATCAGGCGCAGGGACTTGCACTGATCTTCAGAGTTTCCCGTTCGCCGAAAGCATGATCGCGAAGGGCCGGGTTGCCTTGATCTCCGCCAGAACGATCACCAGACTCGAGGTGAGCGGAACAGCGAGGATCGCCCCGGGCAAGCCCCAAAGCGCAGTCCAGAAAGCAAGCGCAAGCAGCACCACAAGCGGCGAAAGGTTGAAAGTTCGCCCCATGAGCCGCGGTTCCAGAAAGGACGCGACAAAGGTTTGCAGGACGGTGAGCGTGACCAGTGTGATCGCCGCCATGCCCAGCGTGCCGAATTGCGCGAGACTGAGCAGCACCGGGAAGATCACCGCGATTAACGAGCCGACGTAGGGAATATAGTTCAGAACCGCGATCAGGATCGCCCAGAACAGGGCGAACTCAATACCGATGGCCCAAAGCACGAGATAGGACAACAAGCCGAGAATGATGTTGATAAACGTCTTTACCAGAAGGTAGGTCCCCACCCGGTCGTTGATGCGGTTGACCAGCGCCAAGGCCTGGTCGCGCTGCACGGTGTCGCGGGTGGCGAGGTCGAATTTGTTGGCAAACTGGATGCGCTCGGCAAACAGGAACGACGCATAAAGAACGATGAAAAAGAAGGTGCTGCCAAAGCCGCGCAGGTTGTTCAGGATCGTGGGGATCCATGCGGCCGTATTGATCCGGTTGATGGTTGCGTTCTGCAACACAAGCCAGGTGGGTTCGCCCTGGATCCCGAAGGTGGTGGCATACCGTGCCACCAGGGTGTCGAGGTTGTTCTCATAGCGCGGGATCGCCTCCAGCACCCTTGCAAGACTGTTGGTGATGAACAGCCCAAGCAGGAACAGGCCAAACGAGAACCCCGCCAGCAAGATCAGCCGCAACAACCAGCCGGGCGCATACCGCAAGACCGGCAGTTTGGCCAGCCAGGTGGTGGCCTCCGAAAGCACGTAGATCGCGATAATCGCAGCCAATACCGGCAGCAGCACGGGCTTGCCGATCCAGAGCAGCCAGCCAAGCATGATCGCCAACGCAGTGGCGTAGGTAAGGGTCGAAAGCTTCATGGCAGCAAAAGAACAGATCGCCACGGAAAATGCGAGGCAAAGCAGCATTTCAACGACGGGCTTGTTGCCGGAAAACTGCAAATGCCCCCCAAAGAGGCCAGGCTATCGAGTTGGCCTGCAAAAGCCGGAGACATACCGTTAATAAAAGTGTCTTGTCATCAGAGATGGCTAAGACGTTTCCTGCCTTCCTCAATCGAAATATCTTGTCAGGTGAATGCGTCGGCCAAGAGATAGAATGCCTTAGCCAGATCGAGAAGAACGACGATGAAGCTAAAACCGGAAAAGATCTGTGAACGCCTCGCCCTGCAGGCATTCAGCCCGCATTGTCGAGCGGACATACCGGTAGCAGAATAGAGATGTTGGAGCCGTTCGAGTTCATTGGCTGGGCGGCGGCTGGTCTGACCTTTCTGACCTATTACCAGAAAACCATGCTGCGGCTGCGGGTTATCGGAATTTTCGCAAACCTGTGTTTCATCTTTTGGTCATTCGCATTCGAGGTGTACCCGGTCTTGATGCTTCACGCCTGTCTCCTGCCGGTGAACCTCTATCGGCTGTTCCAGATCCATACGATGAAGAAAAAGGCAATCGCAGCAGCAGATACGCTCGTATCTCCGCTCGATTGGCTGCGGCCGCTGGTGAATTCGGTGTCATTTCGGGATGGTGAGTATGTCTTTCGTCGCGGCGACCTACCGGATCGGCTTTATTATCTGGTCGCGGGAAGCGTCGTCTTTGAAGAACATGACACGCGGGCCAAACCGGGCGAAATCTTTGGTGAGGTTGCCTTTCTGACCGCGCAGTTCCAACGAACGTCCTCGGCGCGTTGCAAAGGTCAGTGCGAAATCCTTGCCCTCGACGCAGCGGATCTGGCGACGCTCTCCCTCCAGCATCCGGCCTTCAATTTCTACCTCATGCGTGTTCTGGCCGCACGACTGACAGGCGGTGAGGTGCCGCTTGAAACGCACCGCGAACCTTTTGGAGGGTACCGCTGGCCGAATTCGGACCACCAGAAAAAGATGCCCTGACTGGCCGGCTGGAGTTTTTCCAACTCGTTCTGTGGGGCCATGAAACCTCCCTGCCCGCCTCGGCCAAATACGCTCTGAGAGCGTGCTTCAAGCCTTGATGCAGGCGGCTCGGTGGCTACCGTTCACCGCTTTCAGGGGTGGTTGCGCTGCAAGGCATGCGTCTTCCACCAAGGGACATCGCGAGGCAAAGCGACAGCCGGAAGGCGGGTTCAGAGGATCGGGCGGGTCGCCGGGGATAAGCATCCGCTCGACCTTGCGCTTCTTGTCCACCGACGGGACAGCAGACAACAGCGCTTTGGTGTAGGGATGGCGCGGGTCGTTGAACAGCGAAAGCCGGTCCGCATACTCGACGATTTTGCCCATGTACATCACCGCGATGTGGTCGCTCATGTGCTGCACCACGCCCAGATCGTGCGAGATGAACAGATAGGTCAGCCCCAAATCCCGTTGCAAGCGGCGCAACAGGTTCAGGATTTGCGCTTGAACAGCGACATCAAGCGCCGACACGGCCTCGTCGCAAATGATCAGTTCGGGATTTGTCGAAAGCGCCCGCGCGATGCCGATGCGCTGCCTTTGACCACCGGAGAATTGGTGAGGAAAAAGCTTCATCTGCTCGGGTCGCAAGCCCACCTGCTTGAACAGCTCTGCCACGCGATCGGGGCGTTCGGCCCGGGGCAATGTGCCCAGGCTGTCCATCGGTTCGCGCACGATCGCCTCGGCGCGCAGGCGCGGGTTGAGCGATGAATAAGGGTCTTGAAAGATCACCTGCACCTTGGCACGGGCGCGGCGCAATGCGCCGCCCTCAAGCGCCAGAAAATCCTCTCCATCAAGATTCACGAAGCCGCCGGAATTGCCCACCAGCCGCGCAACACCGAGTGCTGCCGTGGTCTTGCCCGAACCGCTTTCACCAACGATCGCCAACGTTTCGCCGCGCTTGATCTCGAAGGAGACGTCATCGACCGCGTAGAGCCAGCTCGTCTGCCCCCAGCGACGTTTGACGGGAAATCGCACGGATAGATTCTCGACGGTGAGAAGAGCGTTGGTCATAGGGTGTCGGCCTTCCAGCAGGCTGAAGTTTGCAACCCGAAGGACATTTCAGGCGGGCGTTTGCTGCGGCATCTGTCGTCTGCCAGCAAACAGCGCGAGGCAAACAGGCAGGCATCGGTGCCAAAGCTGTCGAGTGATGGCACGATGCCGGGCACTTCGGTGAGGTCGGGCCGGTCTTCGGTCAATTCGGCCAACAAGTGTGGCACACAAGAAATCAGACCTTTGGTATAAGGGTGGCGCGGATGCGAGATCACCTCATCGACCGGGCCTTCTTCGGCCTTGCGACCGGCATACATCACCACCATGCGGTCGGCCATTTCGGCCACGACACCCATGTCATGGCTGATCAGGATGATCGCGGTGCCTGTCTCGCGGCCCAGATCGCGCAACAGATCGAAAATCTGTGCCTGAACCGTGACATCCAGCGCTGTGGTAGGTTCGTCCGCGATGAGGATCTTGGGTGCGCAGGCCAGGGCGATCGCGATCATGACGCGCTGGCGCTGACCACCCGACATCTGGTGTGGATAGTCCGCGACGCGCGCCTTGGCGTTGGGGATGCGGACCGCGTCCATCAGCTCGGTCGCGCGCTTCCAGGCGTCCGCGTGGTTCATGCCCTTGTGACGGCGCAATACTTCGGCGATTTGCTCGCCGACGGTGTAAACCGGATTGAGCGAGGTCATCGGCTCTTGAAAGATCATGGAAATCTCATTGCCACGGATGTCGCGCAGGTCGGCGTCCTTCATCAGGGCCATATCGGCACCCTGAAACAGGATGCGCCCCGCCGCGATGGAACCGACCTTTTCCGGCAAAAGTCCCATGATCGCGAGCGCCGTCATGGACTTGCCGCAGCCGCTTTCGCCAACAAAGCTGAGCGTCTCACCCGCTTTCAGTTCAAGCGACAGATCGTCGATGACAGGCGCGGGTCCGGAACGCAAATCCAGCTCGATGCGAAGGTTTTCAACTTTCAATAATGTTTCTGTCATCGCTGTCTCAATTTGGGGTTGAGCGCATCGTTGAGGCCGTCGCCCACCAGCGAGATCGCCAGTACGGTGACGAAGATCGCCAGGCCTGGTACAGTGACCGTAAAGCTGGCGTCGAGAATGTATTCGCGGTTGGAGCCGATGATCTGTCCCCAGCTTGCAACGTTGGGGTCGGTGAGCCCGAGAAAGGACAGACCGGCTTCGAACAGGATGGCGGAGCCGACCATGAGCGCCGCCTGCACAATGATCGGTGGCAGGGCGTTGGGAAGGATCACGGAAAAGATCAGCCGCGCATTCTTTACCCCGCCCGCGCGGGCGGCAGTTACATATTCCAGCTCGCGGATGCGCATGAATTCGGCGCGTGTGATGCGGGCCACAGCAGGCCAGCTGACCAGCCCTATCGCAAGCGTGATCATCCACAGCGAGGTGCCGAAAAGCGACACGATCACCATGGAAAATAGCAGTGTGGGCAGTACCTGGAAGAATTCCGTCAGGCGCATCAGGACCTCTTCGACCCAGCCCCGATAGAAGCCTGCCAGCGCTCCCACGGTAATGCCGATGGTCACCGTGACAAAAGCGGCGGAAAGTCCCACGGTGAGCGAAACCTTGGCCCCGTGAATGAGCAGGGACAAAAGATCGCGACCCAGATAATCGGTGCCAAGAAAATACCCTTCGGTACCCGGCGGAGAGAATGGGATCCAGACCATGTCGAACGGATCGCCGGGATAGACCATCGGCCCCACGATCGCGACAATGATAATGGCCAGCAGAACGATCAGCCCGACCACCGCGGCGTGGTTGCGGCGAAACATCTCGAATGCTTCGGAAAAAGGTGATCTTGGCTTGGCCGGAATTTCGTCAACCTGTGTCATTCGCGCCCCCTTACACGTGGATCGACAGCACGCAGTGCCAGATCCGTGAGCAGATTGCCCACGATTACGACAAGGGCAGAAAAGAAAAGGATACCAAGGATCGTCGGTGTATCGCGCGCGAGGATCGAGGTAAGCGCAAGTTGTCCCAGACCGGGCCAGCTGAACACCGTCTCCACCAGCACGGCACCCGAGATCACGGCTGAGAATTGCAGACCCGCAAGGGTGATCACCGGCGGCAACGCGTTTTTCAGCGCGTGTTTGAGCGTGACACTGCGCGGGCTCAGCCCCTTGGCCTTGGCGGTGCGGATGTAGTCCGAGCCAAGCACTTCGAGCATCGCTGCGCGGCACAGGCGCGAGTAGAGCGCCAGAAAGATCGACCCAAGCGTGATGACAGGCAACACCATGTGATGCGCAATATCGAGGGCGCGAATGAACCAACCGCCCTCGACGGTGACGTCCATCATGCCAGCCACCGGAAACAGCGGTATCTTGAGCGAGAAGGCGATCAGCAGCAAAATACCGGTCCAGAAAACCGGCGCGGCATAACCGAAAAGCGCGAAAAGCGTCACGAAATAATTGGCGAACCCATTGGGATTGCGAGCGGAATAAACCCCCAGCAAGACACCGATGACTATCGCCAGAACCTGCGCGACGATAACCAGCAGGAGGGTTGCTGGCAAACGTTCGAAGATCAGCTTGGTCACCGGCTGGTTGTAGAAATAGGAATACCCCAGATCAAAAGTCAGCACACGGCCGATGTAGCTGCCGAGCTGCACAAAAAAGGGCTGATCAAGCCCGTATTCGGCACGGATCTGGGCCATCAGTTCTGCATCGGCCCCGCCCATGGAGGCGGCTATCGTGTCGGCCACGTCGCCGGGGGCGAGGTTCATCATGCTGAAATTCAGCACCAGCACCGCGATCAGCAGTAGCGCTGCATAGAGCAGGCGTTGGAGGATTGTCATCAGAATGGGCATGGCGGCCTGTCTTGATTAGGAAAAGGTACCTGCCCCGCATTCAGCGGAGCAGGCAACAGGTTTTCAGCGTGATGTTTTTACGGCTTGAGATAGACCCGATCATACGGTGTGCTTGATCCCCAGATACCTAAAGGCGGGTTGCCGACCTTGTTCGAGTAGATGGTATGATAAGGTACCGTGTTGGTCCAGTAGACTGGCAGGTCTTCTGCCAGGATCTCCTGAAACTCGACATAGAGGGCGCGGCGCTTGTCGGCGTCGATCTCCACTCCGGCCTGGGCCATCAATTCATCGATGCGCGGGTTCGAGTATTGCTGGGTATTGGACCAGATCACGCCGGGCTTGATGTTGTCGGAGGCATAGGTGCGGTGCACCCCGATCACAGGATCGCCCCAGTTGAATACCGTGTCCCAGGTCATGTCAAAGTTATGATTTGAGATTTTCTGCGCCCAGGTGGGAAAGTCGACATAGGAGTTCACGGTAACATCGATGCCGACCTTGGACAGCGCCGCCTTCGTGAACTCGGCCTGCGGTTTGGTCGTGGGGTTGCCGTAGTCGATGGTCAGGCTGAACCGCGTGCCATTCGCCCCGGTTTCATAGCCGGCCTCATCAAGCAGCGCATTTGCCTTATCCAGATCGAGGTCGTAGCCATTCACCTCGGATTCGTAGAGCGGCGAGCCGGGGTGGATGCCGGTCTTGGCGTCCTGGCTGAGATCCTGCATGATCGCCTTGAGAATGAAGTTCTTGTCAATGGCATAGGCAATCGCCTGGCGCACGCGCTTGTCCGCGAGCGGGCCGTCAGAACCTGTGTTGAACGCCAGCCAGTTCAGCGCGCCGATGGCGGCATAGCCTTCATCGGTGACGGTCAGGTCGCCGTTTTTCTGCATCCGCGCGATGTTGCGCACGGTGTTTTCAAAGGTAAGCAGGTCCAGTTCGCCATTTTCGATCCCGATGGCGCGGGACGAGGCGTCCTTGATGATGCGGAAAACGATGCGGTCCAGATACGGGCGCCCGTCCATGAAGAAATCATCGTTGCGTTCGAGGATCACGTGCTGATCAGGGGCGAATTCAACCAGCTTGAACGGGCCGGAGCCGACCACATCGACGCTGTTGCGCGGGTGCGATTTTGGGTCCTGACCGTCCCCGTAAATATGCTTGGGGATGATCGGCATCAACTGCGACGACATCGCCAGCAACAGCGCAGGGTGCGGCTGCGAAAGGTTCAGCACAGCTGTATGCGGATCGGGTGTATCTACGGATGTGACAGGGCTGAACATGGTTTTGAACGGATGGTTTTCCTTGATCGTTTCGACCGAGAAAGCGACATCTTCGGACGTGATCGGCACACCGTCGTGAAAGCGCGCGTCCTCGACGAGTTTGAGGGTCATGGTCATGCCGTCTTCGGACCATTCCCAGCTTTCCGCCAGATAGGGCTGCGGTGTCCAGTCTTCGTCATAGCGCAGCGGGGCCGCAAAAAGCTGCGCACCGGGGGCACCTGTCACGATACCCGATTGCACCGCCGGATTCAGATGTCGGGGCGTTGTCCCCATGGCAGTGACCAAGGTGCCGCCGCGCACCGGCTCTTGTGCGCTTGCACCTATGGCGACAACCGTGCTGAGCGCGGTCGCCACCAGAAATGATTTGAAGTGTTCCGTCACTTTGCTGATCTCCCCGTTATGATTTGATGCAAGGCTAACGCGGCGTAAATCATGCACAAAACAGTTTCTTTTGCGCCGGTTACTGCATTCTATGTGGTTTTTTCAGGGCGTGTTCAAAGAGTGGCCCTGACAGCCATGAGATCAAAATGACCGCGCGCGCGCAGCATGTCACAATGGGCGTGAAAATCGACAACCGCACGGGGCTGGCGCACACGCGCTTGCATCACCATTCCAAAACTGCGCGGTTGCAGCGGATCGGAGATCGGCACCGCACGAAAACCACCACGCCCGCCAATCGCCGCGAGAGGCTTGGCATTGAGAACGGTAAACCCGAAATTCGCCGCCACCATAGTGCGCACCATCTCGACCGAAGAAGACCAATGAGCGGTCTCCACTTCCATGCCGGCATGTTTGAACAGGTCGCCGTAATACGTCCGGGTTTGCGCGAGCTTTAGCTGGATCATCGGCTTTTTGCTCAATTCCTTGAGCGTGATCGAGGGCTGTTCGGACTGCGGATCCTGAATCGAGAGCAAGGCAAAATGGGGCAAGTCGATCAACGGATAGAAGATTTGCGAGGACAGCACGACCTCCTGGTAGGTGAAAGCTATATCGGCAAGCCCTTCTTCAAGAAAGTTGACCACGTTGTCCATGTTGCCCTCGACGATCTCGAACCGGATGCCGGGATTTCGCTTTTGAAATCCGGCAATTGCGGGGGGCAGAAACACCGAAGCAGCAGCCGCGAAACACGCCAGCCGGATCACGCCGCGGCTGGTTCCGCCCACCGCGGCAAGTTCGCTTTCGAATTCGCGAAACGCGGCGAGTATATTCGCGATCAGCGCCACGCTTTGCTGGCCGGCCGGCGTTACCATCAACCCTTTCGCTGGCACCCTGGTAAAAAGGTCGAAATCGGTTTCGGCCTCGAGCGCATCAATGGCCGCGGTAATCGAGCTTTGCGAAATGTTGAGAGAAGTCGCCGCTGCGGAAATCGAACCGGTGCGCGCAGCGGCTTCGACATAGCGCAGCTGTTTGATTGTCAGGTTGCTCATGGCTGTTCCCCCATAAAATGCGCTTATCGCATCAGATAAATCCAGTTTTTGAGAGGAAGCAAATTTATTAGCGTGCAGAAATATTGTCATGCAAAAGGATTGCCCGAGATGATCACTATTTATGCAGCGAGAAAGATCATCACGATGAATCCCGCCCATGCGCATACGACGCATGTCGCCGTGCGCGATGGTCAGATCCTTGGCTCCGGCACGCTCGAAGAGCTCGCAGGCTGGGGCGACCATACACTGGATGAAACCTTCGCGGACAAGGTTTTGATGCCAGGGTTGATCGAGGCGCACAGTCACCTGATGGAAGGATCGCTTTGGGCTTATACCTACGTGGGATATTTCGACCGGCTTTCCCCCGAAGGGGAAATGCACAAGGGTTGCAAAACCCTCGACGACGTTCTGGCGCGACTGAAGGAGGCGGAGGCAAAGATCACGGACTCCGACGCGCCAATGCCTGCCTGGTCGCTGGATCCCATATACTTTGATAACGTGCGCGTTACGCGCCACGATCTGGATCAGGTTTCTTCGACGCGCCCCATCGGGATCATGCATGCGTCAGGCCACATTCTGAACGTCAATTCCAAAGCGCTCGAGTTGGCAGGTCTGCTGAGGCCGGGCATAAATCACGATGGCGTGCCGCTGGGGACAGACGGGCTGCCTTTGGGGGAGCTGAAGGGGCCGGACGTCATGACGCCGGTGTCTCCCTTTGTCGGTTTTGACCGCGATATGCTCGCCTGCGACGAGACCGGGATGTGGAAGTTCGGCAAACTTTGCGTGCGCGCGGGCGTGACCACCGCGACCGATCTGGCAAACAAGTTGCCGGACGAAACGGTCAGGCTGTTCAACGAAGTGACCGGTCACGCCGGGTATCCCGCGCGCATCGTTTCCTTGCGCTATCACCACGGCATCGGACCCGAAGAACTGATCGCCCACGCCGAGGCCCTGCAACCCCAAAGTACCGACATGCTGCGGCTTGGAAAGATCAAGGTAGTTGTCGATGGCTCGATTCAGGGATTTTCGGCGCGTTTGCGTGCGCCCGGATATTTCAATGGGGCACCCAACGGTCTTTGGTACATCTCGCCCGAGCATCTCAAGATCATTCTTGAGCAGGCGTTGGCAAGGGGCATTCACGTCAACACCCACACCAATGGCGACCAGGCCACGCAACTGGTGCTGGACACGATGACGGAGGCGCTGAAAAAGCACCCCAGCGCGGATCACCGGTTTGTGCTGCAACATTGCCAGCTTGCGGATCTGGCGCAGTTTCGCAAAATGGCGCGTCTTGGGATGTGCGTGAATCTGTTTGCCAACCACCACTTCTACTGGGGGGACGAACATTACAAGCTGACCGTCGGCCCCGAGCGGGCGGAACGGATGAACGCCTGCGGCACGGCATTGCGCGAAGCAGTGCCGTTCACGATCCACTCTGACGCGCCGATCACCCCGTTGGGTCCGCTGTTCACAGGCTGGTGTGCGGTCAACCGGCTGACAGCGTCGGGCCGGACCCTCGGAGAAGCGGAGAAGATCGGCGTTGCCGATGCGCTGCACGCCATCACGCTCGGAGCGGCCTTCACCCTTCATATGGATCAGGAGGTCGGTTCGATCGAGGCAGGCAAGCGGGCGGATTTCGCGGTGCTTGAGGACGACCCCGAAGAGATCGGCGCGGCCAAGCTCAAGGACGTGCGCGTCTGGGGTACAGTGCAAGGCGGCCGCGTCTTTCCGGTGGCCGATCTGTGAGCCTGCCCGTCACCGTTCTCAGCGGGTATCTGGGCGCGGGCAAGACAACGCTGGTCAATCAGATGCTGCGCATGGCGGACGGCCTGCGGCTGGCAGTGATGGTCAATGAATTCGGCGACCTGCCGATTGATGCGGATCTGATCGAGGCGGAAGGCGAGGACATGATCGCGCTGGCGGGTGGCTGTGTCTGTTGCAGCTATGGCGACGATCTGATTGCGGCTTTGGGCCAGATGGCCGCGATGGCGCCACCGCCCGATCACATCATTCTCGAAGCCAGCGGCGTAGCGCTGCCCGGCGCGATTGCCGCAAGCCTTGACCTGATGGCAGGGATCGAGACAGCAGGCATCGTGGTTCTGGCGGATCTGGCGCAGATCGCCAAGCAACTGGCAAACGACTATATCGGCGACACAATCGAGCGGCAGCTGCGGGCTGCCGATCTGGTCCTGCTGACCAAAGGCGACCTGACAGATGCAGCACAGGTTCAAGCCGCGCGCGTGGCGGTTGCGCTTCATGCTGGCGGCGCGATGGTGATCGAGGCCAGACATGGCCGCGTGCCCTTGGATGTTGTGCTGCATCCCGTACGCTCCGGCGTTCTGGAGACGGGTGAGCCGCATGGCAACGCGACGGGTCTGGTCAGCGAAGTCGTAATACCGGATTCAGACGTTCTGGCCGAAACATTCGCCGCAGAGCTTGCCGCGCGCAAAGAAGTGATCCGGGCCAAGGGGCATGTGCAAACGGCGCTTGGATTGAAGACGGTGCAAGTGGTCGGTGATCTGTGGCAGGTGACGGATGCACCGCCAAAGGCAATTCCCGGCGTGGTGGTGATCCGGTTGCGGGAAAACGTCGAAGGCTGACGCGCCTTTCGTTTTGCTCAGCCCCGTGAAGTTCCGCATGGATGCTGACATGTTTGGACATATAGGAAACCTGCCTTGCTGCAACGGTCTTGGCAGTTCGGGAACGCCGCACCGTACAAGCACGTCGCAGAGTTGACCAGGATCACGTGACCGCGCAGCATCGCGCCGATCCGCGGCTCGATCCCGATGGGTTTCCAGACCATCTTGGGGTTGTTGGCCCCGAGGACAAGACAGCCATCCATCTTCGCGTCATTCGGTCAATCCGCTCAACGTCCTGTTGTCGGGGACGTAGGGACATCATAGTATGTTTGGACGGGCGCGAGCGCCGCCCATCCGATTTGACAGGAGTGGCGAGACATGCAGACACGACGCGCTTTTATTGGGCAAACCACCGCTGCACTGGCTTTTGCGGGATCTGCGCAACGCACGGCCGCCGCTTCGCATGCGCCCCGCACTCTCACCGCGCAGCATGCCACGGTACAATTGGCCCCCTCGGACTATCCTGCGACGCGCATCTGGGGCTATGACGGATCCTTGCCCGGGCCTTTAATTCGCCTGCCACAGGGCGGGCGCCTCCAGCGGCAGCTGGTCAACGCGCTCGACCAGGCGACCTCGGTGCATTGGCACGGCATCCGCATCGACAACGCGATGGACGGCGTTCCAGGCCTCACGCAACAGGCGGTGGCACCGGGGGAAAGCTTCGATGTTAATTTCGTCGTGCCGGATGCCGGAACCTATTGGTACCATGCGCATGAACGGTCGTGGGAACAGGTGGCGCGCGGGCTTTATGGCGCGCTGATCGTCGAAGAGACCGAGGGGCCGGATGTCGACCGTGAAGAGGTTCTGATCCTCGACGACTGGCGGCTAGACCCTGAGACGGCGCAAATCGCAACGGACTTCACCAACGCGCATGATCGCAGCCATGCCGGGCGGCTTGGCAATTTCATCACCACCAACGGCACTTCCGAATATACGGTAAAGGTGCGGCAAAACGAACGCCTGCGCCTGCGCCTGATCAATGCCTCGAACGCACGGATATTCGAACTCGGCCTTGCAGGCATGGAAGGATGGGTCGTCGCGCTTGATGGCATGCCGCTGGTCGCGCCACAGCTAGCCAGTGACACGCTGATGCTCGGTCCCGGACAGCGCGCCGACCTTCTGGTCGATGTGACGGCAGAGACGGGCGAGACCGCCCATCTGGTGCATTTCGACGGTGAGGGCTATTCGCAGGTGGAATTTCAGGTGACGGGCGTGGCCAAGACGACCCGCCGCGCGGCTCCGCCGCCGTTGCCACCGAACCATCACCCGGAGGGACCGGACCTCGTGGCGGCGCGGCGTCTGCGGCTTGTCATGTCGGGCGGCGCGATGGGCCGAATGCAGTCGGCGGTGCTGGACGGTGAACGGCGCAGTTTCCGCGATCTGGCGGCGTTGGGGCAATTCTGGTCGTTCAACGACATGGTAGGCATGACGGAGACGCCGCTGGCCGATCTTTCGCGCAATGAGCCTGTGAGGATCGAAATCGTAAACGAAACCGCGTTTCCGCACGCGATGCATTTGCACGGCACGCATTTTCGCGAAGTGCGAGACGGCGCATTGACCGGCCCGATGCGCGACACGTTGATGGTTTTCCGCGGTGAGACCCGCGAAATCGCCTTTGTCGCAGACAATCCCGGCGACTGGATGTTCCACTGTCACATGCTGACGCATGCCGCTTCGGGGATGATGACCTGGCTGCGGGTTTCATGATGCGGATGCTCGCTGTCGCGGGGATCGGTGCGCTTGCTGTGATTGCTGGCGGCCTTTTGTGGTTCGACGGCGCAACTGAGAAAGATCGCGGGTTGGTGATACCCGCAGATGTCGATATCGCCAGTGGCGAAATCCTTTATGAAGCGTATTGCGCGGCCTGCCACGGGGGCAATCTGCAAGGGCAGCCCGATTGGCAGTCACCGGGACCGGACGGTCGCCTGCCCGCACCGCCGCACGACGAAACGGGCCACACGTGGCACCACCCGGACAGCGTTCTGTTTCAATACACGAAGCTGGGCGGCCGTGAAGCTCTCGCGCTGCAAGATATCGACTTTGATAGCGGGATGCCCGGTTTCGCCGATCAGCTTGAGGATCGCGAAATCTGGGAAATTCTCGCCTTCATCCGGTCGACCTGGCCCGAACGCGAACGCGCCGCTCAAGCGGCGCGCACGGCATCCAGCCTATCAAACTAGCAAATCTGGATCGTTCGGCTAACGCGGCGTGATGCCCGGAGATCGATCAAAGTGAGCAATCGTAAAAACCACGATATCCGACCGTAAGCCCACGCTCCAACGCGAATACCAGTTCTGCACCACCGCGCCAGTCGGCGTCATCCACGTCGCGAATTGTCATCGTGATGCCGGGGGCACCGTAAATGCCTTCGCCTTGGCTTTCGAGCGGGATGATGACGCCGTTCAGCTTGATCGCCGCGTTGTCATCTGCCGTCCAGATCACCGGATCCTCGCCCTCGACGCGCCGGAAGCCGCAGTCCAGCGTCCCTTCGACCCCGACTGCGCGCAGCTCGTCCGCCGTCAGCGGCGAGGGATCCAGGGTTGCGACCAGCGTGTTGTTCAGCGCCGCATCAAGCGTGCCGACCTGCGCGGGGGGATCGGTATAAATTTCGTCAGTCTCGCCCGTGTCCTCGATGTCGGCGATCAGGTACCGCATTTCGGAAATTTCACGGTTCTGGGCCAGAACGATATCATGGGCGAGCTTTTCGACCCGCGCATCGGTCAATTCGGCGCGTCCCGATGTCATGATCGCAATCGAGTGATGCGGGATCATTGCGCTCATGAAGGACCGGTCCTGAACCGTTTGCTGACTGCGGACCAGCCAAAGCGAGACGGCGAAGACCAGCACCGCACCCACGAAAATCGCCGCATTGGTGCTTTTGCTCGAATACATCGACAACATGAAGCTGAGCATGATGAGAGCCATGGTCGCGCCCATGAGTATCGCCATGTAGGCTCGTGTCTCCGACCAGAAAAGATGCTCCAACGCGAAAGTATTGATATACATGAGCGCGAACATCACGATCGTGGAGGTGAGGATCATCGCACCGAAGCGCCAATAGGTCATATGTAATTCCTTCCTTGTCTCGCCGGTCCGACGTGCGAGGACGTCAACAGGCTGCTGAAGGGCCAACGCCGGCACTTCCCGTTTGTTCCCGATACATTTTGCGCCCCTTCCCCGACTTCTTTCGCCGGGTTGAATTGGCATTCACGACACATGCACATCAACCTTGCACACATGCTGCAAAATCGGGACCAGATGAACCGCCCTCGGGTTGATGCCTTCCGTGCGTCGTTGCGCAGCAGTTCGATCAGCTGAAGGCCGCCGGATGCGAGCCATCCCTTGATTTCGAGCATGTTTGTCGGCAGTTTCCCAATCGTTGGCTTTTCGAGTGTGACTGATCGGCTTTGCCCGGTCTGATTCCGTCCTGAGGCCTTTCAAATGAGGAGAACAATCCATGCATGCGCTGTTTTTCGAGGTGCGCCCGAAGCCGGGGCATCTTGAACATTATTTTGAGCATGTCGCCCGGTTGCGCCCTGTTCTCGCACGCCATACCGGTCTCGCGTTTCTGGACCGTTACTCCTCGCTCAGCGAGGCGGATCTGCTGCTTTCACATCAATTGTGGGACAGTGAAGATGCGATTGTGGCGTGGCGCGAAGATGCTGTGCACCGCCAGTCGCAGGAGGCGGGACGGCAGGTGCATTTCGCCGACTACCGTATCCGCGTGGGCGCGAGAGTTCTGCATTGGCATGACGGGAACCTTGAGAAAATTGACCATGAGGCGGCAGCATCGAACGTTTCGCATGTTGTGGCGTTATACGGCGCGCAGGCCGTGAGCGCGCCCGGCTTTGGAAGCTTTGAAAGCGTGAACCACAAGGGCAAGTTCATCTCATTGGCCACGACGGATGGAATCGAAGAGGCAAAGACGATGCTGACCGCGCAGACCGACGCGCCGGGCATGGAAGAAGCCTCTGTTTATTGTATCCGCCGGGACTACGGCCAGTTCGACCGGGCGCAGGCACCGAGCTAAACAAGTACCCAGTGGGTTCAGATGGATGCGGTCCGGTCTCGGTTGGCGGGAAATGCAAGGTTGTCAGGACGCAGGCTGCCAGATGTTGTCGATCTTCTCGAAATCGGCGGATTTTTCGCTGGCGAACGCTGTGTGGTTGTTATGTGCAACCCACTGCTCTACCCGCACTTTCGCACCGTCAATTGACAGAAGGTTAAAGTCGTTGGGCTGCCCCCGCACCCGCGTAGAAAGACCTGTGCCGGCTTGAACGAACAGAACACCGGCCTGCCTTGCGAACGGACGGGCGTGCCATGTGTGCAGATGTCCGGAGAGAACGATATCTGCCCCGTAATCGCCAAGAAGCGTCAAGGCCGGGGCTGCGCCGCGCATCAACCGCTTTTCGACCCCGGGGCCATGTTCCAAGGGGTGGTGCAGCATCGCGATCTGGCTCCTGCTGCCTTGCATGTCGGCAAAGGTATTGCGAACCCGTTGCAACGTATGGCGTCCGATGCGCCCACGCTGCCATGACCAGCGATTGACCGTGTTAATCCCCACGACAGCGATCTCGGAATCCACCCAGCTAGGCTCTAGCACCGGGTGGATGTATTTACGGTATCGCGCCCAGGGGCGCAGGAAGCGGACGAAAAGGTTGTCCAGCGGTGTGTCATGGTTTCCTGGAACAGCGAGGAACGGCGGCTGAAGCTGTTCCAGAAACGTACGCGCGGCGCGATATTGGCCCAGCCGGGCGCGCTGTGTGAAATCCCCCGAAACTGCGACCAGATCGGGGGCGAGGTCATTGATCGTCCGGATCAGTGGCCGCAACAGTTCCGGTCGGTCACGCCCGAAATGCAGGTCCGAGATATGCAGGACCCGCCGCATCAGGTATCCCCCGGCGGCGCGATCACACGAAGCGCATCAGGGCGGATGCGCAAGCGAAAGGGCGTGGACATCTTTTTGCGCTCGCCATCACGCGCCACAACCCGATGGCCGCTGCGCGTTTCGATGTCGATTGCCTCACCGGTGAAATATGCAAAATCCCGACCTTCCTTCATCGTCCCCCAAGCCAGCCGGGCCGCTATCCGGAACAGACCCCACCGGGACAGGTCCGGCACGAGAAACAGGGCAAAACGCCCGTTGCGGACATCATCGCTTCCCTTCAGGCCGAAGAGGTCAAGCTGGTAGGCACTCCGCGCGATGAAGGCAAGCGGGGTCTTGCTGCGCACGACACGACCATCGACCGTCACCCGCAGCGACAGCGGCCTGTGAAACTGCGTGACGGTAACGATCACCGACCAATGCGCCGCCAGTCGCGACCGACCCCAACGGCGATACGTCCCTTCGCGCTGCGTCAGGATCGCGGGGTAAAGGCCGAGGCTGGCGTTGTTGAGAAAGACCCGGTCATTGATGACGCCCAGGTCGATCGTGCGCGTCTGGCCTGCGGCGATCAGGTCAATGCCCGCGTCTACATCCTCCGGCAGCCCCAGGCCGCGGGCGAAAAAGTTGAACGTGCCGCGCGGCAGAACACCCATGATGCGCCCATGCCGATGCGCCGCTTCGGCGACCGCGTTAATGGTACCATCTCCACCGGCTGCGACAACCGTGCCGAATTCCGCGGCCGCACGATCGGCTGCGGCCAGGATGTCGCGGCCCGACGCGATCTCGCGCAGGACGAATTGGCCCGGATGGCGCGCCATTGCCGCCTTGATCGAGCTTCGGGTTTCCTTGCTTGTCTTGCCGGAACCTGCGTTGAACACGATGCACGTCGGTGTTTTTGCGTCCTGTGCTGAGTTTGCGTCCGACATATAATTGGCGCTCCTTAAGCATGACAGTCAAAAACCCATGATCCGCGCTTTCGTTCCCTTGCGGCGCAGGTGATGTAACCGCTCGCCGACGGTATTGCCGAGCGAGAGGCGGTGCCGGCCACCCTGCCCGTCTTGCCCCAGATTTCTCGCGGCGGCGAAGGGTTCATAAAAACTGACATCGCTTGCAGTCTGGTATACTGCTGACAGAATGAAATAATCCTTGGTTCAATAATATTCGGATCTGTGAGGCAATTTGGCGAAGAGTGATAAAAAGAAAACCGATTGGGGTTACGACGAATTGCGGCGTGCCGTTGATGCGGCTGGCGTTTCCCTCTGGACATGGAATGTCGATACCGATGATTTCGCCATGGACCCGCATGGATATTCGCTTTGGGAGCTGCCACCGGACGGACCACTGACATTCGAGCGGTTGTCCGAAAAGATCCATCCGTTAGACAGGGACCGGGTAAGCGCTGCTTTTTCCGCCACCAGAGCCATGTCCGGATCCTATGAGATCGATTTTCGCACCATGGTCGGCAAGAACGTCCGGTGGATCTCAGCGCGGGGACAAGGCGACGACGCCGGTATGGTGGATCGTGAGATGACAGGCATCTTTCTTGACATTACCGATCGCAAGCAAGCGGAAGAGGGTCACGAGTTGCTGGCCGGAGAAATGAGTCACCGCGTCAAGAACCTGCTCGCGATTGCGTCCGGCCTGACCCGCATCACCTCGCGCTCTTCCTCCTCCATCGAAGACATGACGAAACAGTTGATGAACCGGCTGACAGCACTGGATCGCGCGCATGATCTGGTTCGGCCCCTGCCCGGCGAACAGGGCAAAACCGCGTTGCTTGGCGACATCGTTACCGTGCTGCTGGCCCCTTATGATGACGAAGGTGCTTTTGCCGGACGCATCCGGGTCGCCGTCCCGCGCATGGGTGTCGGTCGCGACACAGCGACCGCGCTGGCGCTTGTCGTGCATGAACTGGCAACCAACTCCGTCAAATATGGCGCGCTTTCGGTGGAGGGCGGAACCCTCGATGTTTCCGGTTCAATGGACGGTGAGGACGTGCAGATCTGCTGGTCCGAACAAGGGGGGCCGGAAGTGGCGTCTCCACCCGCTCTCGAAGGGTATGGCAGCAGCCTTGTGCGGCAAACGGTAGAAGGCCAACTTCGTGGGTCACTCAACTACGACTGGTCGGAAACCGGCGCGGTGGTCACGCTGCGGATAAGCGGTCAGCAAATCTCCATGTAACGGATGGCTAAAGCCCCCAAGCTCCTGCCCCTGCTCGCTTTCTATTGATGGGCACTGCAAAGGGCATAAGATCTGCGGAGGCAGCCAAAAAAGAAGATTTTCGCCCGATTACCCGAAAGCTTTCGCTGCAAAAGACATTTTCAGCAGGGCTGCACGCACGACGCATGTCTTGTGTGGATGGCTCGCCCGACAGGCCGTCGCGGTCAGTGTCTGGCGTGGAACGTTCGTCCGGCACCGCGCGTTTGCCGTTTGATATCTGAACGTCAGGCATTGACTGGAGACCATCATGGCCGACAATAAACGCATAGTCCCGTTAAGAACCCCCTTTCAACCTCCCCATGAGGAGCGCGCCGAGAAGACCGTGGGGCGGGATCCTCGCACGGGCCGACAGGCTCTTCCCGACCCGGAGACGGGCGAAGTCCCGGCCGGCCCCGGCGATTCCGGGCTCAGCAACCGTCCGGAGAAGAACGCCGGCAGCCCCGGCACCAAGCAGATGTCGAACAGACGCCTGGGCATCGGGCTGGGCATCGCAGCCCTGCTCGCGGTCCTCGGGGCCATCTTCGCGGCGATGTTCTGAACGGCGGGTGTCG
>JAGXFI010000119.1 GCA_024637305.1 Sulfitobacter sp.
AGCGATGGATCGCGCAGGAAACCCGCACCGGTGAAGGGCGCGATAAAGGGCAGGTTTGCCGTTGTCGCGAGGGGCTGCGCCGCTTTCGAGGTGGGTGTTCCCACGGAACCGATGAGACCGATATAATCGTTGCCCGAGACAATATCGCGGACATGCGATACCGAGCGGTCAGGCTCGTAGCCGTCGTCCATGCTGGTCAGGTTGATCTGGCGGCCATGCACACCGCCTGCACGGTTCGCTTCCTCGAATGCGGCGCGAATGCCCTCTCGCATTCCGATACCGAGCGCCGCAGCCGGGCCATCCAGGGCTGCCACTTGGGCAAAATTAACGGAGTTTTCCGTAATGCCCTGTTGCGCAGCCGCAAATCCGGCGGTCAAAAAGGCAGCGGCAGCAGCCGCAAGACAGGTCTTGTAGAACATCAATCAATCCAATTCAAAGCTTCGGTCATCGCAGGATCATTAGCCGGCGGTGGTCTACAAACCGTTAAATCACGGCGATGCATCGGCAGAATCGAGCGCGATAGGCCCCGTGGTGGCTTGCTCTTCGGGGCGTGGGGGTTCAAACATGGCCGCTAACATCCCCGCTGTTGTGCGAGCGAAGAAGGACAGGACGATGGCCCACAGTCAAAAAACGTTCCGGCAGTTTATGCTTGAGGATCAAGATATTGACACCGACCTTCTGATGTTGCTCGAGGATATTGCGACCGCTTGTCGGGCAGTCTCGGACCATGTCCGCAACGGTGCTTTCGCCAACGTCCTGGGCGCGGCGAACAGTACCAATGTTCAGGGTGAGGAGCAGAAAAAGCTCGATGTAATCGCCGACGAAGAATTCATGCGCCATTGTGCCAACTCTCCACGTGTCGCGGCACTTGTGTCCGAAGAGGTGGACGAAGTGCACTGGCTGAAAGAATCACCGCAGGCGGGGGATTTCGTGGTCTATTTTGACCCCCTTGACGGGTCATCGAATGTGGATGTGAACCTGTCCGTAGGGTCGATTTTCTCAATCATGCGACTTTCAGAGGCGACACTGCCAAGCGACACGGCTGTCTTGCGGCCGGGAACTGAGCAGATATGCGCGGGATATGCGATTTACGGCCCTTCCACCGGGCTGGTGATCACGACGGGACAGGGTGTGCATGGCTTCACGCACGAATCCGGCACCGGCGAATTTCGCCTGACGCATCCTGATATGACCGTGCCGCCGAAAACGGTCGAATATGCGATCAACAGTGCGCGCGAGACATTCTGGTACGAACCCGTCCGCCGTTACATCGCCGATTGCGTTGCCGGCAAAGACGGTCCGCGCAAAGAGAAATTTAACATGCGTTGGACCGCGTCGATGGTGGCGGACGTTCACCGTATCCTCACCCGAGGGGGCGTGTTCCTGTACCCCCTCGACAGCGGTAACGAAACTACGGGCGGCAAGCTGCGGTTGATGTATGAGGCCAATCCGATGGGGATGTTGATCGAACAGGCTGGGGGCGCCGCGTCCACCGGAACAGGCCGAATTCTGGAGGTTCAGCCGACAACGCATCACCAACGGGTTTCCGTCATTCTCGGCTCGTCCGAAGAAGTCGCAAAGATCGAAACATACCACCGCAACTGAACTCCAGCCGACTTGCAGACCACAAAGGAAGCGTAACATGTCTTCGCAAAAACCCATCCTCCGCGCCCTCCGGGGTGAGACATTGCCGACACCGCCGATCTGGATGATGCGTCAGGCTGGCCGCTATCTGCCTGAGTACCGTGCAACACGTCAAAAGGCGGGAGACTTTCTGTCGCTCTGCTACAATTCCGAACTGGCCGCCGAAGTGACGTTGCAACCGATACGGCGGTATGGATTTGATGCTGCGATCCTGTTTGCGGATATCCTTTTGGTGCCGCAGGCATTGGGTGCGGACCTGTGGTTTGTCACAGGCGAAGGACCGCGTCTGTCGACGATTACCAGTCAGGCCGAACTGGACAAGCTGATCCCGGCGGATGCAATCCATGACCACCTTGCGCCGATCTATGATACGGTCGGGATCCTCGCCAAGAACCTTCCGAAAGAAACCACGCTCATCGGTTTTGCGGGGGCACCGTGGACGGTCGCGACCTACATGATCGCCGGACAAGGCACCCCGGATCAGGCCCCCGCGCACAAGCTGAAGGCTGAAAACCGCGGCGTCTTTGACGGTCTGATGGAGCGAATCACGGATGCGACCATTCACTACCTGTCCGCGCAGATCGAAGCGGGGGCGGAGGTCGTCAAACTGTTTGACAGCTGGGCGGGATCGCTTGAAGGGCCGGATTTCGACACTTATTCCATCGCCCCCATGGGCCGGATCACCGCCGCGCTGAAAGAACGTCACCCCGGCGTGCCGGTCATCGCTTTTCCTCGCGGAGCGGGCAGTCGTTTTGAGGGCGCGCACGCGGCGATCGGTGCGGATTGCATCGCGCTGGATGATGGCGTGAGCGCCGAATGGGCCGCGGCCCATGTGCAAAAGGACGGATGCGTGCAGGGCAATCTGGCGTCGTCACATATGGTGACAGGCGGTGACGCGCTGGTCAGCGAAACCCGGCGGATTGTGGAGGCCTTTGGCGACGGGCCGCATATTTTCAACCTTGGGCACGGAATCACACCCGATGCGGACCCTGCAAACGTACAGTTGATGATTGACACGGTACGCGGCTGAAGCGTTTCGCGATTTACCCGCCTATTGTATCAGGTTTTTCCGACACGCCTCAATCGCCGAAAATCAGCGCTGCATGGTGTGACATGTATATCCGTAACCATGGCGTAAATACCTGAGGTTCCGTGTTGATTTCGCGATTAAGCGCGTCCGGCGTGATCCAGCGGGTGTCCATGACTTCGTCGCGGTTTGGCGCGATGATCAGGTCGCGCCTGGCCTCTACCAAGAAGACCTCGACCACTTCATCCTCAATCAGTCCGTTCCCCACATCCGCGCGATAGCTGACCTGGCCCCGATGGATTGGCGCTGCGCCCTTTATCCCCAGTTCTTCCTCCAGCCGCCGCACGGCGCAATCCAGATCGCTTTCGCCCCAGACGGGGTGGGTGCAACACGTATTCGCCCACAGCCCAGGCGTGTGATATTTCGCCATGGCACGGCGCTGCAGCAGGATTTCATCACCTGCCGCGACGAAAACGGAAACCGCCTTGTGGCGCAGTCCGCGGCGGTGCACGTCCAGTTTTTCAACAGGACACAAGGTGCCGTTTACCCAGGCAGGGACCATCACATCATTCAAACCGAAGCCCCCCGAACAAAGGTATTCGCGCGCTTTCATCAAAAACGCAGCCCCACCGCAAGCCGGAATTCCTTGCGGCATTACCGCACAAGGTTTCATTGGTGCCTTTACCAATCCGCAGCACAGACTATTTTGCTGATTAAGAAAAGGAGCAAACCAAATGAAATTTATCACTGCCCTCACACTCAGCTGCGTCACGCTGGGCGCGCCCGCCTTTGCCGAAAGCCACGTATCAGGCGATGCCGCCGCAGGTGCGGATGTCTTCAAGAAATGTAAATCCTGCCATATGATCGTCTCGACCGATGGTGAAGAGATTGAAAAGGGCGGCCGGTCCGGCCCCAATCTTTACGGCATGTTGGGCCGCCAAGCCGGGACGGTAGATGATTTCAAATATGGCGCATCTCTTGTCGAAGCCGGTGAAGCAGGTCTGGAATGGGACGAAGCAAGCTTTATCGCTTACGTTCAGGACCCCAAGAAATTCCTTGCCGCAACGCTTGATGATACAAAGGCCAAATCCAAGATGTCGTTCCGACTGAAGGACGAAGAAGACGCGGCCGACCTTTGGGCCTATCTGGTATCTGTCGGACCAGCGGCCGAATAACGCTTTGCGGCGGCGATGAACCCTTCGCCGCCGCAGTTTTAGCGGCATTGCGCTTTGGCGGAACAAAGTTCCGTCATGCGGTATTGGCACCGCGAATGTTTCCCCCTAGTCTTCCCTCTAACCAGACTCGGCCACACGCGGGAGGGCGTGTTTCGATGATCTGTCATGCGGGAGGAAATGACGATGTCTTTGACGGTTGGCGGCGACGCGCGCGCGAAACCCATGACGCCCCAAGAGGCCGTCACACATGTTACGACGACCAATCCCACCTTCGCGCTGACCAAGGCGGAGATACGCGGGACGACCTTCACCGTCTTTCAGAATATCCCTGCCACGGTTCCGGCCCTGATGGAGGCGAGCCGCCAGGCGCAGTCGGATGCGGGCGGCGACTATATCCTCTATGAAGGCGAGCGGCTGAGCTATGAGGCGTTTTGCGATCATGTGAACCGCATGGCACATGCGTTGCAGCACGATTTCGGTCTGGGCCAGGGCAGCAGGGTCGCCATTGCCATGCGCAACTATCCCGAACTGCTGATCATGACGCTGGCAATCGCTTCGATCGGCGGGGTGACTGTGTTCGTCAATGCCTGGTGGACGACAGAAGAGCTGGATTATGCCTTGCGCGACAGCGAAGCCAAGGTGGTGTTTGCCGATGGTCCCCGCCTTGAGCGAATCCAGCCATTGGCTGACACGCTGGCGTTGACGCTGGTCGGTGTGCGCGATGGTGAGGGCATGACGGCGCATGATTATACCTCACTGCGCGACAAGGCTGATCCGGATGCATTGCAGCGTCCGCAGATCGACACGGACGACGATTTCGCGATCATGTACTCGTCTGGTACTACGGGGCATCCCAAAGGGGTCGTGCAAACGCACCGGAATGCGGTCAACGCGGTCTTCAGTTGGCTGATGCAGGGGGCTCTCTCGCCGCTCGTTGATCCGCCGGAACCCGATGCGCCGCCTGCCCCGCGCCCCTCTGCGCTGGTGGTGACGCCGCTTTTTCATGTGACTGCAACACACCCCCTGTTCTTGCTGTCGATGCCCGCAGGGGCGCAGATCACGTTGATGCGCAAATGGGATCCCGAAGAAGCTGTGCGCCTGATCCGCGAAGAAAATATAACGCGTTTTCTGGGTGTTCCGACGCAGTCGGCTGAACTGATGCTGGCCGCGCGTGCCACAGGCGACGATTTGCCGACGCTCGACTATATCGGGGCGGGTGGGGCGAAACGCCCTGCGGCGCAGGTCGCGCAACTGGCACAGACGTTCCCCAAGGCAGGCATTGCCACTGGTTGGGGCATGACCGAGACGAGCGCGTTGGGGATCGGGGCAATCGGCGACGATTACAAGGCGCGTCCGGATACGGCCGGGCGTCTGCATCCCCCGGTGCAGGAACTGCGCATCGTTGACGATGAAGGTCGCGAAGTGCCTACCGGAGAGATTGGCGAGATCACGGTGAAAAGCCCGGCGGTCATGCGTTGCTATCTCAACAAGCCCGAAGCCACGGCGGAAGTCCTGCGCGACGGTTGGTTGCGCACCGGCGATCTGGGGCGTGTGGACGCCGAAGGATTTGTTACCATCCTAGACCGCAAGAAAAATATCATCATCCGGGGAGGTGAGAACATCGCCTGCCTGGATGTGGAAGGCGCGTTGCATCGCCATGCGGATGTGATCGAAGCCATCGCATTTTCGGTCCCAGACGACCGTCTGGGCGAAAGCGTGGGGGCCATGATCCAGACCCGTGATGGCGTGGAGCTGAGCCAGGCCGATATGGCGGCTTTCTTGGCCGCTCACATCGCACCCTTCAAGATCCCGCAGCATCTGTGGTGCCAGTCCGGCCCACTGGCGCGCGGGGCGACCGACAAGATTGACCGACGCGCGATCCAGCTGGCCTGCCTGGCAACGGCCGGGATCGCGGCAAATTGAGAGGAACCAGATGACCAATCCAACGACCGAAGAGATCGGCGACTATATCGCCGAAGCGGGCAAGCTGGCGTGGGAAGTTCCCGGCCTGCCCGAGGACACGCCAAAGCGCGCGATAAAGACTGTTGGGATTATCGGTGCCGGCACGATGGGCGGCGGTATTGCAATGAACTTTGCGACCGCAGGCTACAACGTGCGGATCGTCGAGACGACCCAAGAGGCGTTGGACCGGGGCCTCAAAGTGGTGCGTGGCAACTACCAGCGTTCGTCCGACAAGGGACGTTTCCCGCAAGAGGAAGTCGAGGCGCGGATGGACCGTTTCGACGGGCGGCTAGCGATTGACGATCTTGCCGATTGCGATCTGGTGATCGAAGCCGTCTTTGAAGACATGGAATTGAAGCGCAAGATCTTCACCCAGCTTGATAAGGTGATGAAAAAAGGTGCGATACTGGCAACGAACACCTCCGCGCTCGATATCGACGAGATCGCGAGCATGACCAAGCGGCCCGAAGACGTGATCGGATTGCATTTCTTTTCCCCCGCCAACGTCATGAAACTGCTTGAGATCGTGCGGGCAAAGCACACAGCCGACGACGTTGTGGCCACCTGCATGAATCTGGCAAAGGACATCAACAAGATCGCCGCCCTGGTCGGCGTCTGCCCCGGTTTCGTCGGTAACCGCATCCTGTTCGCGCGCCAAAAGCAGGCGAACAAGCTGGTATACCAAGGCGTCATGCCGTGGGATGTCGACGCGGCACTGAATGCTTTCGGGTTCAAGATGGGGCCGTTTCAGATGAGCGATCTGGCGGGGCTTGATATCGGTTGGTCCAAGGGGGCCAAGACCGAGAACCCGATCCGTGACGCGCTGTGCGAAATTGATCGTCGCGGGCAAAAGACCGGCGCGGGATTTTATGACTACGACGAAAACCGCCGTCCCGTTCCATCCGCTGTGACGGCAAAGATCGTCAAGGACATCACTGGCGCGGAACCGCGTGAGATGTCGCAGGACGAGATTATCGAGATCTGCATCTATCCGATGATTAACGAGGCGGTGAAAATCCTCGAAGAGAACAAGGCGCAGCGCCCGTCCGATATCGATGTGGTCTGGCTGAACGGCTATGGCTGGCCGCCCGACAAGGGTGGGCCGATGTATTATGGCGATATCGTTGGCCCGCAGGCTGTGCTGGACCGGATGGAGGCTTTGGGCAAGGAAGACCCGGAATTTGCTCCGGCGGAAACCTTGCGCAAGCTGGCTAAAACCGGCGGCAAGTTCACTGAGATAGACACCGGAGGGCTGAAAGTATGAGCTATGAATTCATCAAGACGGAAAAGCAGGGCCATATTCTCGTCGTCACCATGAACCGGCCTGAAGTTTACAATGCTGTTCATGTCGATATGCACAACGAAATGGCCGATTGTTGGGACGCCTTTGCCGCGGACCAGGATCTTTGGGTGGCGGTGCTGACCGGTGCCGGTGACAAGGCGTTTTCTGCGGGGAACGATCTGAAGGCGACGGCAGCGGGCGGGGCCAAGAAGAAAATGACCCCGACGGGTTTTGCCGGACTGTCCTCGCGCTTTGATCTGGAGAAACCGATCATCGCCGCTGTGAACGGCTTCGCCATGGGGGGCGGGTTTGAAACCGCGCTGTCGTGCGACATTATCCTCGCGTCTGAAAACGCGAAATTTGCGCTGCCCGAGGTCAAGGTCGGCTTTTTCGCGGCAGCGTCCGGGGTTCAGCGTCTGTCGCGCTATATCGGCCGGCTGGCAGCGCAGGAAATGATGTACACAGGCCGCACGATCGACGCGAAAGAGGCGCTGGAACTGGGCTGCGTCAACGAGGTCCATCCGCATGACCAATTGATGGCCAAGGCGATGGAGAAGGCGGATCAGCTTTGTTCTGTGTCGCCCTCCGCCGTGAAGGCGACCAAGCGCGTGTTGAACGACATGAACAAGCGCGACGGCGTCCAGGAAAGCATCGCCTATTCGCGCGAGGTGATCGCCGATCTTTCCAAGACCGAGGATTTCAAGGAAGGCGTCAATGCCTTCGTTGAGAAACGCAAACCCAATTGGGTAAACAAATAATTCATTTCACCTGCGGGTGACCAGATACTGCCAAAGGAGGCATAATATGTCCGACACGAACTCACCCCAAAGCCTGAACAACCTTGAGATGTCCGACAAGGCCAAGCCGTTGCTGGCTGCTGTCGTCAAGCACATTCGCGAAAACGTGGACCCTATTACAGAGGAATTCCACCGTTTGGGCGACGCCCGTAAAGACCGTTGGTCATATGCCCCCGGTCAGCTGGAGCTGCTGGAGACGGCCAAGCAAAAAGCGCGCGACAGCGGGTTGTGGAACTTCTTTCTGCCCAATGCGGAAACCGGCGAAGGTCTGTCGAACCTCGACTATGCCTATATTGCTGCCGAGCTGGGCAAGAACCCGCTGGCTTCTGAAACGCTGAACTGTTCCGCCCCCGATACCGGCAACATGGAAGTGCTGGAACGGGTCGGTACGCAGGCGCAGAAAGACGAATGGCTCAAGCCCCTGCTGGCGGGCAAGATTCGGTCTGCCTTTGCGATGACCGAGCCGGATGTGGCATCGTCGGACGCCAAGAATATCTCTACTTCCGCTGTGCTGGAAAACGGCGAGTGGGTCATCAACGGTGAGAAATACTATATTTCCGGTGCTGGTGATCCGCGCTGCAAGATCATGATCGTGATGGTCAAGACATCACCCGATGCCGACGCTTTCCGACAGCAAAGCCAGATCCTCGTGCCGATGGACACACCGGGCGTTGAGATTCTTGGTCCCATGCATGTCTTTGGTCATGACGATGCGCCGCACGGCCACATGCATATCAAGTTCACGAATGTCCGCGTTCCCGAAGAGAACATGCTGTGGGGCGAGGGCCGCGGTTTTGAAATCTCTCAGGTACGCCTTGGACCGGGCCGCATCCACCACTGCATGCGCTCTATCGGTCAGGCAGAAAAAGCGTTGGACCTGATGATTGATCGCGGGTTGAGCCGTGTGGCGTTCGGCAGGAAGATCGTCGATCTGGGCAAGAACATGGAAACGATTTCGCGCGCCAAGATCGAGATCGAATCCATGCGCCTGCTGGTTCTGAAAGCGGCCAAGGCGATGGACGTTCTGGGCAACAAGGAGGCCCGCATCTGGGTCAGCATGATCAAGGCCAAAGTGCCGGAGCAGGTTTGTGACATCATCGACCAGGCCATGCAGGTTCATGGTGCCACAGGCATCAGCCAATGGTCGCCGCTGTCGGGGATGTATGCGCAGCAACGCACCCTGCGCTATGCGGATGGTCCCGACGAGGTGCACCACCACGTCATCGCCCGCCACGAAGTGCAGACCTACAAGGACAGCAATTCGCGCCAGTCGGCGGCGAAGTCGCAAAACAAGAACCGCGGCTCCGCGGGGTTTGTCGGATGAGCAAGCTGTTTGATCTGACCGGAAAGGTGGCGCTGTTGACCGGCGCCTCCAAGGGGATGGGGCTGGCGATGGCCAAGGCGCTGGCAGAGCACGGCGCGACGGTCGTCATTTCCGCGCGCAAGCAGGACCAGCTGGACCAGGCTGCGGAAGAAATCAATGCGCTGGGGGGTGGCAAGGCTTTTGGCGTCTCGTGCAATGTCGGCTACAAGGAACAGCTTCAGGCGCTGGTCGACAAGACGCATGAGCTGGCCGGCCCGATCGACATCGTGATCGGGAATGCGGGGGTGAATCCCTATTACGGACCGACATCCGAGATACCCGATGATGCCTATCAAAAGACCATGAACGCGAATGTGCAAAGCAACCTGTGGCTGGCGCAGATGGTGGTACCCGACATGATCGAAAAAGGTGCAGGCTCGATGGCGTTCACGTCTTCGATCGGGGCATTCAAACCTTCGATCATGCTGGGGACATATGGCATGTCCAAGCTGGCGCTTATCGGGCTGGTGCGTAACCTCGCGGCGGAATTCGGGCCGAAAGGTCTGCGGTTCAATGCGATCTGCCCCGGTCTGGTCAAGACGGAATTCGCGCGCGAATTGTGGGATAATCCAGAGGTTGAAAAGCGCATCAGAGAGGAAATCCCCCTGCGCAGGCTCGGGGAACCCGAAGATTTCGCCGGGCTGGCCGTTTACCTCGCCTCCGACGCAAGCCGCTACATGACGGGTCAGGCGCTGACCGTGTGTGGCGGATCGAATATGTGGACCTGACAACATGGAACTCAAAGACAAGATCATCGTCGTCACCGGTGCTGCCAGCGGTATAGGGCGCGCCATGTGCGAACGCTATGCCAAGGAAAGCCCTAAACATATTGTCTGCGTGGACCTCAATGTCGAAGGCGCGCAAACCACGGCCAAGAGCGTCAACGGGACGGCGAAAGGCGTCAATGTCGGAAACGCCGATGAGGTCGCCAGGCTGATCGAAGAAGTCGAGCGGGACATCGGGCCGATCGACCTTTTCTGCTCGAACGCCGGGATCTCTGTTCCGGGTGGTGTCGAGGTGCCGGACGACCAATGGCAGCGCATCTGGGACATCAATGTCATGTCGCATGTATGGGCCGCGCGGGCGTTGGTGCCGCTTATGTCGGCGCGCGGCGGTGGCTATCTGCTCAATACATCTTCCGCTGCGGGTTTGCTCAATCAGGTGGGCTCTGCCCCTTATGGCGTGACAAAACATGCGGCTGTCGGTCTGGCCGAATGGCTGGCGATGACTTACGGCGATCAGGGGATCAAGGTGTCGGTCCTTTGCCCGCAGGCTGTACGCACAGAAATGACCCGCGGCCACGAAGACCATGTCGCCGCCATCGACGGCATGATGGAGCCCGGCCCCGTGGCAGAGGCCTGCGTGCAGACGATCCGGGACGAGACCTTCCTCGTTTTGCCGCATAGCGAGGTTCTTGGCTACATGCGCAACAAAACCGAAAACTATGACCGCTGGATTGGCGGTATGCGTAAACTCAACAGACGTTTTGGAGGATTCGATCAATGATCGGCTATGCAACAATCGGCGTTTCGGACATGGAACGCGCCAAGAAATTCTACTGTGACCTCTTTGAGAAGCAAGGTGCGAAGGTTGTCATAGATTCCGGCCGCATCGCGTTCATCGGCGCGGAACGCGGCAAGCCGATGCTGGCTATTTGCGAACCCTACGACGAGCAGCCTCCAACACCGGGGAACGGTGTGATGATCGCGTTCCCTGTGACAGAAAAAGAAGAAGCGGATCAGCTATACGCCAAAGCGCTGGAACTGGGTGCGACCGACGACGGCGCGCCGGGTCAGCGAATTCCCGACCGGTTCTATGGGGCTTACGTCAGGGACCCCGACGGCAACAAGCTGTGTTTCTTCAAGTTTGCATGATTTTCCAGCGCATCGCAACAATTTGAAAGTTGCGATGCGCATGAATTTGAGGACTTTTCTATTTCCGCCGACATACCATCGTCGTGACCTTTGCCTCGTTCTGTTGGTCAAGTGTCTTGCCTTGATAGGGGTAGCTGTTTTGCGAAATCTGATCAATCTTGAAGCCCAAGATTGCCAAGTATTCTTCATAGAGGCCGCGTGAAAGCTTCCACCAGACATAGTTATTCCCGGGAGATTTTTTACGGCCTTGAAAGACCGCAATCCGATTGTCCGAATCGTGGAATAACCTGTCTGATATGACCAGCGTGTCTTTCGACATCATCGCGGCGGCCTGTATCGCCAGCAGTGGATTCGACAGATGTTCGAGGATACAGCCTAGCAAGACGATATCGAACTTTTCGTTTAATTCTCGAGGAAGCGTGTAGATATCCCCGTGAAAGAGGCGGGCATTGGATCGGTTCTTGCCATGTGCCAAGTAGTAGGCATTGTGCCATTTATTGAGAGTTTTTTGACGCTCCTCGACCCAACTAGACCAGTCTTTGACATATTCGCTGCCCTCAAAGGGCAATAGATGTTGGCGCTCCGGCGAGTCCATGTCGAAGGAAACGACATCGGCTCCGCGCTTTTCTGCCTCGAAGGTCAGGAAGCCCGACGCGGTGCCGATGTCTAGAAACGTCTTTCCTCCAACGTCTACGCCACCCAGATAATCGTCCAGACGACCTCTCAGATCCCAAGCGCCCTCGACGGTCCCGCCATCTGGAAAATCCATCTGGTGATAAAAATGGCAATCTTTCCTGGAAATTGTGTCCGAAGCGGGGATAGTGACAAACATTCAGTTTTTAACCCTTCAAACTTTCGGCTTGAGCGGTCGCATCAGACCTTCTTGCGCGACGCTCGCGACCAATCGACCGTCCTGCGTATAGATCAGCCCACGGTTGAATCCGCGCGCGCCGCCGGTCCACGGGGCATCAAGATCGTAAAGATGCCAGTCCGCAAATTCGATCGGCGCGTGAAACCACATGGCGTGGTCGAGGCTGGCCGTCATCACCTTGCCCTGAAACCACGTCAGGCCGTGCGGGCGCAGGGATGATCCCAGCAGGTTCATGTCGGACGCATAGGCCAGCAGACAGTGCTGCATCTGCGCCCCCTGCCCTTTAGCCGCTTCCATCCGGAACCATAGCTGATTGCGGTCGCTGGCCGGCTTGGGATCGAAGAAATCGCGTGGCTCTATCTCCCGGATGTCGATGGGTCGCTCACGCAGGAAGTCGGGCCGGTATTTCTCTGGCAGACGGTCGGCCACCGCCTTTCGAAGCTCATGGCGTTCAGGCCATTCTTCCGGTCCGTCGACAGCGGGCATCTCATGTTGATAGTCCCAGCCGTCCTCTTTCACGTGGAAAGAAGCAGACAGGTTCAGGATCTGTTTGCCATGCTGGATCGCGACCACGCTGCGGGTGGTAAAGCTGCCACCATCGCGGGACTGGTCAACCTGATAGATCACCGGAATTGACGGATCGCCGGGTCGCATGAAATAAGCGTGCAGCGAATGGCACAAACGGTCTTCCACGGTGCGATATGCGGCCATCAAGGCCTGTGCGATGACATGACCGCCGAATATGCGCGTGGTGGTTTCGCCGCCGCCCCCGATGCCGCGAAACAGATCTACCTCCAACTGCTCGATATCAAGTAATTCAAGCAGTTCACGTGCGGAGGCGGTGGTCATTCATTGTACCTGTGTCTTGGCGTAAGCGATGAAGAAATCAAAACTGTCCGGGTTGGCCATGGAGTCGCGGTTGACGACCTTGGCAGGATCATGCCCGAGTAACAGCTTTTTCACAGGGACTTCCAGCTTTTTACCGGAAAGGGTGCGGGGTATTTCTGAAACCTGCAAGATCTCATTGGGAATGAATCGCGCAGAGACGCCGCTGCGGATCGCGGAATTGATCTTGTCCTTGAGCGCATCGTCGAACGCGACACCTTTTGCAGGCACGACAAACAGTGGCATGAAGCTTTCGCGGCCCAAAAACTCAAGATCGACGACAAGGGAATCCATGACCTCGTCCAACCCTTCGACAGCCTGATAAATCTCGGCGCTGCCAAGCCGCAGACCTTTGCGATTGATCGTGGCATCCGAGCGACCGTAGATGACTGAACTGCCATCCTCACCAATCGCGATCCAGTCACCGTGTCGCCATACGCCATCGTATGTATCGAAATAGCTTTCGTGCAGGCGCGAGCCATCATCGTCGCCCCAGAAAAACAGTGGCATGGACGGCAGCGGTTCGGTACAAACCAATTCTCCCACCGCGCCAAAAAGCTCGTTTCCGTCAGGGTCGAAAGCCCGCACTGCATTGCCAAGCGCGCGGCACTGCATTTCGCCTGCCTTGACAGGCATCATCGGGTGCCCCAGCACGAAGGCCCCTGCCAGATCTGTCCCCCCCGATATTGGTGCCAGCCAGACGTCGTTCTTCACATCGCGGTAGATCCAGTCATATGCATCAGCACTCAGCGGCGACCCCGTAGCGCCCAAAGACAGCAGCGCCGTCAGATCCACGTCTTCGCGTGGAACAATCCCTGCCTTGAGACATCCGGCAAAAAACGCGGCACCGGCCCCGAAATAGGTGAGCTTTTCATCTGCTACAAAGCGCCAGATCACGCCCATGTCCGGATAATTCGGCGCACCGTCATACATGGCTACGGTCGCCCCCTGCGCCAATGCCATCCACTGTGAATTCCACATGATCCAGCCCGATGAGGTCAACCAGCAATAGCGGTCTTCGGCTTTGACATCCATGTGCAGCGATTGCTTGCTCGCTTCGAGTATAATTCCGCCGTGACCGTGTACGATCGGCTTGGGGTTGCCTGTCGTACCGGAGGAATAGACGATCCAAAGCGGATGGTCGAACGGTACTGGTTCGGACATGTAATCCGCGTTGTCTCCAATCAGACTGTCCCATGTGATGTGGCCGTCTGGCAGGTCGCCCACAACGGGCAGGGTCACGAATTGCGCGACGCTGGGCAAACCCGCACTGATCTGCGCCAGCACGGCACGGCGGTCGATGGTCTTGCCCGCATGAACATAGCCGTCCTGCGCGATCAAAACCTTTGGTTCGATCTGCTTGAAGCGGTCCAGAATGGCGACATGCCCCATATCAGGCGCGCAAAGTGACCATACGGCACCAATACTGGCGCTCGCCAGAAATGCAATCAAGGCGGTTTCGGTGTTGGGCAGGATCGCTACGACACGATCCCCCTTTTCCACGCCCATCGACCGCAACTGCGCAGCGACGCTCGCGACCTGGGCGGGCAATTCACCCCAGGTCAGGGATTTGCGACCGAAGGTTTCGGACTGCACGACGACCGCGGGATGTTCCTCGCGGCCGGTCGCATGGCGCAGGATCTGGTCCGTGTAGTTGAGCCGCGCACCGGGGCACCATTCTGCCCCTTCGACCTGTCGTTTGGCGATGAAACATTCGGGCTGCTCAGTGGCCTGGACGTCGAAAAACGACCAGATCGCAGACCAGAAACCTTCGAGGTCATCAATGCTCCACTGCCACATCTCGTTGTAATCGGAAAAGGTGAGCCCGCGGTTTTCCTCAAGCCAGCGCATGAAACCAGCCATCGTCGACGCGTTCGCGCGTTCAGGGGTCGGCGTCCACAGAACCTTGTTCATGTCATCAATGCCCCATGTACCAATGCTTTTAGCTGTGCGCGCGCGGGATAGGCGCTGGAAGGTGAAAGTTGTGTGAAGAACACAACCGACAAGTGTTCTACCGGATCAATCCAGAAAAACGTCGACGCCATGCCGCCCCAGCTGAAATCGCCGACACTGCCTGGCACACCTGCGCGGCCGGGGTCCAGCACGACCGCGCCGCCAATCCCGAAACCCATGCCATCCATCGGCTGCTCGGCAAAGCTGGCGGGGCCCATGGATGCAATGTCCCCGCGCAAGTGATTGCGCATCATGAACGACAGCGTCCGTGGCGATACCAGACCGGAACCGCCTGTGCGCAGCGCCTCGCAAAAGAGCATGTAGTCGTCGATCGTCCCGACCAGACCGCCACCACCCGAATGCATCTGGGTGGTGCGGAATTTCGATGTTTCGGGGTCGTCAACCTGTCTGAGCGTCTCTTCGCTTTGTGATATCTGGCCGAGTGAGAATGGACCGCCGGCCAAAGGTGTATAAAGCGCCGCGAACGCGTCGCCGACACTATCCTGCACGATAAAGCGGGTCTGGCTCATCCCCAGTGGTTCGAAGATTTCATCGGCAAAGAACCTGTCCAGCGACTTGCCGGAAACGACTTCGACGACGCGACCGATGATGTCGATACCGACGGAGTATTCCCAACGGCTGCCCGGTTTGAACGCTAGCGGCAAAGCAGCTACGCGGTCAGTCATCACATCAAGTATTCCCTGTCCGGGGCCAAAGACGATGTCCTCCTGTTGCATCGCCTCGGCCAACACCCCGGGATTGAACGGATAACTCAAACCGGAGGTATGCGTCAGCAGGTGGTGCAAGGTCGGGGCGGCACAGGGCTGCGTCTGGTCGATCGATGTGGCACCGTCCACCAGACAGTGCATGTCCTTGAACGCCGGCAGAAAATCCGACAACGCTGCGTCGAGATGGAGCAATCCACGCTCTGCCAGCATCATCAGCGCAAGGGACGTGACCGGTTTGGTCATCGAATAGATGCGCGCAACCGTGTCACGCTGGAACGCAAGCCCCTTGTCAACGTGGCGCAGTCCGCAGTCGTGGTAATACGCCTCGACCCCGCCGTGTTTGACTAGCACGGAACACCCGGCAAAGCGCCGGCTGTCCACATAGCCCTGCATCCAATCGGCAATCCTCTGCAAACGGTCCTGGTCAAGCGTTGCCATGACGGCTCAGACCTCCAGCCATTCCTTGCGGACATCCGAGCGCGTGCGCAATTCCTCCGGCGTGCCCTCGAATACCACCTGACCGTGGCCCATGACATAAACCCGATCCGCAATGTCCATCGCGATGGAGAGTTTTTGTTCCACCAGCAGCGTGGAAATGCCGCGCTTCGCGATCTCCTGCAGGATTTCGGCAACTTTTTGGGTCATCTGGGGCGACAGACCTTCGGTCGGTTCGTCGATCATGATGAATTCGGGATCGCCCATCAATGTCCGGCACATGGTCAGCATCTGCTGTTCGCCACCGGACAGAACAGACGCTTCGACATCCGCGCGCTCTTTCAGGTTGGAGAACATGTCGAACATATTTTGCATCGACCAGCGGCCCGCGCCATCTTTCTGACCCGGCTTAAGCCCGAGGATCAGGTTTTGCCGCGTCGTCAAACCCGGAAAGATATCCCGGTTCTCGGGCACGTAACCGATGCCAAGGTTCGCAATCTCGAAGGATTTCTTGCCGGCAATTTCCTGACCCTTGAACTTGACCGAACCTGTCGGAGGGACTTCGCCCATAATGGCCTTGCAAGTGGTCGAGCGGCCCACACCGTTGCGCCCCAAAAGGGCGACAATCTCGCCCTCCTGGACGTTGATGGTGACGCCCTGCAGGATATGTGACTTGCCGTAATAGGCGTGCAGATCTGTAACTTCGATCATCAGTGTTCAGCCTCCAATGCGGCACCAAGATAAGCCTCCTGCACACGCGGGTCGGCGCGCACGTCCTCGGGTTTGCCGGTCGCGATGATCTCTCCGTAGACCAATACGGATATGCGATCGGCAAGACCGAAGACGACGCCCATGTCATGTTCGACCATGATCAGCGTCTTGCCCTCGGTCACCTTCAGGATCAGGTCGGTGATGTAATCCGTTTCGGAGTTGCTCATGCCCGCCGTCGGTTCGTCGAGCATCACGACATCAGCACCGCCTGCAATCGTGATGCCGATTTCCAGCGCGCGTTGTTCGGCGTAAGATAAAACTCCAGCAGGAAGGTTCCGCCGTTCGGTCAGATTGATCTGCTCAAGGATCGCTTCGGCCCCTTCGGTCAGGTCCCGTTTGCGGTTGACCATGTGCCAGAACGAATACTTGTAGCCCTGCGACCACAAGAGCGCGCATCGCACGTTTTCAAATACCGTCATCTTGGGAAAGATGTTGGTGATCTGGAACGAACGGGACAGTCCCAGACGGTTGATCTGGAAGGGCTGCATGCCGGTCAAATCCTGCCCGTGCAGCTTTACCGTGCCTTCCGTCGGTGGAAACCGTGCCGTGATCAGGTTGAACAAGGTGGATTTCCCGGCACCGTTTGGCCCGATGACCGCGTGCCGTTCCGCCTTGCCGATGGACAGGTCAATGCCGCGAATGATTTCGGCCTTGCCGAAACTTTTTCGCAACCCTTTGAGTTCGAGCGCAGGGGTCATCGCGTGCCTCCATCGGGGGTCGTGGCTTCGTTCCAGGCTTCAAGCAGGGACGGTGCGGTCTTCTTGGCAATGCCCAGACCGATGCCTGCAATAGCGATCAACACGACCCAGGGCAGAATGTTATGACTGTCAAAGGTGGTCCAGAACACAGTCATTTCATTATCGCCGGTTGCCGCATGGCGGTAATGGAAAACCAGTTCCACCAGACCGGCAAGACCGAGCAACCCGATGGCCGCAGGCAAAAGCGTCTTGAGGTAGGGGATGATCAGCAGCCGCGCCTTGCCCAATCTGAAAACCGGCACATGCATCATCAACAGACCCGCAAGACCGCCCGGAAAGAACATGACCGTCGCGACAAACAGAACACCGGCATAAAACGCCCATAGTTCAGTCTGGAGGCTGAGGACCGTCTGCAACAACGTAAATGCAATCGCCCCGATGATCGGACCAAAGAAAAAGCCGACGCCACCAAGGAAGGTGACCAACAGGATGACGCCCGATGAGGCCGTGTTCAGGTTCTCCTCCGTCAGGATTTCGTAGTTGATGGCGAAAAGGCCGCCTGCGATCCCGGCAAAGAACCCGGAGGCGACAAAGCTGTAATAGCGGACCCAGCGCGCGGAATATCCAAGGAACTCTGCCCGCTCGGGATTATCCCGCACGGCGTTGGCCATCCGTCCCACAGGCGTGCGCGAGAACAGGTACATCAGCAGCGCCGACAGGATCAGCCAGAAGGCAATCAGATAGTAGACGTCGATCTGTTGCAGGAACTCGACCCCAAAGAATGGTTGTGCATAGGTCCGGTTGCCGGAAACGCCTTCTTCGCCGCCGAAGAAGGCAACGATGATGACCGAACACGCCGCGATCAATTCACCGATGCCAAGGCTGATCATGGCAAAAACGGTGCCGGCGCTGCGGGTCGAGAAGCTGCCGACGACCAGCGCAAGCGACATTCCTGCCAGCCCGCCGAACAACGGTAACAAAGGCAGTGGAAGACCGGCAAAGAAGTCCGACCAATTCATCACATGCATGCAGAAGAACCCGCCGACCCCAGCATAGACCGCATGTCCGAAGGACAGCATCCCGCCCTGCCCCAACAGCATGTTGTAGGCGAGCGCGAAGATGATCGTGATCGACATCTGGTTCATGATGGTGATCGCCGAATTATCCGTGAAGATGAACGGCATCAGCACCAGCAAAACAGCGGCGATGACCCACGGCGTTACCGGAATGATCATTGAACCCGCCCGCATCCGCTGCGCGGCATCGGAGGGATCGGTCGTGATCTGCTCTTTGGGACGAGCGCCTTTGGGCTCGTTCTTGGCTTGCTCAATCTGGCTCATGCCGCACGCTTTCCGAAAAGGCCGTAGGGCCGGAAGATCAGGATCAGCACCATAAGGATATAGGGCAGGATGTCGGCAATCTGCGGGCTTGTCACCGTCCAGAGGTCGCGGAAAATATTGTCTTCCAGATCCGTCGGAGTCACGATGCCGATCCCGTTGAGGATGTCGGACATCGCGATGTTGTAAGACTTGGCGAAGGTTGTGATCCACCCGATCAGCAGCGACGCAACCAGCGCGCCCCACAATGAACCAAGCCCACCGATCACGATGGTCACAAAGACGATGGAGCCCAAAACAAAGGCCATGCCGGGGAATGTCCCCAGGACCGGCCCGGCAATTACGCCCGCCACACCGGCCAGCGCCGTGCCAACACCAAAGACCCCCATGAAGATCAGCGGCACATTGTGCCCCAGCGCCTCAACCGTGCGCGGATAGCTAAGTGCTGCCTGAATGATCATGCCCACGCGCGTCTTGGTCAGCACGTAGAGCAGACCGATGAAGATCGCGATCGAGATAAAGATCATGAATATTTTGTAGGCGGGAATAGAATTTCCCGAGATCGCGAAAGCGGTGAAGTTCAACACGTCCGGCACCGAATATGCCATCTGGTTCTTGCCCCAGATGAATTGCACCAGTTCCTCGATCAGCAGCGCAAGTCCGAAGGTAAAGATCAGCTCGGGCACGTGACCATACTGGTGCACGCGTCTCAATCCGTAGCGCTCCACTCCTGCGCCCATGACCCCGACGATCAAAGGTGCGATCAGCAGCCCCATCCAGAACCCCAGCGCGAGGCTTATCTGATAGGCGAAATAGGCACCCAGCATGTAAAAGCTGGCATGGGCAAAGTTCAGAACGCCCATCATCGAAAAGATGAGTGTCAGACCGGCGGACAGCATAAACAACAGCAGTCCCGTCACCAGCCCGTCGATAAGATTGACGAGTATCAGGTCCATGGGGGTCTCCAGGTAGAGAGATCAAACAGAATCGAAAGGCCCGCTCCCGATGGGTTCGGGAGCGGGTTGAGCCGATCTTCCGTCAGGAAGGATCAGGCCGCTGCATCTCGCAAGACGTCGCAATGTCCTTGGAGGCCATTTCGATTGTCGATTCGTTTTTGACGCCGAAACCGGACTGGTCATAATCGAATTCAATGTCGTCATTGGTATGGACAGCGATATGCATGTCCTGGATCAGCTGGTGATCCTGGGGACGCATATAGAGCGTGCCGCCCCACATGCTGTCGTATTCCATTCCTTCAAGCTGGCTTGCCACAGCGACCACATCATCTGCGGTGCCCGCCTGTTCAATGGCTTTCGACAACATGCCGATTGTATTGAAAATACGGCTCTGGTCGATATTGCCTTCAGGATATTTCTTGAGGAACGCATTATAGAGATCGCGGGCCTCTTCGCTGCCGATCGGGTTGATGGCACCCTGCGCGATGAGGCGAATACGGTCCTTTCCGCTTTCACCGAATGCCGCCGTCATGCCGGATCCTGCTGCGTAGTAGGTATAGATCGGACCTTCGAAACCGTTCTCGATGATTGACTTGCCCAGACCCAGCATGTCCGCACCCCAGTTGCCGGTGATGACCGCATCCGCACCTGATTGCACGACCTTGCGCGCATAGGGTGTGAAATCCTTCACCTTGCCGATGGGGTGCAATTCATCTCCGACGACTTCGATGTCAGGCCGCTTTTCCTTCAACATGGAATTGGCCGCCGCAGAGACGGCCTTGCCGAAGGAATAGTCCTGACCGATGATGTAGACGTCCTTGATGTCTTGGTTCTCGGCGATCACGTCCGTCAGCGCGTCCATCTTGATGTCGGCGTTGGCATCGAACCGGAAATGCCAGAAGTTGCAATTTTCATTCGTCAGGGCAGGATCAACGGCGGCGTAGTTCAGGAACAGAACGCGGCTGTCGGGGTTGCGGCGATTGTGCTTGTCGATGGCTTCGGTCAGCGCATGCGCCACGCCTGAGCTGTTGCCCTGAACGATATAGCGAATTCCCTGGTCGATCGCGACCTGAAGCTGGATCAGCGATTCCTTGGGGCTGGTTTTATTGTCGAAGCCGACGACTTCCATCGTCTGACCGTCAAGCACACCGCCCTTGTCGTTGATCATGTACTCGACCGCGAATTCGAACTGGTGCAGGCCGTTGGTGCCGGTGCTGGCGAACGGTCCGCTAAGAGGGTCGATAAACGCGATCTTGATATTTTCGGCAAAAGCGGCGCTTGCACCGACAATCAGTGACAGCGCAGAGACCGCGCCCATTTTGGTGAGTTTCTTCATGTTATTCCTCCCTGAAGCAGCCCGTTTCACTAAAGCGATTTTTTTTACTTTCGGGCAATTTCAAGAGCCTTGCACACCTCCGCGCAAAGTCAAGACTGACAAAACCTGCAGGCTTGATCAGGCAGACGCCTATTCTTTGGTCTGATGATGTGGCGCACGCCTGCATGGGCACGCGCTTCGGAGGCAGGGGGTTTCATAGTGTATTGTTTTAATTTGATTTAATATCATCTACGATGACCGGAAAAGTGCAAAAAATCAATTTGCGCCCCGCAAACCGGACGTCGATCCGCGTAAATGACTCGGCGTAAAACCAGAAAAAAGTGATTGCTCCTTGAGGACCGGACGGAAAATCACCGCGTAGAGAAACCCCCTTCAAAGCGCGTCGCGTTCCGCATCGTGGAACAGCGGTCCGTCCGATCGCGATTGATTCTTCTCACCTTAGCGGTGGGTGCTCAGAGACTCTGCGGCCTGTGTCAAAAGCTCTGCATAGACGCTTTCAAGCTGGCGGCGTTTGACCCGGAATGACGGCCCCCCGACGTTCAGGCCATAGATCCGGGCACCGGCCAGAGAATAGATCGGCACCGCGATTCCATTAACGTCGCTGCGCCAGGTTCCATAGGCCGAACAGAACCCCTTGTCCGCAAACTCGGCTTCGGCCGCGCGCAGTTGTTTTCGGCCTTCTTCCTCGACATCGGCACCCTGCGCCTGCGCCATGCTGAAAACCCTCGTGCGTTCCTCATCGTTCATGCCGACGAGGATCGCCCGCCCGATGGCCGAATGAAACAGCGGCAAGCGCGAGCCGATGCGCATGACCAGCGATACGTCCTCACGGGATTTCTGGCTGGCAAGGTAGACGACATCCAGTCGGTGCTGTTCGCCCAAGGCGGCAGTGATATATGAATTGGGCCCGTCCCGCAGTGCCTTCAGCACATGTTCCGCGCGGTCTGAAATGTCCATCGCAGACAAGACGCCGAAACCCAATTGCAGCACA
>JAGXFI010000120.1 GCA_024637305.1 Sulfitobacter sp.
CCAGCCACTGACCTTGCACACTTCAGTCGGGCGTTGCCGTTCTGGCTGTCGCTGGCGCTGATCCCGCTGGTCTGGGTGTCAGCCTTCTATGGCGGCTGGACGCTGGTGCTGGTGCCGCTGGCGACGTGGTATCTTTTTTCCGCTTTGGACGCTGTCTTTGGTCTGAACCTCGACAATGGCGATGCAGAGACGGATGACGACGATCTTTATTGGTACAGCTTGGTGACGCTAATATGGGTGCCGCTGCAATTTCTCACGGTGTTCGGTCTGATCTGGTACGTACCGCAAGCCGGCCATCTGGGCAGTTGGGAAAAATTCTGGGTGTTTTTCGGCGTTGGCGTTTTGAGCGGAACCGTGGGGATCACCTATAGTCACGAGCTGATGCACCGGAAGAGCCGGACAGAGCGTTGGCTGGCCGATATCTTGCTGGCAATGGTGTTATATTCGCATTTCCGGTCAGAACATCTGTTGGTGCATCATCGGTATGTGGCCACGCCGCGCGACCCAGTGACGGCGCGATACAACGAGGGGTTTCACCGGTTTTATCCGCGTGTGCTAAAGCAATGCTGGCATTCGGCGTTCGCGGCGGAAAAGGCGCTGTTGGCCCGCAAGGGGCTGGGCTGGACCGATCCGACCAACCCGTTTTTCCGCTATTGGGCACTGCAGGCGGGTTTTCTGCTGCTTGCTTTGCTGCTGGGGGGCTGGATCGGCGTGCTGTTGTTTCTGGTGCAGGCTGGCGTGGCGATCTGGCAACTGGAGTTGGTCAATTACATCGAACATTACGGCCTGACGCGGAAACACCTTGGCGATGGACGTTACGAGCATGTCCAGCCGCGCCATTCCTGGAATGCGGCGCATCGCGCGTCAAACTGGCTGTTGATCAATTTGCAGCGCCATTCAGACCATCATTACAAGCCCGATCGGCGGTTTCCCGTTTTGCAAAACTATGGACCCGCAGAGGCACCGCAACTACCCTACGGCTATCCGGTCATGACGATGGCAGCGATGGTGCCGCCCCTTTGGAAACGCATCATGAATCCACGGGTGCGCAAATGGCGCAGCATGTATTACCCCGAGATCGTCGATTGGTCCGCCTATAATAAAGCGCGCAATCCCCTGCCGCGTTGAAGGCGATATTAACCTTTCGCTGCCATAGAAGATCGCGGAAAGCAGTTATGGGGATATCATGCCGCACGCGACCAGTGTTTCAAAGAAGGCCCAGTCAGATATCTGTCTGATTGTCGAGGATAGTGAATTCGATCAGCAGATGATGTCGCGCATCGTTGCGCGCTCACACCGGGACCTGAAGATAGAGGTGGTGACAACGCTGGGTCAGGCCCGCAAGGCGCTTGTGCGAGGTGACATTTCCCTGATCCTGCTGGATAACAATCTGCCGGACGGTCTGGGCGCGAATTTCGCGCTGGAGCTTGCAACTGATGAGCGGCTGTCCCGCGTACCGGTGATCATGTTCAGCGATTGGCCCTCCCCTTTCATGTGGGAAAAAGCAGCTTCGGCGGGCGTTCTTTATGTGGTTGATAAGGCGCAGTTCGGCACCCGCTACGTGCATGAGGCTCTCAAGCACGCACGCGACCGGCGGCGTCTGCACTGATCCGGCGGCCACCAGGCTATTGCGGTAGGTGGCCGGTCTTTACATAGATCAGGCAGCCCGCGTCGGACCATGGATCATGTCTGGACATGTGGGGATTGCGTAACCACGAACCGGCAGGATAGTCGCCGTGTTCATCCTGGAATGTACCTTCGATGACAAAAATCTCCTCGCCACCCCAATGGGTATGATCGGCAAAACGGGTGCCGGGTGCCCAACGGACAAGCGCGACGTTCTCGCGCGCCGCGGAATGAAGCGGTAGGACCGTCAGACCGGGGCGTGAACCGGGCTTAAATTCGGCATTGCGGGTGTCGATGACCTTGGGTTGTGTATCCTCAGCGTCGAACTGGTGCAGCTTGACAAGGATCGTCGCACCTTCCGGGCCAATATGGGGACGGTGCGCGGTCCCTATGGGGTTTCGGACATAGGTGCCTGCCGGATAATCTCCATTCTCATCCGAGAAGACACCGGCCAGCACCAGATATTCCTCGCCCCCGCCATGCACATGGGCATCAAATTGGCTGTTCGGGGCAAAGCGGACAATCGTGGTTGCGCGCGCGACCTCGTCTCCGATCCGGTCCAGCATCATGCGGTCAACACCGCTGGCAGGGGACGAGGTCCAATTGTAATCTTCGGGCCGGACGACGACACGCTGGCTGAAATCATCGTTAAGACGCATCGTTGTCTCCTTGTTTGCACCAGGCAGGCCCCAGCGTGGCAGGAATGCAAATTAATACCAAGACACCGCAATTCAACCACCGCGAAGGGTTTGGTTTAAATCCGCATCTTGCACGACCGTACTAGTTTACTTCATCCAAAGGTGCCAGCAATTCAGCAACCTTTTGACGAAGCCAGACATGTGCAGGACTGACCGAAAAACGCCGATGCCAGACCATTAAAATCTGCGCCGTGGGGACAGACATCGGCGGGCGGTAGATGTCCAACCCGACTGCGGGTGCCACGCGCTTCGCCAGCGCGCTTGGCAGCAGCGCCATCAGATCCGAACCTGCAACCGCCCGGTAGACGCCCGAGAATACCGGCATGGTCATGACCACGCGACGTTCGCGCCCAACTTGCGCCAGCGCGTGATCGCCCATCGCCCTGCTGTTCCCCTCTGGCGAAAACAACACATGGCCCAAGTCACAGAACAAGTCGATCGGCACGATATCACCCGGTAAGATACCGGCCCGCATCAGACGCGGGTGCTTCGTGCGCGCGATGACGGAAAAGGACGACCGGAACACCGGCTGGCTTTCGACCCAGTCGGGCAGATCCATCATGGGGATCAGGGCCAGATCAATCTCGTAACGGTCAAGAGTATCGATATAGCTGTCCGGCACCAGGTCAACGAGATGCACGCGCATGAAAGGCGCTTCGACCTGCAACCGTTCAGCGAGTTTTGGCATCAGCAACTCTGCAAAGAAATCACTTCCCGAAACTCTGAACCCCGTGTCCAAGGCGATCGGATCGAATCCTACCGGCCCCTGAATTAGGGCCTCGATCTGATTGAGCGTGTCGCGCAATCGTGTTTCCAGTGACAAGGCATATTGCGTCGCTTGCAGGCCCTGACCGCGTCGAAAGAACAATTCGTCTCCGAGCGCCGCGCGAAGACGGCCCAGGGCCGCTGAAACCGCCGGTTGAGAAAGTCCAAGACGCTTGCCCGCGCGCACGGTCGAGTGCTCCTGCAGGAGAGCGTCGAGAACCCGAAGTAAATTGAGGTCAAAGCTCGATAAATTCACCATGTGGATAGTAATAATACAAACTAACAATTTTTCATATGACGGTTGATTTGATATTTTGACGCATATCGAAGTCCCCATTTGTTTCGGTTTTTCGCTGAAATGGCCCAGCATTTTCGTATTCCCCAAGACATGCCCGCAATCGCGGGTACTGCCGCGCACTATCACTTTAGATTTACCGGGCCTCCGATCGGCCCATCCATCAGGGAGCCAGACCAATGAGAATTCTACCGACCCTGTTCTTTGCGACGGCCGCGATTTTTGCACTGTGCGGCATGATCTGGGGCATCCAGATGTCGGCCAGCCATGATCACACACTTTCACCCGCCCATGGGCATTTGAACCTGATAGGCTTCGTCGCAATGTCGGTTTTCGGCACCTATTACGCGCTGAGCCCTGGCGCGCAAGCAACACGGCTCGCTGTCCTGCACTATGTGTTGACCACGGCGACGGTGCTCGTCCTCATACCGGGAATTGTGCTGGCGATCACGGACCGGGGAGAAACCATCGCACAGATCGGCTCTTTTCTTGCGGTGCTCTCGATGGCCCTGTTTGTTCTGGTCGTGCTTCGGCATCGCGTCGGAAACAGTACGACAGGGCTGGCGCAAGGAAGTTCCGTTCAACCGTAATCAGTGCAGGAACCGGCAGCGTGGTATAGGGCGAGTAACTCCGGCGAGAACCGGGACCATCACCACAAAAAAAGCCCCGCCAGAGGCGAGGCCAAGGTGAGTGCCCTGGTTGCGGCCTTCGATACGAAGGCCCCAGAGCACCAGCGGTGTCAGAATGAGTTGGGGTAGATCAGCCGGCCATCTCGGCGCGGATCTGCTGGCGAAGGATGTCGATGGAAACCCGTTTTCCGTCCTTCTTGAAGCACCAATAGGCCCAGCCGTTACAGCTTGGTGCGCCTTCGAGGGCAGCACCGACCTGATGGATCGACCCTTTGATGTCATCGCCGATCAGCGTGCCGTCTGCGCGCACTTTGGCGGTGTGGCGGCCCGAGATGGAGTAAAGATTCTCACCCGGGCGCAGCATGCCGCGTTCCACAAGCTGGCCGAAAGGGACGCGCGGCTCGGACCGTTTGGAGGTGCTGACCTCCAGCGCCTCGCGGTCAAATTTGCGGATGGCGGCGATGCGCTTTGTCGCAACCTTGCGGTAGGCTTCTTCGCGCTCGATCCCGATGAAATCGCGGCCCAGCATCTTGGCCACCGCGCCTGTTGTCCCGGTCCCGAAGAACGGATCGAGGATCACATCACCGGGATTGGTCGAACCGACGAGGATCCGGTGCAGAAGGCTTTCTGGTTTTTGCGTCGGGTGGGCCTTTTCGCCCTCGTCGTTCTTGAGGCGCTCATGGCCGTTGCAGATCGGAAGCACCCAATCGCTGCGCATCTGAATGCCTTCGTTGAGCGCCTTCAGCGCCTCGTAATTGAAGGTATATTTGCTGTTTTCGTCCTTGCCTGCCCAGATCATCGTCTCATGCGCATTGGTAAAACGTTTGCCGCGGAAGTTGGGCATCGGGTTGGCCTTGCGCCAGACCACATCGTTGAGAATCCAGAAACCGGCATCCTGAAGTGATGCACCAACGCGAAAAATGTTATGATAGCTACCGATAACCCAGATCGCCCCGTCGGGTTTCAACAGACGCCGCGCCGCCTTGAGCCATGCGCGGGTGAACTCGTCATAGGCGGCAAAGCTGGAAAACTGGTCCCAGGCATCGTCCACCGCATCGACCTTGGAATTGTCGGGCCGGTGCAGGTCGCCGCGCAATTGCAGGTTGTACGGCGGATCGGCAAAGATCAGGTCAACGCTGTTTTCAGGCAGCGCATTCATCGCCTCGATGCAATCGCCGGCAAGGATCGTGTTGAGGGGGAGCGCCGGAGCGTCCTTGGTTTTCGTTTTCATCAATCTGCCTCTGTCCCGGTGCATTGTGCACTCATTGGTTGAGGAACAGGATGATTCAAACCTGATTCGTGGTCAATTTCTTTTTTGAATCAAGCAGTTAGTTATTTATCTTGATACAAGATGTTGTGGACGGGTTTGAACAGACGTCTATGGTGTGGGGTCACACCAAGATTTTGAAGCGCAGATATGTGGCTTTTTGATCCATATCCCATGTTGGTTTCCCAACCGTAGCCCGGGTGCTGTTGCGCCAAGGACATCATGACACAATCTCGACATATTTTAGCCGTGATTGAGGCCGCCGCGATAGAGACCGAGTAACTGTCGCCTTTGATGATCGAACGGCATGGCAGGTCCAGATCGCGCGGCACCATGTTGCCGTCGATCAACGCGAAATCGGGGGGTATGCGCAGCCCGGCCAGCGCACGCTTCATCGCAAGGTGGCTGGCGCGCAGGATATTGAGGTCTTCGATCTCCTGAACGGACGCGTGAGCAATAGAAACGTCCGCCGAGGCTTCTATCAGTTTATAGAGCCGCAGCCGTTCCTTTGCCGTCAGTTTTTTCGAATCGTCGAGGCCGTCAGGGATGGCGGCGGGATCCAGCACGACAGCGGCGGCGGTCACGGGTCCGGCCAGCGGACCGCGCCCGACTTCGTCGACGCCCGCGATGCGGATATAGCGACTGGCGCGGGCTTCGGTTTCGAAGGAATAGTCAGGCATGGTGACGTGAAACCCCAAGCAGCCGCCCATCGCAACAAAAAAAGGAGGAGATGCCCGAACATCTCCTCCTTCAGTCAGGGGACGAGGGGGTCCCCGGAGATCGGCACGCGTTATCGCCGCGCACCGAATGCGAAATCAATTGCGCGCCAACTGGTAGCCGTTATCGCGCAGGCAGCGGGCTTCATAACCAACGCGCTTGCCTCGATACGTCTTGATGCGCTGGCGGCATTCGCGCGGCAGGCGGTTGGCAAAGACGTAATGCTTTTGCAGGCAGTCGCGGCCAAACATAAGCACGCGACCCTGATACGTATCGAAGCTGCGGAAGCATTGTTGCGGTAGCAGTTTACGGTCCACACGGCGCGGCAACGGGCGCGGATGGATCGGATCAACGTGCCGGTGCGGTCGCAAGACACGGTCATCCAGATTGCGACGCGTGACGACGTCGTCATCGCGGTCTTTACGGTCATGGATGATCTTGCCTATGATCGCGATACCCAGAAGGGCCGCGAGAGCCTTGGCGACATCGTCCTGATCAGCATGGGCGGGTGCCGCCGTCACGCCGACAAGTGCGATGGCGGCAGCGATGCAAGTGGCAATGGCTTGGCGGATCATGGCAGTTCCTTTCAGGCAGTGGGGCGACAGGTTTTGACGCGATGCCTGAAATCTGGGCCTGATGTCGCCGGACAGGCAATAGCGCGGGCTTGTTATTGGATAGCGTGCGGCCTGCGACCTTTGCGATATTGAATATCGGCCCGCAAAAGCGCATCAGGGAGACATGAAACACGCATTTCCCCTTTTCGTTGCCCTTGGCTTGTTGTTCGCGTCCCCCGCAGCGGCAGCGTGCTTTGCGGATTACAAGGCCAAGAAGGACGATCCGCTGCGCCTGCACTATGGTGTCGCGCAGATTAACGGGGCCTGCGATCCGGCCGCCGCGCGGGCGGAATTGGCCAGCCGGCTGGCGGCGGAAGGGTGGACGTTGTTGAATATCGTGTCGGTATTCGGGGACGAAGGTTTGAACCAAAGGAAAAACAGTGCCGGATCAAACTTCCTCCGCTTCTGACATGCGCCGTTTCGGCGGCCGCTTTGTCTGGGGCGGGATTATCGGTATCGTGCTGGTCTTGCTTATCGGCGCGGGTCTGCTGTTCTGGGCGCTGCCTGACGCGAACGCATTCAACGCGCAGGTCGAACGGATCTTTGTCGAGAATGACGATCTTACCGGCGAAGCGGAAATCAAACTGCTGGAAATTCTCGCGCAATCGGGCACTGCGTTTTCGGAAACGCTGCAGAGTTACCGGGTCGTTATCGTCGTCCTGCTGGTGTTCGCCTCCGCCATGCTGATTGCGGCGTTGGTCTTTCTGGTCATGCTGGTCGCGTTCAACCGGCGCATGGCCCAGATCGAGCGTGTGGGAATTCAGGTAAGTTCGCTTTTGATCAGTCGCGAGGAAAATACCGTTTACCTCAATAACCTTGGGTTCAAATTGACCACGGCCGCGATGGAGACGATGTCGGTTCTGGCCGAAGCGCGGATGGACGATGACGTCCTGTCGGGCTCAGAGATTGAGGGCATGATCTCGGGGCGGGACGCCGCCGATTGCGATGAGGCGGCAGGGGCCACGCGGATCAAGCGGCTGCGCGACACGCTGGGCAACCAGATCGTCAGCGAGCTATTGGTCAAGAACATCGCCCGGCGGGGCTATATGCTGGCGATAGACAAGGATGTGATCAAGGTGATTTGACCCTCTGGTCAAACCCGACAGGTCGGCGCTAGGGTGGCGCGAAACACGCTCTGAGGAACGCCCCATGCAAGCACCCGTCAATCCGTTCAAGAAAGCCCTTGCAGAGGGAAAGACCGTATTCGGCTGCTGGATGGGTCTTGCGGACACATTCAGTGCGGAACTTGTCGGACAGGCCGGCTTTGATTGGGTCGTGATCGACGCCGAGCATGGGCCGAACGACGAACGCGCGATCTTTCAACAGTTGCAGGTGCTGGCGGCGACCGACACCCACGCCGTTGTGCGTCTGCCCGTCGGCGAGACTTGGATGATAAAGAAGACGCTGGATGCCGGGGCGCAGACGGTGCTGATTCCGATGGTGGAATCCGCCGAAGAGGCGCGGAAGCTGGTGCGCGCGGTCACCTATCCACCCAAGGGCAATCGCGGCGTCGCCTATCCCTTGACCCGCGCGGCACGGTTTTCGGTCCTGAAAGACTACGGAACGACAGCCGATGCGCAAATCTGTCTGTTGATACAGGTCGAGAACCGGGCAGGCCTTGCAGCGCTGGACGAGATTCTGGAGGTTGAAGGCGTCGACGGCGTGTTCATCGGACCAGCCGATCTTGCCGCCGATCTTGGGCATCTGGGCGACCCAGACCATCCCGACGTACAGCATGCGATCATGGACGCGTTGTCGCGCATCGCGGCCGCGGGCAAGGCACCCGGCATCCTTTCGATGGACGATGATATGACCAGCCGCGCGATGGACGCGGGCGCACGGTTTGTCGCGGTCGGGTCGGACATCTCGCTGCTGGGTCAGGCCGCCCGGGAACTTGCCGCAAAATGGCAGGCGACCAAGAAGTGACATACGGTATCCTGCTGCTGGCGGTCGCCTATGTACTAAGCCAGTTTTTTCGCGCTTTCCTCGCCGTGTTGAGCCCATTCCTGCGCGAAGACATCGGTGCGACCCCTGATGCGTTGGCCGCGGCGTCCGGATATTGGTTCATCGCTTTTGCGGCGATGCAGATCCCGATCGGCTGGGCGCTGGACACGCTGGGACCGCGCAGGACGGCGTCGACGCTGTTGCTGATTGGCGGTGCTGGGGGTGCCGCCATGTTCGCCGTTGCAACGACGCCTGGGCACCTGAGCATCGCGATGGCCCTGATCGGTATCGGCTGCGCACCAGTGCTGATGGCATCTTATTACATCTTTGCGCGGGAATTTCCGCCCGCCCGTTTCGCCGTACTGGCGGCGATGATGGTGGGTGTGGGAACGTCCGGCAACGTCTTTGCCTCCTTTCCCGTCGCCTACGCCGCCGAACTTCTGGGCTGGCGCGTTTCTCTTTGGGGTCTGGCCGCGCTTACGGCGGCGACGGCTGTCGGTATCTGGCTGCTGGTCGCCGATCCTGCCAAACCCGAGGGCGAGGCCCGCGGCAGTTTCGCCGAAGTGATCCGCCTTCGAGCGCTCTGGGTGATCTTTCCGTTGATGGCGGTCTCATACGCGCATATCGGCGCGTTTCGCGGGCTGTGGGTCGGTCCCTACCTTGAGGACGTGTTCGGCGTGACCGCACGCAGCATTGGCTGGGTCACCTTTTGCATGGGGCTGGCGATGATCGCGGGCACGTTTGCCTACGGGCCGCTCGACCGGATATTCAGGACACGCAAATGGGTGATCTTTACCGGCACGGCGATCACGCTGGGGGCAACCCTGCTGCTGGCTATCATTCCGGCGCAGGGGTTCATTCTGTCTGCGGTCATCATCTGCGTCATCGGCTTTTTCGCCATGACCTACCCCCCGATCATGGCGCATGGCCGAAGCTTCCTGCCGCCGCACCTGGTCGGGCGCGGCATGACGCTATTGAACTTGTGCAGTATCGGCGGTGTCGGGGTGATGCAGTTCGTATCAGGTCGTGTCTATGATGCGGCCACCCCCGCAGCGACAGCGCACGGGCCTTACGTCATCCTTTTCGCGCTCTTCGCCGGTTTTCTGGCACTGGGGATGGTGATCTATCTGTTCTCGCAGGACACAACGGACTGACGCCCCTTTCCCTATGTGGTGAAGGGGTATAAGACGCGCCAGCCGTCAAAATTAAATTGGAGTAGACAGATGGGTTATCGCGTCGCCATCGTGGGTGCCACAGGCAATGTGGGCCGCGAAATGCTGAACATTCTGGCCGAACGCCAGTTCCCCGTGGACGAGATCGTGGCGCTGGCCAGTCGCCGTTCGCAGGGCACCGAAGTCAGCTTTGGCGACAAGACGCTCAAATGCAAGGATCTGGACACCTTTGATTTCGCTGGTTGGGACATGGCGCTGTTTGCCGTTGGGTCCGAGGCGACCAAGCAATACGCACCGCTAGCTGCAAAGGCGGGTTGCGTCGTGATCGACAACTCCTCGCTTTATCGCTATGATGCCGATGTTCCGCTGATCGTGCCGGAGGTCAATCCGCAGGCGGTCCACGGCTATTCCAAAAAGAACATCATCGCCAATCCCAACTGCTCGACCGCACAGATGGTCGTGGCGTTGAAACCGCTGCATGACCGGGCGACGATCAAGCGCGTCGTGGTCAGCACCTATCAGTCCGTTTCAGGTGCCGGCAAAGAAGGTATCGATGAGCTTTGGGATCAGACCAAGTCGATCTACAACCCTACGGACGACAAGCCGGCCAGGAAATTCACCAAGCAGATCGCTTTCAACGTGATCCCGCATATCGACGTGTTCATGGATTCGGGTGAGACCAAGGAAGAATGGAAGATGGTCGCAGAGACCAAGAAGATCGTCGATCCGTCGATCAAGGTCACGGCGACCTGCGTGCGTGTGCCCGTCTTCGTCGGTCATTCCGAAGCCATCAATATCGAGTTCGAGGATCATCTGGACGAGAACGAGGCCCGCGACATCCTGCGCGAAGCCCCCGGCTGCATGGTGATCGACAAGCGCGAGGACGGCGGCTATGTCACGCCGATCGAATGTGTCGGCGATTTCGCCACTTTCATCAGCCGCATCCGGCAGGACAGCACGATTGATAACGGTCTGAATATGTGGGTGGTGAGCGACAACCTGCGCAAGGGTGCCGCGCTGAATGCGGTTCAGATCGCAGAACTGCTGGGGCGGGAGTGCCTGAAAAAGGGCTAGCCAACGCCCGGCAGACAGGAAAGAGTGGGCCCCAATCAACTTGATCCGGGGCCCTTCTTATGTTGCGCATTTTGCTTGCTACCACGTTATTGGCCGGCCCTGCCTGGGCCGAAGATTTCCTGACGGCGGCACCTGTCACGGACGTCACGGTCTATCCTCGCGGCGCGACGGTCGGCCGGACGTTCACGGTCAATCTGCCTGCTGGACGGCATCGGGTCTTGATCCCCTACACTGTCGACGGCACGCCCCCGCGCGTTGCAGTGCCAGAAGGCGTGGCGCTGGGCGCGGTTCAGGCGCTGCCGGGGTATCTGACGGACGCACAGGCGGTCTTTACCAATGAGCAAAGCGCGGCGCAGGCGCGTGTCGATGCCGCGAAGGACGCCTTGCAGACCCGTGCCGACACGGTCACCCGCGGCCAGGCGGCGGTCGTGGGGCAGGAACAGAAACTGGCATATCTGCGCAGCCTCTCGGGTGCCAATCTGACGGCAACGGATGCAAACGCGCTGCGCAATGCCAGCGACATGGTCGCGGAACAAGTATCGCAGGCTGCCATCGCCAAGCTCGAAGCCGAAACCGCCCTTCGCGATGCAATCGAAGCCCGCGACGAGGCACAAAAAACGCTGACCCAAGCGGATCGTGATCTGGCGCGACTCAATCCTCCGCAGGGGGAGGTAGATGTCCTCGCAATCTCTGTCGAAGCAGACGCAACGGGGCCGGTCGAGATGACGTTGGATACGTTGATTCAGAATGCGCGCTGGCAGGCGGATTACGATCTGAACCTGACGCGCGGCGAACCGGCGCAAATCGACCTGTCGCGCAAGGTGGTCTTGAACCAGTGGACAAATGAGGCGTGGACGGATGTGGCATTGACCCTGTCTACCGCCGATCCGTTCGCGCAGGTCGTCCCCACAGAACCCTACCCGTCGCTGGCGCAAATCCAGCCCAAAGGCGAGGCAGGTGCCGGCCGTTATGCGTCAGAATCGGCTGTCGCGGACAGCATTGCCCGCGCGGCACCATCGCCGAAAGAAGCGCTGGCAATCACGGCCCAGGTAGCGATTGAGGGACTGTCGGTCACCTATGGCTATCCTCGCCCGATAAGCGTGGCACCGGACGGCCACGTCATTATATCGCTCGATCAATTCACCTTTGATGCCCGCGAATTCAATCGCGCGGCCCCTCGTTTCGACCAGACGGCGTTCCTGATGGCTGAATTTACCAACACGACGCCAGAACCGTTTCTGCCGGGCCTTGCGTCCGTTTCAAGCGATGGCGTGTTCGTGGGCCGTATCCCGTTCGAGCATATCCCCGCCGGCGCCGAAGCCGAGATCAGCTTTGGTGCCCTCGAAGGTCTGCGGCTGGATTATACGTTGCTGGACAACAACACCGGCGATCGCGGATTCCTCACCTCAAGCAGCACCCGAATTCAGGAAATGGAGTTTTCGGTCGAGAACCTGCTGGACACCCCTGAGACTGTCCAAACGATCTTTGCGCTGCCCTATGCAGAGCAGGAGGATCTGAGCGTCAAGGTCCGCGCAACGCCGCCGCCGGATGCGCAGGACTTCGAACAGCGACGAGGCGTATCCGTCTGGTCACTGAAACTGGAGCCGGGAGAGAAGAAGACGGTGCGCGTGAGGGTCGATCTGGACTGGCCCGATGGACAAGAGCTGTACTGGCAGCCCTAGAACCGCTCTGCGCGCAGGACGTTGCAATCCACCACGCTGACGACGCCGATGTGGCGTTCCACCACGGCAAACGCCGCTTCGAGCATTGCATCAAGCCGCTCTTCGCGAATGATACAGATGACCTGGACCATGCCATGCGCGCGGCTGATCTGGCCTGAACGGTTCCATTCGCCAGAGCGACCCGAGCCGCCGTAAACCGGCAGGATCGTGTATCCCTTGACGCCGGCCTTCTGCAGCGCTTCGGTCAGGCGAGATTGCATGACTGCTTCTATGGTGATTTCGACACGTTTGGCGCGATGTGTCTGCATTTTTCAGCCTCCGATCACGGTTTGCGCGATGGCGATATACAACGGGATACCAAGCGTCAGGTTGAATGGAAACGTGACGCCCAGCGACAGGGTCAGGTAGATGGACGGATTCGCCTCTGGCAAGGCGACGCGCATGGCGGCAGGGACCGCGATGTAGGATGCCGAGGCCGATAGGACCATCAACAGTGCCACACCGCCCAGTGAAAGGCCCAGCATGGCCCCGACAGCAAGACCAAACCCCGAACCTATGAGCGGCATCAATACGCCGAACGCCAACACGCCCGGCCGCAGGATACCGCTGCCGCCGCGAAGACCGCGTCCGGCAACAAGCCCCATATCCAGCAGGAAAAGGCACAGCACACCCTTAAACGGTGCCACGATAAAGCTGGAGATTTCGGCCAACCCATCCTCACCGGTGGCCCACCCGATCACAAAGGCACCGACCAGCAGGACGATGGACCCGTTGAGCATGATTTCACGCATCAACTTGCTGTCCATGCCGCGCCCGTCGCCCCCTGACCCGCGTGTCACCAGCCAGAGTGCCGACAGGATTGCAGGCGCTTCCATCGCGGCGGCGACGGCGACCATGTACCCTTCGGATGAGATACCCCGGCCTTCCAGTACCGACGTGGCCGCGACGAAGGTCACGATGGAGATCGACCCGTAATGTGCGGCGACAGCAGCTGCGTCCAGACGGCTGAGGCCCGTCATCAGACGCAACAATGCAAAGGCAATCAACGGCAGCAAAGCCGACAGGATAACGCCTGCCAGAAGCGAAAAGCCAAGCCGCGCGTCAAACCCGTAGTCTGCCACGCTTGCCCCTCCCTTGAAGCCGATCGCGAAGAGCAGATAGATCGAAAGCCCTTTGGCCACCGCTTCGGGGATGCTGAGGTCCGAACGTGCAAGCGCTGCAAAAAGGCCGAGTGCGAAGCTGAGGATGATCGGAGACAGCAGGTTATCGCCTGCCAGACTGAAAAGTTCACTCATGGTTGTCTAAACCGCCTTGAAGCCGTCTTCTTGCGGGTCGTAATATTCCAGCCCGCCTTCGGCGATATCGGTCCACATACCGTGCAGGGTCAAGGTGCCATCGTCGATACGTTTTGCGACCCACGGAAACGTCACCAGATTTTCGAGCGAAATCGTCACAGCGTGTTTTTCAAGCTCGCGCTGCTGGTCGGCAGCATCGGCCATGTCGCGTACCAGATCGTATTTCGGGCGCAAAATGTCCATCCAGCGCCCGACAAAGCTGTCTTTGGCTTCGAGTTCCGGTGCGGCCCCACGGCACATGTCGATGCATCCCTGCACACCGCCACAGTTGGAATGCCCCAGAACAATCAGATGCGCGACGTTGAGCACCCGCACGGCATATTCGACGGCTGCTGATGTGCCATGCTGTTCGCCGTCCGGCAGATAGGGCGGCACCAGATTTGCGATGTTGCGATGAATAAAGAACTCGCCCTGCTCTGCGCCGAAAATGGATGTGACGTGGACGCGGCTGTCGCAGCACGAAATGACCATGGCGCGCGGGTGCTGGCCGTCAGTGGCCAGCTTGCGATACCACGACTGGTTTTGGGCGTAACTGGTAGCCTTCCAACCATGATAGCGTTGCAACAAATAGGTCGGCAGTGGTTTCGCACGATCCATCTTGGCTTGTCCCCTTCAAAGTCTCGAAAGGGGATAGCCTGAATTCAATGCGAATTCGAGAGAAAACGCGCCTTCACCTCAACGATTTGAAAACTTGTGGCGAGTCATAACGGGGCTCTGCCGTGGGGGCAGCTAAAGGGGTGATACATGTCTCAGGTTATGAAAATCCGACCGTCCGAGTCGGTCCAGGTCGATCAGGAACGTCTGGGCGCGCTCTATATGCAGTTGGGCGAGGCGATTGCGGAGGATGTTGTTTGCCGAGCAATGGAAGAGCTGGCTTTGCGCATGGCGCAATGTGAAAGACTTTACCGCGAAAACCGGTTGTCGGAACTGCGCAAAAATGCGCGGTCGCTGATTGCCATTGCCGATCAGATCGGGATGAGCAGCCTTGGCCGTGTCGCGGGCGATGTGACGCTTTGCGTTGATGACAACGACGAAGTGGCGCTTGCCGCCACGCTGTCGCGGTTGTTACGGATCGGCGAACGGTCCTTGACGGCGATCTGGGATCATCAGGACCTTAGCGTGTAGGCTCCCATCTTGCGAAGGCGGCAGGAAAGGATAGGCTGCGTCTGATTTGCCCACAGCTTGAAGGCCCATGCCCATGTCCCTGACCTTTGCCGATGCAACCGACACGTCGGTCCCTTTGCACGTCCTGACCGAAGAGGCGCTTGCCTCCTGGCTGGGCAGTCAAGATGACGGCGTGCGCAATTGGGTCACGGCGAATGGCTTTAGCGGAAAGCTGGGTCAGGCGCTGGCCCTGCCGCGCGCCGATGGTACGCCGGAGGCGGCGCTTGCGGGGTACGGAACTTCAAGCAGCCGGGCGCGCGGGCGGTTCCATCTGGCCCAGGCGGCGGCAAAGCTCCCCGCCGGGGATTACTCCGTTACGAGCGGGCTGGAAGACGCCGAAGCAGAAAGCGAGGCGCTTGGCTGGTTGCTGGCCAGCTATCGTTTTGACCGATACGCCAAGGCCTCGCCGATGAAGGCGCGGCTTGTTGCACCGGATGGGATTGATCGCGCCCGGATCGAAGCGATTGCAGCGGGCGAAGCGTTGACACGCGATCTGATCAACACCCCGGCATCGGACATGGGCCCGCCGGATCTTGAGCAGGCCGCACGCGATCTGGCCACGAAACACGGTGCCCGGATTGAGGTGACGACGGGTGACGCCCTGCTAGAGGCCAACCTGCCGATGATCCACGCGGTAGGCCGCGCCGCGGACCGCGCGCCGCGCCTGATCGACATACGCTGGGGGGATCAGGGGCCGCGCCTGACCCTGGTGGGCAAAGGGGTGTGTTTCGACACCGGCGGCCTGAATATCAAGCCCGCGGCGTCGATGGGCCTGATGAAGAAAGACATGGGCGGGGCGGCCGCCGTTCTTGGCCTTGCGCATATGATCATGGCAACAGGTGGCGGCGTGCAGTTGCGCGTGCTGATACCCGCGGTCGAAAATTCAATCGCGGGCAATGCGTTTCGCCCGCAGGACATCCTGACCTCCCGCAAGGGTCTTACCGTCGAGATCAACAACACGGATGCAGAAGGGCGTCTGGTGCTGGCCGACGCGCTGGCGCTGGCGGATGAGGAAACACCTGACCAGATCATTTCAATGGCGACGCTGACAGGCGCGGCACGGGTCGCCGTCGGACCGGACCTTGCGCCGTATTTCAGCGACGACGCCAATTTCGTCGCGGCACTCGAAGCGGCAGCCTGGACCGTCGCGGACCCGGTGTGGCGCATGCCGTTTCACACCCCCTACGAAGAGATGATCGAACCCGGCATCGCGGATCTGGATAACGCGCCCAAAGGCGGCTTCGCCGGGTGCATCACCGCCGCGCTTTTCCTGCGCCGTTTCGTCACC